>DATIXD010000029.1:0-6112 GCA_035518875.1 Methylococcaceae bacterium | reverse complement strand
CGCCCGTGACATTGACGTCCAGCGAGCGCTTCCACAGCTCCAGGGGATAGTTCTCGAAGCGGGACAGCGCCAACGCCGCCGATGGGTTCTCGAACATGTCGTTGATGGCGGCATTGTTGACCAGCACATCGACTCGGCCGGTTCGTTCCAACACCGCTTGCAATAATTCCCGTACCGAGTGGGGATCGGTTACGTCGGCGGCGACTCCCAAGGCGAATTCCCCCAACTCCCGGGCGACGCCTTCGCAGGCGGATTGGTCCGTGTCGGTAACCACCACCCTTGCACCCGCCTCTGCCAGGGCCCTGCAGTGCTGACGCCCCAGCAAACCGGCGGCGCCGGTGACGATCGCGGTGCGGCCGGTGAGATCGAAACGTTCGGAAAGACTCATCCGCTTCGCCTTTCCAGGGTCACGCGCGGCTTCACGTGGAAGTTGCTGGTCTTACGGAAGACCGGTTGCAGCAGTTCGCCATGCAGACGGGTCCTTACGTCGCCGGCTGCAACGGCCTCCTTCAGAACGCCCAGGGCTTCGGCAAACGCCCGCACCGTGTAATCCACATCTTCCTGCGTGTGGGCGAAACACAGGTTGTGGATGCCCGACCAGAGAATTCCCCGGCGCAGCAACTCCTGCTGCACCAGGGTCTTCATTTCCAACGGATTGCCGGCCGACGCCGAGAAGTTCAGGAGGGTACGGAAGGGATAGCCGGCCAGGCTGATGCAGTCCAAACCGAGTTCGGCTGTGACCCCGTTCACCCCGTTCAACAAGCGTTGCCCGAGTCCTGCAATGTCCTGGGTGACGGCGTGGTCACGGATGAACTGAATGCAGGCAATCGACGCCGCCAACGACAAGGCTTCGCCCCCAAAGGTGGTGAAAAAGAACACATCCTTCTCCAACAAGGACATGACGTCCCGTCGCCCGGTGATGGCCGAGATGGGCATGCCGTTGGCCATGGCTTTGGAAAATAGGGCTAGGTCGGCGCGTACGCCGAGAAACTCCTGGGCGCCCCCGAGCGCACAGCGAAACCCCGTCCACATCTCGTCGAAAATCAGCAAGGCACCGTAGCGATCGCAGATTTCCCGAAGACCCGCGAGGAAATTGCCGTTCTCCCGCTCGAATACGAAAGGTTCGAGGATGACGCAGGCGGTGCCGTCGTCGATCGCATCGATCACGGAATCGAGATCGTTGTAGCTAAAGGTGTGTGTGAGTTCGCCGGTATAAGCCGGGATGCCGGCATTGCGGTCGGTCACCGAGATGTACCAGTCGTGCCAACCGTGATATCCGCAGCACAGCACGCGCTCGCGGCCGGTATAGGCTCGGGCCAGGCGGACGGCGGCGCTGGTCACGTCGCAGCCGGTCTTGGAAAAGCGCACGGATTCCGCATGGGGCACCACTTCGCGCAGGAGTTCGGCCAGTTCCACCTCGAGCGGATGCATGAGGGAAAAAACGATGCCGTCTTCCAGTTGGTGCCGAATCGCTTCGTCCACGGCGGGATGGCAGTAACCCAGGATGATGGGGCCGATGCCCATGTTGTAGTCCAGGAACTCGTTGCCATCCACGTCCCATACTCGGGCGCCCTTGCCGCGGCGCAGATACTTGGGCGCAACGCCCTTGGAAAACTGGGTTGGCCCCTTGGCCAAGGTCTGGGTGCCGGCGGGGATCAGCCCTTCCGAACGGGCCCATAGCACGTTGGATTCGGTGATGTCCGGAAGGTGGGCATTGAATTCGACTTTGTTGGGCATGGCTTGATTACCAAGTGGTTTGAATAAGGTGATCTTTGATCCGCCCCGCAATGGCGGCCCCGGTAAAACCTTCATACGCGAGCACGTCATTGAGCAGGGCCGGCTTGAACCAGCGCTGGTCCAGGGCGATGGGCAGGACCCGCGAGGCAAATCCGTGTTCGACCAGGGTTTCGGCGACGACGGTGTAAAGTCCGCCGGTCTTGAAGTGGTCCTCGACGGTGACCAAAAGCTTCGAGCCACGGGCCGAGGCCAGGATGGTGTCGGTATCCGCGGGCTTGAGCATGCGCATGTTCACCAGGCCCACGGAATAGCCGGCATCGTCCAGAAGCTGGGCGGCCTTGAGGCATTCGCCGAGCAACGCCCCGTAAGTCAGCAGGGTGAGGTCGCTGCCTTCCTGCAATATCTCGGCGCAGCCCATGCGAAAGGGCTGTTCATGGACGACGCTGGGCCGGCAGGCGTTGTAGCGGATGTAACAGGGCGCGGGATCGAGCATCACCGCTTCCAGCCCGAGCACCAGGTCTTCCTCATCGGCCGGGCACCAGACGTTCACGCCGGGAATGCCGCGCATCAGCGCAATGTCTTCCAGCGCCTGATGGGTGGGACCATTGGCTTCGGAAGCGAAGCCGGTGAAGGTGCCGACCAGTTTCACGGGCAACTTTGCGATGCCCACGTCGGTGCGGATGAACTCGAATGCCCTCAGGGTGAGAAAGGTGGCGAGCGCATGCACGACGGGTATCCGGCCGCGGAGCGCGAGGCCGGCCGCGGCGCCGATCATGGTCTGCTCGCAAATGCCGAGGTCGATGAAGCGCTCGCCAATTCTGCCCGGGAGGCTACGGATGGCGGATCGGTTTTCGGCGGTCATGACGATGAAGCGCTCGTCGGTTTCCACCAGCGAGCAAATCCCGTCCTCGTAAGTTTTAAATCTCGGTTGCAGGGGCATGAAGGTGTGATCAGCGGGCGATGATGATTTCGCTCTCGATCACGGCGTGGCGGGTGCCTTCCAGTTCCTCGAGCAGCATGTCGACTTCTTCGCGGGTAAAGTTGCAGAACCAGCGGTCGGCGCGAGCGGCGATGCTGGGAAGTCCCTGGCCCCGCACGGTGTCCGCGACGATAGCCGTGGGCCTATCGCAAGCGCGTGGTATTCCGGACAGTCCCTGTTCCAAGGCATTGAAATCGTGCCCATCCAGGCGCAGGGTGTCCCAGCCGAAAGCGGCGAATTTCTCTGGAAGCGGCTCCAGGGGAATCAGTTCCTCCGTTGCCAGATTGGCCTGAAATCCGTTGCGGTCGACGATGGCCACCAGGTTGTCGAGCTTCTTCGCCGCGGCCACCAACACGGCTTCCCAGACCGAACCTTCGTTGGTTTCCCCATCTCCCAGAATCACAACGACCCGCCCTGCACCCTTGCGGAGCTTGATGTCCAGGGCTATCCCCAAGCCGACGCTCAGCAAGTGGCCGAGCGATCCGGCATGGAACTCGACGCCGGGAATGTTGCGGTTGGGATGCCAATAGATGTGGTCATCGGTTTTCAGATGGCGGTCGAGTCGACGGGAGTCGAGGAAACCCAGTTCGGCGAACAGGCCGTAAAGCGCCGGAACATCGTGTCCCTTGGATAGCAGCAGATAGTCGCGCTGCGGATCACAGAGATTATCCTGTTGCACGTTCAGCCAGCGCTTGTACAGATAGGTCAGCATGTCGACGCACGACAAGGACGCGCCGATGAAACATCCGCCATCCGTCGCCATGCGGATCACGTGCCGACGCACCCGATGGGCGATGTGTTTGAGTTCCTGTTCCTCGGTTTCGGTCATGGCAATTTCAGGAATCCTGCAGGACTGAGCGGGTATGCCGGGCATTGATGGTTTTCAATTCCGGAAGGTGGTTGCGATACCAGTTGACACCGGCATAGGCCGCGTTGATGGCTGCCATTTCGGGCTTGATTTCCAGTAGGTCGAGGATGTCGGCGAGTCCGAAATTCGGATTCGCGGGGTACAGCTCTTGGTAAACTCGCCGAATAAACTCGTAGTCTTCCGGGTAGTCCAGGGTCCAGCGGTGCGACATGGAATAGTCACGCATCGATTCCCCGTTCGTATCCGTTTCCCACAGCACGTTCGCCAGCCTAAAGCGCTCGGGCCGTTCCCAGATGAACGGTGTGGTGTGTTCGCGCTCCATGGGCAACTCCGCCTCGCGCCATGCCGTTCCGAGGGCTTCCATGCCGATGACTTCCACATCGTTGCCATCGGGAAAGGACGCCGGATGCAGGTTGCTGGCGTACTCACAATCCCCACGGCTGTATCGCTCCAACACCGAGTCAACCACTGTCGGATCGATCAGCGGACAATCGGAAGGAATCTTGGCAATGGCGTCGGCGCCGAAAACCAGGCCAGCGAGGTAATGCCGTTCCAGAAGATCGGTGGGATGCCCACGAAAAACCTCGATCCCGAGACCGCGGCAGAGACTGGCAAGCGGCTCGTCCTGAGGATCGGTGGTGGTGATGACCACAAGGCGGTTTGGCGTGCGGACTCGGGCGAGTCGCTCAAGCATGAGCTCTAGGAGCGACTTTCCGCACGCCTCCATCAAGACTTTGCCGGGCAGCCGGCTGGAGCCGCTCCGGGCTTGGACCGCCAGGACTAACTGTCCTGTCATCCGCGATGCTCCTGCTTTGCACCCAGGCGCCTTGGAAGCCGGAAATTGGAGCGGCTGAATAGTCCAGCCGGACGGCGCGGCGGCGCGACACCGGGCTCGAAGAGCTTGAGGCATTCGGCGGCGATGTTACGCGCCGACATGCCGCCGTTTTGTAGAGGCAGAAGCCGCTGCAAATGTTCCGGCGGTAGGTCGCAATGGATTTCCTTGCCCAGCGCCGCCGCCACATAGACCACCGAGGAATAGCGGGTCACCAGCGTCTCACAGTTGGCGATCATGTGGTCGGTGTTGGCCTCGCTATAGTGCAGGGCCCCCGGCGCATAACGTTCCACTTCCCGACCGGCCCGATGTGGGTCTTCGTTAGGATGAAACTTGAATATCAGGGGCCGGCCGCCGGCGATGCGCTTCGCCTTCTCGATGAATTTCCGGCGGTTCTCATACCTGAAGGTTTCCCGCATGTCGGAGGTGGCGACCAGCACGTAGTCGCAGTGCGGAAAATCGTTATCCAGATACGATTCGCAATGGTCGAAGTTGGGAATGCCGGTGACCCGCACCTTCTCCCTGCGCACGCCTTTCCCGACGAACAACTCGCGGTAGCCCTCCGAGGCTACGCAGAAGATGTCGTAGAGATCGGATAGACCCGTGGTCGAGGTCTGGGCCATCCAGCGCGGCAAACGCAAGGTCCTGACCAAGTGGTAGGCGAAGTTTTCCGGATCGGTCATGCCTTCCTGCACCAGCACCAATTTGGAACACCGGATTCGCCGGGGCACGATGAGATCGCTGCAGGTCACCACCAGGTCGTAGCGCCGTCCCCGCCCCTCGAAATCGAATTGCACGCCGTGCTCCGTCAGATAGCGCATCGTCTGCTTGACGAACCGTCCGCCCAGCACGGTGAAGTCGAGCGCGCCGGAGCGTTGAACCAAAAGTCCCAGGCCATCGCAAAAGAAAGGCGTGAAATAGGCGTCAAATTGCGGAAGATGCTGCGAAATCTTGTGCATCATCTTGGTTTGATTCAGCGAACCGCAGACGAATAATGCTTTCATGCTGTCTCGAAATTGCTAAAAGGTCAGTTGCCTGCGACAAATGCAGGCTCGCGCGAACTATTCGCCCATTACGAATATCGCGTTCGGCGTTGCCGCTATCTTGTCGGTTGAAATTAGCGACCTTATGTTTAAATACGGTTGCAGGACGATTGCAATTTGATGACAGCGCTTATCACTGCGCTTTGAGAACTGCGGCGATTGCGCCACGAAACGATCAAAAAGTCCCCGTCGACCTATGTGGCGCGACAATTAGGTAGCCCCAGACCGCTGGGGGATGTGGACGGCGTGATGCGGGGGCCTTCAGCGATCTCACTCGAGCCGGGCGATTTCTTGTGATCACTTCGATTGCGGATCATCCGGCGTTTTGCCCGTGCTCCGTTTCACAGTAACCGTCACAGAACCCATTCCTCTGATTAGGTGATTGTCGGCTTGAGCACGATGCACCCGATCGCATTGAGCTCCTTTTGAAGAGCCGGATACATCGTTTCTTCGTCGTGAATTCCGATGATGGCGCCCCCGGAACCGGCGAATTGGGAGGACGCGCCGACAGATCGCGCGGTTTCGATCATTCGCAGATTGGCCTCGGAAATCGGGCAAATCTCGCGGCGCAAATCAAAACCGCGGTTAATCAGGGGCTTGAGTTCAAGGCCACGCCCTTTCAGCAACAAGGTCTTGCCCTGCTCGGCCAAATC
>DATIXD010000028.1:0-3627 GCA_035518875.1 Methylococcaceae bacterium | reverse complement strand
GTAACTTTTGGCTGGATTCCGGCAATCCCTCCCGGAAGAATGGCGTTTTTCGCTCCGTTGCTGGTCATATCTCTCGATCTTCAAGTTTTTCCTGCTTGACAAGATGGGCGACAATGTAGGTTTACGCCAAGAGGAGTCGCCGCCATTTTCGCCACCCCGCTGCCGTTCATTGAGGGTTACGTAGAAGCACTGGATGAGGCAGTCAGGTCGCAATCACCCGGTCGGAAACTGAGCCGGGCGCAGCGGGTCTGGCTTAAGTTCTGCCTGATGGGGGTATTGCTGACCAACACGGTGTGCTGGAAGGCGTTCGAGCGGGCGGGACTGGGCGGCTACCGGCTGGGAGCGCTGTCGTGGATGTTCCGGCACTCCAAATTGGCGTGGGATGGGCTGCTGCGGGCCAGCGTATTCCTGGTGCTGCGCCAGCACGGGATCACGGAAGGCGTGCTGGTGGCGGACGACAGCGACCACCGGCGGGCCAAGCGGACGCGGCGGATCTGGAAGGCGCACAAGGTGTTCGACAAGAAGAGCGGGGGCTATTTCAACGGTCAGTGCCTGGTGTTTCTGGTGCTGGTCACACCCAAAATCACGGTGCCGGTGGGATTCCGATTCCATCAGCCCGACCCGAAGTGGGCCGAGTGGCGGCGCGAGGACCGGCGCCTCAAGCGGGCGGGTGTGAAGAAGCCGGACCGCCCGGCGGCGCCCGCGCCGGATCCGAACTATCCCGGCAAGGCGGAGCAAGTGCTGGAACTGATCGGGGAATTCCGTCGGCATCATCCGGGGATTGTGGTGAAGGCGGTGCTGGCCGACGCGCTGTTCGGCACTCAGCCGTTCTTGGACGAAGCCTCCCGGCGGTGCGGCCAGGTCCAGGCCATTAGCCAGTTGCGGGGCAACCAGAACATCCGGTTCCGAGGCAGGCAATGGTCGCTGACGGACTATTTCCGCACCTCTCCCGGAGTTCCCTTGCGCCTACGCATCCGGGGCGGCGAGGAGATCGAGGCGGTGGTCGGCAGTGCCCGGCTGCACGTCTGCGCGCACGGCAAGATGCGCTTCGTGGTCGCCCTGAAGTATCCGGGCGAATCCGAATACCGCTTCCTGGTCGCCACGGATTTGAGTTGGCGCACCCTGGACATCGTCAGAACCTACACCCTGAGATGGCTGGTGGAGGTTTTCTTCTCGGACTGGAAGCTCTATGAAGGATGGGGGCCACTGGCCAAACAGCCCGGCGAGGAGGGGTCAAGCCGAAGCCTGACCCTGAGCCTGCTGCTAGACCATGCCCTCCTCCTTCACCCCGAGCAATCCGCCCGCTTGGAAAACCACCTGCCCGCGTGCACCGTGGGCAGCCTGCGGCAGTTCAGCCAGGGGGAGGCCTTGCTGGAGTTCGTCCGGGACGTGGCCACTGCTGAGAATGTCGCCGAACGGTTGGCGCAATTGGCGGAGCGGGTGAGGACGTGGTTTCCCCTGGCTCCCTCAGGCAAGCACATGAGCGGTCGCGACTTGGGCCGACAGGAACCCACCCCGTCGTTACGGTACCGAGCGGTGCAGGCTTCCGCTACGGCCTAGGCTCAGCTTGCCCATGATGTCAACCGCGAAAAACTTGAAGATCGAGTTTAATTAAGTGCGCGGGGGGACACCGCGCGGCAACCGCGAAGCGGGCTTACGCGGCGACCTTTAAACCAGAATCGAGCCGATGGCCATCAGCCCCATATCCCGCTAACCGGCGCGGGCCGTGAAAGATCGAAAGGCTCCCATCGGCATAGCGATGGACCCGCACCGTGACCTTGACGTAATGGCAGCGGTGGCGGTCGGCCGGGATCTGCAAGACCAGTCCCTCGAAACGAACGCAGTTATCCTTCCCCACCGTGCGCTCATACTGTTCACACAAGAGGTCGTCCAAAGGACCGCCGTGGTAGGGGACAAACGCCGAACCCTCCTCCCGCGCTGGGTGGCTGAACTCCAGATTGAACGCGGGCCGATAGAGGCTATCCAGGTAACGGTTAGCCGCCGCCATCTCGGTGATGCCGGCTAAGGCTAATTCCTTGGGCAGGCGGGCCTGGTGGGTGGCGAAGGCCCGCTCGGAACGCCCCCGCGCCTCCGGGGAATAAGCGGGAATCATCTCGATCCCCAAGCGCTTCATGGCCTCGCCGAACTGGGTCAGGTTCACCTTGTCCACCTTCCCGCCCGCCTCGGGGGTGGTCCAGTAGTGGCTGCCCCGGTCGGTGTAGAGAGCACAAAACAGGCCCCGCGCCGCCACCACCTCGCGCACCCCTTGCAGGCTACTGAGGGTCCCTTCTTGCTCGACGAAAAACATCGAGTAGTGCTCATTAGTGGCGTCGTCCATCGTGACGATCAAATCCCACATCTGCCCCGGCACCCATTCATGGGTTGAACCATCCTGGTGGAGCAGCATCCCGGGCCACGGGCTGGGTTCTCGCCGCTTCCGATGCGCCCCACGGCGCTCGGCCTTGGGCACCGCCTGCGCCTCCTGCAGCCGGCTCTTGACCCAGGTATAACTGCGCGTGCCGCCGTCGCGTCGATACCAGGCATAAAAGTGCTTCGCGCTCCACCCGTCATGCCGGCGCCGGTAGTGCTCCACCAGTCGCAACACCTCATCCACCGGCGCCCGGCGGTGTGAAACCTGAGCCAGCCGTTTGTCGATCAACCCCTGCAAGCCGTCCTCCTCATAGCGGTCGATATACCGCCGAAACGTCCGTTCACACACCCCCAGCAACCGGGCCGCCTGAACCGCCCCGGGTTTCCCGGAGGCTGATTGTTGTGAGTCACTCCGCCCTGGCTGGCTCGGTGACACGGTGGTAATAGGCGGCTTCGGCCTCGGCGGGGGGAATGTAGCCGATCGGCTCCAGCAGCCGGCGATGGTTGAACCAGTCCACCCAAGTCAGGGTGGCCCATTCTACCGTCTCCGGGGTCTTCCAGGACTGCCGATGGATCACCTCGGCTTTGTACAGCCCGTTGATGGTCTCGGCCAAAGCGTTGTCGTAAGAGTCGCCCACACTGCCGACCGAGGGCTCAATGCCGGCTTCAACCAGACGCTCGGTATAGCGGATCGACACGTATTGCGCGCCCCGATCGCTATGATGGATCAAATCGCCGGGGCCGGGCTGACGGGCGTAGAGGGCTTGCTCCAGTGCGTCCAGCACGAAGTCGGCGTGGGCGGTGCGGGAGGCCTTCCAGCCGACGATATAGCGGGCGAAGACGTCGATAATAAAGGCCACGTAGACGAAGCCCTGCGACGTGGCGACATAAGTAAAATCCGCCACCCACAGCGCATTGGGTCGATCCGCCGTGAACTGGCGGTTGACTCGGTCCAGCGGGCAGGGAGCTCCTTGATCGCCGACCGTGGTCTTGACCGATCGGCCGCGCCGCACGCCCTTTAGGCCCAGCTGCCGCATCAGCCGCTCCACCGTGCAGCGGGCCACCTCCAGGCCCTCGCGTTGCAACTGGCGCCAGATCTTGTCGGCGCCGTAGACCTGGAAGTTCTCCTCCCAAACCCGATGGATTTGTTCGCAGAGGCGCTCATCGCGTTGGGCTCGCTCCGATCTTCGGGTGGGATCAGCCTGACGGCCCGCGTGTAGCCGGTACGTCGATGGAGCGATCGGCAGCACGTTGCAG
>DATIXD010000027.1:0-3467 GCA_035518875.1 Methylococcaceae bacterium | reverse complement strand
CATGGACTGCAACTGCTCGATCTGCTCGCGGAAAGGATCGCTGCTCTGGTTCGTTCCGCGGCAACAGCTTCGGCTGCTCACGCCCGAGGAGAATCTGAGCACCTACACATTCAACAAACATATCATCAAGCACCGGTTCTGCCCGAAGTGCGGAATTCACCCCTTCGGCGAAGCAATCGACCCTTCGGGCAATCCCATGGCGGCCATCAATGTCCGCTGCCTGGAAGACATCGATTTTTCGTCTCTGCCCGTCCAACACTTTGACGGTCGCTCTCTATGAACGCCCATGAGCAAGTCATGGGTCGTCTCGTTCATATTAAGGAGTAAAGCCCCTGTGCAAAAAATAACCCCGTTCTTGTGGTTCGACGGCAAGGCCGAGGAGGCCATGCATTTTTACACCTCCATTTTTGACCATTCAAAGATCGTGAGCATCATGCGCTATGGAGAAGCCGGACCTGGCCCGAAAGGAACGGTCATGTCCGCGACATTCCAACTCGAGGGACAAGAATTTATTGCGTTGAACGGCGGCCCGCAGTTCACTTTCTCGCCGGCCATATCGTTCTTCGTCAACTGCAGGACGCAGGACGAGGTGGACGAGTTGTGGGCGAAGCTCTCCGAAGGCGGAGAAACACATGGGTGCGGCTGGCTCAGAGACAAATATGGGGTGTCGTGGCAGATCATACCCACCGTTTTAGGCGAAATGTTGAATGACACGGATGCCGGAAAATCGGCAAGGGTCATGAAGGCCATGCTTCAAATGAATAAGATCGATATAGAGACCCTAAGGCAAGCCTATGAACAACGATAAATGAATCGCTGAATAGGCCCTGATTCGGCAGGGAACCGATCGGTGGTAGAGATCCTGGGCCTGCCGACAGACTGATCATGACCAGATAGGAGATTAACAATGAACACCGAACCGCAGAACGAACACCAGTGGCTGCAAAAGCTTGTGGGCGAATGGACCTACGAGTCCGAGTGCTCGATGGGATCGGACAAGCCGCCGGAGAAATTCAAGGGGTCTGAGAGCGTGCGTTCACTGGGTGACCTCTGGGTGTTGTGCGAAGGCCGCGGCGAGATGCCCGGCGGTGGCATGGCGACCACCTTAATGACGCTGGGCTACGACCCGCAGAAGCAACGATATGTCGGAACCTGGGTGGGTTCGATGATGACCCATCTGTGGGTGTACGACGGATACTTGGACCCGGAAGAAAAGGTGCTGATGCTCAATGCTGAGGGCCCGAGCTGGGCCGAGGAGGGGAAGCTCGCGAAGTACAAGGACGTGATCGAGATCCAGAGCGACGACCACCGGGTGTTGAGGTCGCACATGCTAGGCGATGACGGGCAATGGCACCAATTCATGACGGCGCACTATCGGCGGAACAAATAGTGGCACAGGCCCGGCGGACCGCCCGAAAGTTGGCCTAATCGAATAAACCACGAGGGACTGACGATGCGATTCATGATCATAGTCAAAGCCACCAAGGACTCCGAAGCCGGCGTCATGCCGAGCGAGGAGCTCATTGCTCAAATGGCGGCGTACCACGAAGAGTTGAAGAAAGCCGGCGTGCTGCTCGATGCCTCCGGGCTTCAGGCCAGTTCAAAGGGCTGGCGCATCCAGTATTCCGGAGACAAGCGCAGCGTCATCGACGGGCCTTTCGCCGAGACCAAGGGGCTCATCGCCGGGCACACGCTCATCCAGGTGAAATCGCGGGAAGAGGCGCTCGAATGGACCAAGCGCTTTCCCAATCCCGCAGTCGACGGCAAGGAAGGCGAAATCGAGGTGCGCCAGCTGTTCGAGCTGGAGGATTTCGGTCCCGGCGAGGCGATCGAACGCTTTCGCGAGATGGGGATCGGAACAAAGAAGTAGTCGTGCGGCGGCTGACGCTGAGGCCTTCTTCAAACAGAATAAAGCCTGGCACCGCGGTCCGACGGTACGGCGCGAAAAGCCGCGCCGCTTGTAATCGTAAACCTTGGGCATCGGCGTCCTACCCGCGCGTCCCTGAGAACTCCGCCAGTGATAACTGCGTTAGCTGTTGATGAAGGAACAGGCGATGAACTTTATCGAGCGCTCCGTAATACTTGACGCACACCGCATTCATGCTCGCGAATATCCCGGGGAGGAACCCTGTATCGTTTTGCTGCATGGTTTTCCCGATAACCAGCACTTGCATGACAGACTGGTTCCATTCTTGGCTCAAACCCGTCGGGTAGTGACTTTCGATTTTCTGGGGTGGGGCGAATCGGAGAAACCTTCCACTTATCGGTTTACGGCCTCCAACCAGACGCGGGAGCTGGACGCCGTGATCGAGCAGTTGCCACTCAGAGACGTTGTGCTGGTGGCCCACGATGCTTCAGGGCCGCCCGCGATTGACTGGGCCTTGGAGCATCCCAGCCGGGTGGCAGGACTCGTGCTTCTGAACACTTACTATTGCGCTATGCCGGAGTTGCGTCCGCCGGAAGCGATATGGCTTTTCTCCACGCCATTCGTCCGGGTCATCGCTCGTTTCGTTTCGCGGTTATTTGGCGATTTCGTCTTTCGCCGCATGTACTGGTGGCAGGTGGGTCGTTTCTTCCGCGATCCGGCGGTGCGCGATCGGTTCTTGCCGATTCTGTACCAACAGTTCACCGCAAATCCCAGCGCGCATCGTGCTTTTTTTGGCCTCAACGAAGACCTTTTGGGCACCCTCAACGATCGCTCGAAGCGACAGGAAAACATGCGCGCGTTTGATCGACCTATCCGCATCATTTTTGGCGACGCCGACCCCTACCTCAACCGTATGGTCGCAAGACGTTTCCATGAGCTCTTTCCCGCATCCGACCTCCACCTGCTGCAAGGCGCGCGTCACTTCGTCCAGATGGACGAACCGGAAACGGTGGCATCGTTGATCATGAGCGCCGGCCCCGGAAAATAATACAGTCGGTTAATTCGTCAGTCGGGTTTGCCCATTACGCCGATACGGCTGGGCGGACATGATGGCTCCTTGGCCTCCGGTCAGTGACAGCAGAACACCCCGGCGGCGCTTTCCGTAATCCAGATAACAAGTGACCATTTTCGACTGAAAAAGTCGCGGCTTAGGCCTTTGCGCGCTTCCCCTTTGCCATTCAAACGCTGCTCGGGCCCAGCATTGATTGAAGCTTTACGATGCCGACCGCGAGCCTGATGTCGCCAAATTTCGTTCTCATGCTCAAGCGCTTTGGTTATAGCTCAATACCATTTAATTCTTTTTTGAACTAAGCACGCTTCGGTATAGTTCTGCCCCATGAGTAGCGACAAGAAATGCTGGCGGAAAAGATAAAGAGCCGTTCAGCCGAGAGCGATGGGTTTTTTTCCGTAATTCGCGCGGCTTGACAACAACCCGTCAGACTCATTAAATGGTTTGGAAAGTACTCAAAGCTGACCGGACAACCGGAAGCCAGTGTGCCCGACGAGGCCACTGGCTTTTTTATTGGCCGAATTTTTCGAT
>DATIXD010000026.1:0-3951 GCA_035518875.1 Methylococcaceae bacterium | reverse complement strand
AAACCGGCCATCCGCCTTCAAGCTTCAGCTCTCGTCGAATGTCCGGTTACGAGATCGCCGTCGAACTAGCGGAACCGGCCATCTTGAGCCGTTCGTCCGTTCCTGACAGCGGTCAGCTGAACGTCGCCTGCACCCAGGTAGCTGACGCTCGCCCATCTATAGCCTACGTCGCGTCGTCGGCCTTATGGAAAGCTTTCCATACGGCCGATAGACAGCCGTTCGCAGCGATTTGGTGGCCGGCTCGTTTTGGCCGACACCAGACGTTCGACATTGATTTACAGCACTGCGATAGCCTGCAACTCCAGATAGGGAAGCACCAGATAGGGAAGCACAAGCTACGGACCGCAGTACGGAACCCACCTTAGAATGGCTAACCTTCGCGGTTCTCCGTGCAATAGCGGCTATCCCTCTACTAGACGTTGACCGTATGTTCTTCCGCGTCGCCGTTTGGGCGCTGTGCCGAGGCCCCATGAGTCCTTCGGCAGGAAACCGAAACCTTGGCGCGATATCCAGGATTGTTATGAGCTTCCTGATGCAGGTTTCGAACTCGTTCCTTTCATACGGCAACTCCTAAGCGTCACCGACCATGACCTTGGCCGCCACGGCCACCACCTCATTCTCCGAAGTTTGGGGTCGCCATCGGCCGCGGAGCGGGAGGTGGCGCCGCATTTGGCGCTCTCTTCGAGCCGCATCGTTCAAATTCAGGACGGGTCCAGTTGGACCTTCTTCCGAGGAAATGAACTATTAACATCAGCGCACCAATAGCTGTTAGACTGCAAAAAAATAGACTCGCTTCGGAGAAAAAAATGATTTATGGAAACATCGTCATACCAGTGGATTTTTCCGAGGGTTCCGATTTTGCCGTCGGTCTCGGTCTGTCATGGGCGAAATCAGCTACCGGCCGTGTCACGATCGTGCATGTGGCTGATTTAGAGAGACTATTCAAACCCAATAGCGCTATAGCACCGAAGGACTTGGAAACCGTGCATCCAGCCTTCCGCAATATTCAGGAGCAAACCGCGTCCGAAGTCAGTTCAGCACCTTGGGTAGAGCTCTTGCCGGTAGCCACGAAGCTTTTTGAGGAATGGGCAGAAAATCAGTTTGAAAGTTTGCGGGAGTCGGCACCGGCCGATCGACGAGACTCCCTGGACTTCAAGCTAGTGCACGGCAGTGCAGTCGAGCAAGTAATGAAGGTGGCTGAAACCATCTTTGCCGACCTAATCGTTGTCGCTGCTCATAAACACCCTACGAGTGAACGGCTAATAGACGGTTCCTTCGTTGATAAGCTCGTTAACGAGTCGCAAATTCCTGTGATGGCTATTTCCGCGCCGCTTCAGGTTGTTCCAACGGTTCCTACAGAGATTTTGGTCACTACCGACTACAGTCTGGAATCGCTTGCCATATTCCGAGATCTTCTCAATCTAATACGGGACATTAAGCCCAATGTTACTGTTTTGACGGTTGAAACAGTGCATGAGCATCACCGTCATGTTCTCGAACGGCTCAACGACCTGGAACAGACGTTTGGCAGCCTGGGAATCAAGATCAGAAATGCCAGAATCGAGTCAACTAATGTAGAGAATGGAATTCTTGACTACATAAAAAACCATAGCCCGACGCTTATCGCAATGAGCACACACGGGCGACTGGGTTTTTCCGAGCTAATCCACCCCAGCCTAACTAAAGCTATCCTGCATGAGTCGGGCACGCCGCTGTTGATAGTCAGGCAAAGTACGCCAGTGCAGGAGAACATTAGTAGCTTGGCGGACTTGCTGAGAACCGTAATTGGCTAATTCTACTTTGTCAGATTCATTCCAATGCCGCCATCGACCGTCTGGCGTGTGATTCCTTGGCCTGCTGGCGCAGACGGTGGCGCTTGGTGATGATGGCGGCCAAGTCTTCGGCGGTCAATTGGCGACGGGGTAGCAGGTGGGCCAGGGCGGTGACCAGATCGTTGAATGACAACATCGGCCACTGTTTTCGTCCCTCGGTTTTGTGTTTGACCAGGAACAGAGTCCCCAGCATAACCAGGGCCATGTGATGGTGCCAGGCATCCCACCGGCGCACCTGGTAGTCCGCCAGTCCCACTTCGCTCTTGGCCTCGCGGAAGCTGTGCTCGATGAAGTAGCGTTGCGCCTGGACCCGCGCCAGTTCCGGCCAGGGCGTGTGGGCGGGCGCGTTGGGCAGGAAGTAGTGGGAAATCTCGCGGGCCCCCAGTTCTCGGCGGACCAGCAGCTGCCAACAGCGGGCCTGGGTTTCCGTACCGTCCCGAACCCAAACCCGGGCGTGGAGGTATTCGGCCACCAACCGTCCTTTCTCGCCACCGCGCAAGCTCAGCCGTTGCCACGCCTCGGGCGGTTGGGTGGCCGCCCATCGGTCAACCCGCACCGGGTCAGATTGGGCCTTGAGGTGAACCGGACGTTTACCGCGTCCCGACCAGACCGGTATCTGCGGGTCGGGATTCTGGAGATAGACGGTTTGATCGCAATGGACATCGGCCACGAATCGGCAGCCCAGTCCGTCGAGTCCGCTCAAAAAGGCCGGTTCCTTGCCGTAGCCGCCGTCCACCCCGACATAACCGAAGCGAATCCCGCGCTTGAGCGCCGTTTCGACCATCTCCAGCGCCAGATCGGCCTTGCTGCGGTAGCGCCGAGATTGTTCTGGAATCGCCGCCTTGCGACAGCGCGCCTCATCTTCCGCCCACGCCTTCGGCAGATACAAGCGGGCGTCGATAGGCTGGCCATCTCCCCCCCGGCACAGCGTCGCGAACACACCGACCTGGCAGTTGTCCACCTTGCCCAGGCGGCCGTTCCACTGCCGGGCCACCCCGGCCGATGCCCTGCCTTTCTTGGCCAAGGCGCTCTCGTCGAGCAACAGCACCGATTCCGCACCGCCCAACAGCGTGTCGGTATCGTGGGCGATCTGGTATCCACAATGAAACGCCGACGGAGCGCATCGCCCAGGAGATAGGTATATGTGGAGGACTGGGGGTCGAATAATTGCCTGAAGATGAGCATCGGTTTTTTTCCCCGGCTGGACTCAGACTCCCACTTTGCGCGATCGCTGCGTTCCCTGTTGAGGGCAAACTTGCCGCCTGAAAACTCGACGCATCTGTCAAGATCAATTGTGCTTAAGGAGCTCTAGGGTTTCCTGATCAATATGAGTTGCCTATCACTTCGTTTGCTCGTGTGTTAAGTCTGGAGATAACTTCATAGGCATCCTTATCTGAAACACCAAAGTCCCGCAGGGTATCCAGGAAATATTGTACAAACTTCGCAAAATGCTGCGCCGTAATACCTCGCCCCTGATGGGCGTAAGCGAGTGGCTTTCCAGTATAAGTTACGGGACCGTCCAAGGCGGCACAAAGAAACTCGTGTTGCATAGCCCGCAGCCTATCCATCGACGTATGTTCGAAAAATGGCTTCAACTCAATATCCGCCAGCACTCGATCATAAAAGGCCCTGGTGAGGGTATCGATGGCCAGTTCACCGCCGAGGCGGTCATAGAGGGACGGTTCAGTAGCGTTCATGGAGGCACTAACAGGTTCAATGCTTCTTGCTATGCATTTTGATGGCAGATTGCAATCACACCCGTTTACTGTCAAGGACTAATCTCAAGTACTGACAGGGCGGCAGAACTTTAAAGAGACGGGTTGTCGGCATAGAAGAATCAACCGGGCGTGCACTAGAACCCTATCCGCACCAATTGATCATGCTACCCCGCCGGCACATCCACCGCGGGATCAGAAGAGTGAGATGGCTCAAGGCCAGATCGACCATCCGTGACACGTGGCTGTTGTCGATCTTTTCCTTCTCGGCGAGTTCGCGGGGCCACCTAGCTTTGCTTTCCAGAAGCGGTAGCGTTACGCGGCGGAAATCTGAGCCTGGCGATACGACACCTCATTGTGGCAGCCGAGTGTCCGCTCACCACGGCTTAGAAGGCGCTCGATGA
>DATIXD010000025.1:0-5523 GCA_035518875.1 Methylococcaceae bacterium | reverse complement strand
GCATCGAGGTAGCGGCCGAGGCGGTAATAAAGGTGCCCCGGCATGTGCACCAGATGGCCGGCGCCGGGCATCAGACTCGCCAGGCGCCGGGCAAACGGCTCGGCGCGTTCGGGCCGGTCCGATGCCTCGACCATGTGAATGTAGTAATGGATGGCCCCGGGATGGTCGGGGTTTCTCGCCAGCACCCTTTCCAACGCCTTCAGGATTTCCGCCGTGCGTCCCTTGGGTTTGCGTCCTCCCGCTTCCCAATAATCCCAAGGCGAGAGATCCATCAAACTTTCCGCATACAGCACCGCGATTTCGTCGTCTTCGGAAAAACGCGCGGCCAGCTTGCCCATTGCCTGGGCATAAGCGCTGTCCAGGTGCTTCCGGTCGGCTTTGGGGTTCTCGGCATAGCGCTTTGCAAGCGCCTCGATCAATGCCCTCTCTTTGGTGCTCGCGTGCTTGGCGAGGGTTTTCGCCCGGGTGATGGCGGTCCAGGCGGGTTTAACCGCCGAGGAACCCATCGGCGCATTGATGTTCGGCCCGAGCACCAGCGCCTCGCCCCAGAAGCACATCGCGCACTTCGGGTCGAGCTTCTGCGCCATGCGAAAGGCGCGTTGAGCCTCCAGGTGGTTGAAGGCATAGGCAAGCCGCAAGCCCTGATCGAAATAGCTCTGGGCGCGCGGGTTGGCCGTCGATATCCGATAGCTTAAGGTGCCAAGGTTGTTCCACAACGGCGGCTCGCTGTCCACATAGGCGGACGTGGAGACGGTTGCCTCCTTCGGGAAATGTCCCGCCTCGGTGTGGACATGGCCGACGGGTCGATCCGCGACTGCGGCTTGACACACAAACAGCAGCGCAGCGGCGAACCCGGCATGCCTGACAGTATGATGACGATGTTTCATTGGCGCTCTCCATCAAAGAAATGGTTTAAGCGGTATTGAGGGCATGGCTCAGACGCGATCCGCAGGGCTCGGCGCCGGCCTAAATTGCTTGCCCTACATGATCGTTGCTCTGGTTACGATAACGCAAACATATCGGGAATGAACCATGTGCGAAACCGCTGCATTTAAAATCCCCCGCTGAGCCGGCGCGCCGCCTCGACGAGCGGTGGGAGCGGCCATGAGCAGCGATTCGGGGGAATTCGCTTGTACGACCGGTCGACGTCTAGAGCAGACGGACCCACAACCGTCGGCTGGTCCGTTTCAATCCTGCAAACCATCGGCAGAGCGGGAAGAGACAAACCACCACGAAGGCCGTAGCCAGGTAAACGATGAGTAGGCCGAAACCATGGTCCGGCGGATGCGGCAAGTCGGCCGCCGCGAAAGGCCAACCGAATTGCCATGGGGCGTGCCCGTAACGGCCATAGTCCACCAGGGCGGCCAGGCCATGAATCAACGGCAAATGGAGGACGTAGAAAAACAAAGGCACCTGGCCGAACACATTGACCGGCTGCAGCCATCGGGGCACGGGACGATCCAGGACCGCCAGCAGGATCAACCCCGGTCCCAGAGTCATGAGCAGATAGTGCAGCGACGGCGGATACTTCGTGCATTTGAGGAAAGACAGGAGGGTGTACAGGTCCGACTGCTGGATCGACCATCGCGCGGAATCGCCATAGAGATTCCCTAAGCGCAACAGGACGTAGCCCGCCGTTAAGGCCATTCCCCAGTGCAACAGCGATTGGCGCCGCAATGCCGTTTCCCGCAGGAACACCGGGCCGAAAGCGAAACCGGCCGCCATGACGCCGATCCAGGGAATCAGCGGATAAATGGCGACGAATCGTAGCCCCGGCCCATATTCGAAACCGCCACCGGCGTGGAGGATCTGCCACAGCCAGCCCCAGTGACCGAATCGCTCAGCGCCGAGACCGTCGAGGAGATTATGGCCGACGATCATGATCAACCCCACCAGGCCAACCACCGACAAACGCAACCGGATCAGGATACTCAGGCAGATCATCGACCAACCGATCGCCCACAGTACCCCCGCCCCGACACGATGCATTTCCAGACCGAAGTTCCAGCCCGTCCAGCGGACGAGGGTCAGTTCCAGAAGGATAAGAAGTGCACCACGGGTTAGGAGTAGACGGGATTGCCCGGCCGGGTCTGCGTGGCGGGCAAGGGACAGGAAGGTACTGGCGCCGGACAGGAAAATGAACAACGGCGCGCAAAAATGGGTCACCCAGCGGGTGAGGAACAGGGCGGCGTGAGTCTTTTGCAGATCCAGAGGGTCGAAGTCCGCCCGGCTGAAAAAATCACGTGTGTGGTCCAGTGCCATCAGGACCATGATCATGCCGCGGACCAGGTCGATGGCGACGACCCGCCGGTCGAAGATCTTCTGCGCCTGTTCCATAATCAGGGTTTCCGTCGCAAGGCTGGCAAAGGTTGATCGTGTAAGCACTGTGCGGGTGTGCGTCCCGCGCCGGGTTTCACGTGCTGGTCGGTGACAGCCGGGTAACCACGGGACCGTCCCCGACATACTGTCGGCTCAGCGCCGACGTTGGTCGCTGCAAACGGCTATTGCCTGGCGCTGCCGACTAGGTGGTCATCGCCACTTGCCACAGGCACCGACTATGGCGAACACTCCAGCTATTTGGGCCGGTTTACGCGAAGAGCTCGCGATCACGAATCTTCCGCGCGTTGCTGTAGTCCTCGGCCCACCACGGTTCTTCCCCCGCGCTTCGCGGGGGCTTGGCGAGGGTGAGTTTCTTCTTGGTTTTCTTCGCCTCTTCTTGAACCACTCGGAAGTGGTAATGGTCGAAAATTCGCAGCGCTTCGATGGTGTAGGAGACCGCGATCCGGCGGTCGCGGATGAGCAACAGGTTCTCCCCGTTCTTGGTGTCCGCTGGGTTCGAGAAGTTGTACGAGCCGAGATAGACTCGCGCGCTGGGCTTGTCGAAATCGATCACGATGAACTTGTGGTGCATGCGATTGCCGACGCCACCCACCAGACCCGTCGGCTCCGACTTGAACGGCTCTGGAATGTTCTTGGTCAGCGCCGCAGGCCGAACCGGCGAGACATTGCCGTCGGGCTTCTGAAGATCGAGGCCACCACCGACCTTCTTGTCGGAAATGCCGTACACGAAGATGTCATTGCGCTTGGAAAGCGTCTCGATCGCGTCGCGAATCGGCCCCGGCGTTTGGAAGAGGAACGCCAGCGAGTAGAATAGGCACGAGGAGGTTTTCTCCCCGATGTCCGCGGCCACCTTTGCCAATAGCGCGTTCTGAGTCGAATGCGGTGAAAACGCGACCTTGGCGTCGATCCCGTTCAACCCGAGGTCCGTCCACTTGGCGGATGCCGTCTGGCCGAAGCCCGCGACGGAGTCGTGCTGCCAATAGTCCTCAAACGCCGAGAGGAACGGCCTGACCGCGTTGTTGCCGCGCAGAATCAGGGCGTTGTTCGCTTGCACGAAGAACCCGCGCCAGGTGAAATTCGTCGAACCGCACACAGCCGCTTGCACCCTCGGCCCATCAACCACGATGGTCTTGTTGTGCTGAAGGTTGCTCATGTGGTGCCGCTTCACGTTCCCCGCGCCGGCCGAGGCCTCGAGAATCTTCGCCGCCTGCGTTTCGGCCGAATCCGGCTCACCGTGGGCATCACTGTCGTCGATGACGATCTTCAGTCGGTCGCCTAGCTTCGTCAGACGCGACACGACATCAAGCTCGCACAAGTCGTAGGCCACCACGCGGACCTGTGCCTTCTTGTCGGCGATGGCCTCGTCGAGCACTTCAAGGATGGCATCCCGCGCCTCGAAACCCATCCACGCCAGAGCTTCCTTCGCCTTGGGATGAGTTGGAACAAAGTCCAATCCCTCATCGGCCTTCGCGGGAATGAGTGTCGAAAGGGAATCCTTGTCTGGGGCAAACCGATCCACGAATGCCTGCGACGAGACGAATCCGCGGGTGAAGGTGACATTGAGTTGTCCCGGGTACGTTTCGCGCCGCAGCTCGATCGCGGCCTCCTGCGCTTCGCCGTAACTCAGCTCGTCGAGGTCATTCATGAAGACCGGTGTGACCCGGTAGACGAATTCGCCGGAGAGTTCCGCGTTGCGAGGGAAATGCACCCAACGGAATTTCTGGATAGGCGAACGCATGGTCGAAAGACGGGTTGAGTCAACTCCGCCTCCGGAGCGGGGGAATGCAAGGCGGTTCTTCAAAGCAAAGAACCTGTCGCCGCCTGGCTCCTTGTACTCGATCGCGAAGCCGACGAAGTCCCGTGGTGGCTTTCCGGTCTTCCAATTCATCGCCAGAAGGGTCATCCCGTCGCCGCGGTGAAGCTTGAGCGTGAAAAGTGCTGATGCACTGCGGCCGATCACCTGAAACTCACCATTCATCGCATGCCTCCGACGAGTGAGTGGCACTGAGAGGTCGCCATTTTACGCAAACCGACGAGCCTGCATTTAATCGCCGGACGAATTAGCTCAGCGGCGCAGCGTCAGCGGAGTCCACTGGAGCGCTTTGTTGGGCATCCCCAGTTGATGCAGTTTCCCATCGTGCCTGAATAGTATCTGCAGAAAGGTCTGCTCCACAGTCCCACTCAATAAAGTACTTGCCGTTGTGAATTCGTTCGAACTCGGTGCTGTCTTTCAGCGGCGCGAAAACTTCGGATTCAAGATATGGTTTTACATCGAATAAACCTGTTTTCCCATCTTCGGCTTTGATGTACAGCATGTAATTATCTTTCGGAATTATTTCTGCAATATTCATTGGTCAAGTCCGCGAATTGGAAAGGGTTTCTTGCCGTTCACAGCCAATTGCCAATCGGCAAGCAAATCATCTTGGTGTATCTCAATCCATGCGACAACCAGTTTGTGCTTCTTTGGCGGCACTTCGCCAGCCAATACGACACCATCGGGAATGGAATATACAGCTACGTGACCCTGATATTCAGCATGGATATGGGGCACGTTGTGCTTATCCGTATCATAGAAAAACATTCGGATAAGAATGCCATAGAACATCGAGATTGTAGGCATTACAACGATCTCTCCTATTATGCCCAACGACCAAAGTCAGCAGCGGCGGGGGCCCAGTCAGCCATGAAGTCCAGAAACGCTACATGCCCCCGCCGTCTGCTGCAACGCCTGGTTCGGCCTTGTGGCGAAGCCAGTCCTCGAAACGTGTCGGGCCGAGGCGCGGGTGATCGCCTGGGGTGAGGCTTTGATCGTCCACCGTGATCCCGAAGTAAAGCGCCTTGGGATCAGTGATTACCGTCCGTGCGTCCCCGGTTGCGTTCAGGAATTGCCGCACGAGGTCGTCTTGCCGAATCGGTTCGGGACCTGCCAGATCGAACGTGCCGTTCAACGGCTCAGCGAGGGCCACATCGGCCATAACGGCGGCGACGTCATCCGACGCAATGGGCTGCATCAGAACCGGTGGAAGCCGAACCGTCTGCCCTTCAGTCGCCGATTGGGCGATGCCGCCCACGAACTCGAAGAACTGCGTAGCACGCACGATCGTGTAAGGAATCGGGGAAGCCTTGATTAGTTTTTCCTGGGCCATCTTCGCGCGGAAGTAACCACTCGCGAGCAGGCGGTCG
>DATIXD010000024.1:0-30159 GCA_035518875.1 Methylococcaceae bacterium | reverse complement strand
GTGGCCGAGACCCTGATGCTACCGATCCAGGAGTTGAACGAGGCTTATCATCGCTACCTGAAGGATCCGGATTTCCTGGCCGAACTGGATTACGATCTCAAGCATTACGTCGGCAGGCCCAGCCCGGTTTATCACGCCGAGCGATTGAGCCGCGAGTTGGGCGGGGCGCACATTTTCCTCAAACGTGAGGATCTGAATCACACCGGCGCCCACAAGGTCAACAACACCGTGGGCCAGGCGCTGCTGGCCAAGCGCATGGGCAAGCGGCGCGTCATCGCCGAAACCGGCGCCGGTCAGCATGGTGTCGCCACCGCTACGGTGGCTGCGAGGCTGGGGATGGAATGCGTGGTTTACATGGGGGCCGTGGATGTACAGCGGCAGGCGCCCAATGTTCTTCGCATGAAGCTTTTGGGGGCGCAAGTGGTTGCCGTCGATTCGGGGTCGAAGACCCTAAAGGATGCCCTCAACGAAGCCATGCGCGACTGGGTCACCAATGTGGACGATACCTTTTACATCATCGGTACGGTAGCGGGTCCGCACCCGTATCCGGCGATGGTGCGCGACTTTCAGGCCGTCATCGGGCGCGAAGCGAAACAGCAGATGCAGGAGATGACCGGCCGCCCGCCGGATGCCCTCATCGCGTGCGTGGGCGGTGGTTCCAATGCCATCGGTCTGTTCTATCCCTTCATCGATGACCGCGAGGTGATGCTGTATGGCGTCGAGGCAGCGGGCGACGGTATCGAGACGGGTCGTCATTCCGCGCCTTTGAGCGCCGGCCGTCCCGGTGTGCTACACGGCAACCGTACCTATCTGATGGAAGACGAGGACGGCGAGATCATCGAGACCCATTCCATCTCCGCAGGTCTTGACTATCCCGGCGTCGGCCCCGAACACGCATGGCTGAAGGACTCAGGTCGCGCGAACTATGTGAGCATCACCGATGACGAGGCGATGGAGGGTTTTCACACCCTGACCCGGTTGGAAGGCATCATCCCGGCGTTGGAATCCAGCCATGCCGTGGCCTATGCGATGAAGCTGGCACCCCTCATGGGGCCCGATCAGCAGATCCTCATCAACCTGTCCGGCCGCGGCGATAAAGACATCAACACCATAGCCGCGCGCGAAGGAATCACATTGTGAGCCGTCTTCCCTCGAAATTCCAAGCCCTCAAGCAAGCAGGGCGCAAGGCATTGATCCCGTTCATCACCGCCGGCGACCCCAACCCTGCCTTCACGGTGCCGGCCATGCATGCCATGGTCGAAGCCGGAGCGGACATCATCGAACTGGGCGTGCCCTTTTCCGATCCCATGGCCGACGGGCCGGTGATACAGAGAGCCAGCGAGCGGGCGCTGATCCACAAGACCAGCCTGCGCCGCGTGCTGGAGATGGTAAAAGCGTTTCGGCAGAGCGATGCGGAAACCCCCATCGTCCTGATGGGTTATCTCAATCCCATCGAGTGCATGGGTTACCGGGCGTTCGTCGAAAAGGCGCGGGATGCCGGCGTTGACGGTGTGCTGACCGTCGACCTGCCGCCGGAAGAGTCCGCCGACTTGATGCCCCTTTTGGCCGATGCCGGTATCGATCCGATTTTCCTGCTGGCGCCCAACAGCACCGAGGCGCGCATCCGGAAAATGGCTAAGCTGGGGCGCGGTTATCTTTACTATGTCTCGCTGAAAGGCGTGACCGGCGCGTCGCATCTGGACTTGGGCGACGTCGAGCGGAAACTGGCCGAGATCAGGCATCTCACCGATTTGCCCATCGGCGTGGGTTTCGGCGTGAAGAATGCCGAGACCGCCAAAGCGGTTTCCCGGCTGGCCGATGCGGTGGTCGTCGGCAGTGCCCTGGTCGGCAAGATCGAGCAGAGCGCTGACAATACCGCACAAGCCCTGGCCGACATCACCGCCACGCTCCGTTCCATGCGCGCCGCGATGGACGCCTGAGGTAAGGCTTAGGGAGAAACGAATTTGAGTTGGTTTCACAAAAAGGTGCTGTCTAAGATACGCACCGAGGCATCCACGAAAAGCGCCGTGCCAGAGGGCTTGTGGTGCAAATGTCCCAGCTGCAACGCCATCCTGTACAAGGCCGAGCTGGAACGGAATCTGGACGTCTGCCCGAAGTGCAGCCATCACCTGCGTATTTGTGGCCGCAAGCGCTTGTCCGTTTTTCTCGACAACGGTAACCACCAGGAGATCGGGGAGGAGTTGAGCCCCCTCGATCCGTTGAAATTCAAGGACAGCAAGAAATACAAGGACCGGCTGAGCCAGGCCCAAAAGGCGACGGGCGAGAAGGACGCCCTGATCGTGGCTCGCGGCCTCTTGAAGGGGCGGCCCCTGGTTGCCGCAGCGTTCAATTTCGAGTTCATGGCCGGGTCGATGGGTTCGGTGGTCGGAGAGCGTTTCGTGCGCGGCGTCAATCTGTGCCTGGAACAACGCATCCCGCTGATTGCGTTTTCCGCCAGTGGTGGCGCGCGCATGCAGGAATCCCTGCTGTCGCTTTTTCAGATGGCCAAGACCAGCGCGGCGCTGGCGAGGCTTGCGGACGCGGGCATCCCGTTCATTTCGGTGCTGACCGATCCGACCATGGGCGGCGTGTCGGCCAGCCTTGCCATGCTGGGGGACGTCAACATCGGCGAACCGGGCGCGCTGATCGGTTTTGCCGGACCGCGCGTCATCGAGCAAACCGTGCGCGAGAAATTGCCGGAAGGTTTTCAGCGCAGCGAATTCCTGCTGGAACACGGGGCCATCGACATGATCGTCGACCGCCGCGAAATGCGCGACAAGATTGCCGGCATCCTGGCGATGCTCTTGCATGAAGAGCCTGCATTGTCGGCCGGCATGGAAGATGCCATCGCCGCCGAAGCGGAAGAACTCGGCGCGGGTTGATCCATGCGCTTTCCCACGCTGGACCAGTGGCTGGTTTGGCAAGAGACGCTGCATCCCAAGTCCATCGATCTGGGGCTCGCGCGCGTCGGAAAGGTGTTCCGCGCGCTTCTTCCCGAGGCCGAAATCCCGTTCACGATCACGGTCGGCGGGACCAACGGCAAAGGCTCCTGCGTCGCGATGCTGGACGCCATCCTGCGGGCCCAGGGCTATCGGGTGGGAACCTACACTTCGCCTCATCTTCTGCGCTACAACGAGCGCATGCGGATCGATGGCGAGTGTGTCGCCGACGCCCTGATCTGCGAGGCATTCGCCCGCATCGAGCGGGTGCGCGGCGACACCACGCTGAGTTTCTTTGAATTCGGGACCCTGGCCGCGCTGGATCTCTTTTCCAAGGCCGATCTCGATCTCCAAATCCTAGAGGTCGGCCTTGGCGGCCGCCTGGACGCGGTAAATCTGATCGATGCCGACGCCGCGCTGATCGCCAGCATTGACATCGACCATCAGGATTGGCTGGGCGATACGCGCGACGCCATCGGGTTGGAGAAGGGGGGTATTTTCCGTCGCGACAAGCCAGCTGTCATCGGCGATCCTGATCCGCCGCAGGCACTGCTGGCTTATGCCAAGGACAGTGGCATCGTCTTGGCTTGTCAGGGGCGTGAGTTCGGCTATGAAAAATCAGGCGCCGGCTGGACTTGGCGCGGTCCGGACAATTGCTTGCAGGATTTGCCTTTTCCCTATCTCAAAGGCGAGCATCAACTGCTGAACGCCGCCGCCGTACTTCAGTTGCTTCACGCGATCGACGACCGGCGGCCGGTTTCGGAGGCCGCCATTCGCAAGGGGCTGGCGTCGGTGCGGCTCGCCGGACGGTTTCAGTACATCGACGGTGCCGTGCCGGTTCTTTTGGATGTGGCACACAACCCACAGGCGGTGAGAATCCTGGCTGAGCATTTGAGCCGGCAGTTTCCCACCCGGCGTATTCATGCGGTTTTCGCCATCATGCGGGACAAGGACATCGTCGGCGTCGTCAACCACATCAAGCGGCTTATCGACCGCTGGTATCTCGCGCCTTTGAAAATGCCCCGCGCCGCTGCCGAATCGCAATTGACCGAACTCCTGCGCGAGTTGGGTGTCCATGCGGTGATGGGCGGTTTTGCTGATGCCTCGGCGGCATTTGCGGCCGCTCGAGGAAACGCGCAGAATGGCGACCTGATCGTGGTTTTTGGTTCATTTTTTCTAGTTTCCGAGTTTTTGGCTCAAATCGCTTGATTTTTCCGAGGTAAACATTGATGGAGCAGCAATTAAAGCAGCGTCTGATCGGGGTGACGATCATCGTTTCCCTGATCGTCATTTTTGTGCCGATGCTGTTCGACAAAGCCGATCAACAGCCGGGTACGGTTTCCGATGGGGTACCACCGATTCCGGAGGCGTTTGAGGAAAAAGCGATCGATCTGCCGAAGTCTGCGGCGGATGTCGCGCCCAAGGAAACCGGAAACAGCTCCGAGTCCGGCTATAAAATCATTCCGCTTACCGACGAGCCCGTGCAAAAGGCTGGTGAAACGGCCCAGGCTAAGGCGCTACCTGCCGAAGGCGAGCAGGGCTTCGAAGCACCCGTCGAGGAGGAGCAGTTCGAGCCGGTCCCGGAGAAACCGCTGAAGCCTGTCGAGAGTCCCTTCGACGAGCCGGTCAAGCCTGCGGCGAAGCAGCCCGAGAAACCGGGAAAGGCCGAACTCGCCGAGCAAAAGGCCAAGGAGTCGAAAAAAGCCAAGACGCAGGCGGTCCAGGCAACACCCCCTAAACCGAAACCGGCGACGGTCACGCCCCCGAAGGCGGTGGAAGCGCCGGTCAGAAAACCGGAGCCGATCGAACAGGCCAAGTCCGGTTCGGCCAGCGTCAAGCCGGGGAAAGCCTCCGCTGGCGCCCCGCTGGTCCAAGCGGAGCCGCTCCAACCCGCGCCCCCGAGTGCTCGGCCGGGCAAGTCTGCGCCCGCTGCGGAACCCGCTGGTGATCTCGCTGCATGGGTCGTCCAAACGGGCAGTTTCACCGCCGAGGGGAACGCGCGGACCTTGGCGGAGAAGCTTCGACAGGCCAAATTCGCGGCCTTTGTCGAAGCGGTTCCGGGGAAAACCGGTTCGGTTTACCGCGTCCAGGTCGGGCCCGAATTGGAACGCGGGCGGGCCGAACAAATGCAACAACAAATCGAGGCGCAGCTCGGCATCCGGGGTATTGTGGTTCCCCACCATTGACGAAGTGCCGCATGTGGAGTTCTGTTAAACTCACAAGCGCGCTGCGAGCGCGAATATGACTTCCTTGATCTGGGTGGATTACTGCCTCATCGGCCTCATCGGGATTTCCGCGTTGATCGGGCTGGTGCGCGGATTGATCCGCGAGGTGTTTTCGCTGACGCTCTGGGGCGTGTCCATCTGGCTGGGGTTGCGCTTCGGCCGCGATTTCTCGGTTTATCTGGAGCCCTTGATTGCGCTTCCCTCGGCGCGGATGGTTGTCTCATTCTTGATCCTGTTTATCGTCACTTTGATTTTGGGCGGGCTGCTCGGTTTTTTGTTGGGAAAACTGGTCGATTCCACCGGCCTGAGCGGAACCGACCGTCTGGCCGGGCTGATTTTCGGCGTCGCCCGCGGCATGTTGATCGCCGCCGTGCTGGTGCTGCTCGCCGGCGTGACGCCGCTTCCCCAAGACCCCTGGTGGAGACAATCCCAACTGATTCCGCCGTTTCAATCCCTGGCTTTGTGGCTGCGCGATCAGCTTCCGACGGGTCTCGCCAGCTATGTGAAGTACCGTTAGTTTCAGCAAGAAGGTAACCCAATCCATGTGTGGCATTGCCGGCATCGTCTCCAGCGAAGACGTGAATCAGGAACTCTATGAGGCGCTGACGGTCTTGCAGCACCGGGGCCAGGATGCCGCGGGGATCGTCACCTGCGAGGGCGGGCGAATGAATCTCAGGAAGGATAGCGGTCTGGTGCGGGACGTGTTTCATACTCGCCACATGCGCAGCCTGACCGGGAAGATGGGCATCGGCCATGTGCGCTATCCCACGGCCGGTTGCACCACTTCTGACGAAGCCCAGCCATTTTACGTGAATTCGCCCTATGGCATCACGCTGGCGCACAACGGCAATCTGACCAACGCTCAGGCGCTCAAGCATGATCTGTTCGTCGAGGATCAACGCCACATCAACACGGATTCTGATTCCGAAGTCCTCCTGAACGTCTTCGCCCACGAATTGCAAGTACTGGGCAAACTGCGCGTGGATGCCGACGACGTGTTCCAGGCGGTCGCCGGCGTCCATCGCCGCTGTCGAGGCGCTTATGCGGTCGTCGCCATGATCACCGGTTTTGGCATCATCGGCTTCCGCGACCCCTACGGCATCCGTCCGCTGGTGTACGGCGAGCGGCGTACGGAGCGGGGCGTAGATTACGTGATCGCCTCGGAGAGCGTGGCGCTCGACGTGCTCGGCTTCAAACTAATCCGGGACATTCAACCGGGCGAGGCAGTGGTGATCGAAAAGAACGGCAGGCTGCATACGCGGCGGTGCGCCGAGAAGACTCTGCATTCACCGTGCATCTTCGAGTTCGTCTATTTCGCCCGCCCCGACTCCATCATCGACGATATCTCGGTCTACAAGGCGCGCATGCGCATGGGCAACAAGCTGGCGGCCAAGATCCTGCGCGAGCGTCCCGATCACGACATCGACGTGGTGATTCCGATTCCGGACACCAGCCGGACCACCGCGCTGCAGCTGGCCAACCGCATTGGCGTAAAGTACCGCGAAGGCTTCATCAAGAACCGTTATATCGGGCGGACGTTCATCATGCCCGGCCAGCAAATGCGGGAAAAGTCTGTGCGTCAGAAGCTGAATGCCATCGATCTGGAGTTCAGGGGAAAGAATGTGCTGCTGGTGGATGATTCCATCGTGCGCGGCACGACGTCCATGCAGATTATCCAGATGGCGCGCGATGCCGGTGCAGCCAAGGTGTATTTCGCCTCGGCCTCGCCGCCGGTGCGTTATCCCAATGTCTACGGAATCGACATGCCGGCCGCCCACGAGTTGATCGCCCATGGCCGCACCGAGGCGGAAGTGCAGCGGGAGCTGGGTGCGGACTGGCTGATTTACCAAGACCTGGAAGACCTGATCACGGCCGTGCAGAAGGGCAATCCCAACATCCGGCACTTCGACACCTCCTGCTTCAACAATGAATATGTCACCGGCGACATCAATCAGGATTATCTCGACCACTTGGGGTTACACCGCTCCGATCAGGCCAAGACCAAACGCCATGGCGAAACCTCCATCATCGAACTGCACAACGCGGTGTAGATTGGGGAAAGGCCGATAGGCCGTGCCCGACAACGCCAGATGTTGGGCACGCTCTGTCCAACCTACAGACTGCTTTCACTGAATTTTCATTTGCACAGGATAGGTTGTGAACATGAGCGAACTTGACTGGAATGAATTCGCCCTGGAGACGCAGGCAATCCGCGCCGGGCAAAGGCGGACTGCCGAGCAGGAGCATAGCGACCCGATCTTTGCCACCTCCAGCTACGTATTCAGCAGCGCCGCCGAAGCTGCCGCCCGTTTTTCCGGAACGGAACCCGGAAACATCTATTCGCGCTTCACCAATCCCACGGTTCGCGCTTTCGAACAGCGGCTGGCGGTCATGGAGGGCGGCGAGCGCTGCATCGCGGTCGCTTCCGGCATGGCGGCAATCGCGGCGACCGGTTTTGGCCTGCTGAAGGCCGGCGATCATGTCGTGTCCTCGCGCGGGGTGTTCGGCAATACCGTGCTGTTGTTCCAGAACTATTTCGGCAAGTTCGGAGTCGAGACGACTTTCGTCAATCTCACCGATTACCCGGCTTGGGAAGGGGCGATCCGACCGGAAACCCGTTTCCTGTTCCTGGAAACGCCGTCCAATCCGTTGACCGAAATCGCCGACATCCGGCGTCTCGCCGATCTGGCCCATGCGCACAGCTGCCTTTTGGTGGTGGACAACTGTTTCTGTACGCCGGCGCTGCAAAGGCCGCTGGAGCTGGGCGCGGATATCGTCATACATTCCGCCACGAAATATCTGGACGGGCAGGGCCGCTGCGTGGGCGGTGCAATCGTCGGCGGGCAAGAGTTGCTGGACAAGGAAATCTACCCCTTCCTGCGAACCGGTGGGCCGTCCATGAGCCCGTTCAATGCCTGGGTTTTCCTAAAAGGCCTGGAAACCTTGAGCGTCAGGATGCGAGCCCATAGCGAGAATGCAATGATTCTGGCCGCATGGCTGGAAAACCAAACCTGGGTCAAGCGAGTGCATTACCCCGGTTTGCCTTCCCATCCCCAATACGATTTGGCGCGAGAACAGCAAAAAGGCGGCGGGGGCATCGTCAGCTTCGAGGTGGACGGCGGGAAGGATGTGGCCTGGAAACTGATCGACGCCACCCGAATGCTGTCCATCACCGCCAACCTAGGCGATACCAAAACGACTATCACTCATCCTGCGACCACCACCCACGGCCGCCTGAGCGAGTCGGAACGGGCCGCCGCCGGCATCGGCGACGGACTGATTCGCGTCGCCGTGGGCCTGGAAGACGTGGACGACATCAAGAACGACCTGGCGCGCGCGTTCGGCGGGTGATTCTGCCGAAATCAACGGGGAAGGGCGGCCTGATGGCCGCCATACAAAAAGACTTCTTATTCTTTGTGACGGTGAAAACATGAAAGTGACGGTATTCGGCTCCGGTTATGTCGGCCTGGTGACCGGCGCCTGCCTCGCCGAAGTGGGTAACGAGGTAGTCTGCATCGACATCGACGAGAGCAAGATCGACCGATTGAATCGGGGCGAGGTACCCATTTATGAGCCAGGCTTGGACGCCATCATCCAGCGCAACATGGCCGCCAAGCGTCTGCGTTTCACGACCGATGCGGATATGGCGGTCGCCCATGGCCTGTTCCAATTCATCGCGGTAGGCACGCCGCCCGACGAGGACGGTTCGGCTGATTTACGGTACGTTCTGGCCGTTGCCAAGAGCATCGGCGAGCGCATGCGCGATTACCGGATCATCGTCAATAAATCGACGGTTCCCGTTGGCACTGCAGACAAGGTGCGCGAGGCCGTGAACAACATTCGGAGTGCGCTGGGCCAGGCGGTGGAATTCGATGTCGTTTCCAATCCGGAATTCCTGAAGGAAGGCGCGGCTATCGAGGACTTCATGAAGCCCGACCGCATCGTCGTGGGTACGGACAATCCCCGCACCACCGAGTTGTTGCGTGCGCTATACGCGCCATTCAACCGTAATCACGACCGCTTGGTGTGTATGGATATCCGTTCCGCCGAGCTGACCAAATACGCCGCCAACGCCATGCTCGCCACCAAGATTAGCTTCATGAACGAACTGGCGAATCTCGCCGAGCGCCTCGGGGCGGACATCGAAAAAGTGCGCGTGGGGATCGGCTCCGACCCGCGTATCGGTTATCACTTCATCTATCCCGGTTGCGGCTATGGGGGCTCCTGCTTTCCCAAGGACGTCAAGGCCCTGGAGCGCACCGCGCGGGACGTGGATTATCCGGCGGAATTGCTGCGGGCGGTGGAAGGGGTGAACGACCGGCAGAAGCGGAAGTTGTATGAGAAGATCGAAGCTTATTTCAACGGGGATTTGAACGGCAAGACCATTGCGCTCTGGGGATTGGCCTTCAAACCCAACACCGACGACATGCGCGATGCGCCCAGCCGGGTGTTGCTGGAAGCGCTCTGGAACGCGGGCGCTAAGGTTCGCGCCTTCGATCCAGTGGCCATGCATGAGGCGAAGCGTATCTACGGGGAGCGGGGCGATCTGGTGCTTTGCGACAACGCGGACGCCGCCTGGCAAGGAGCCGACGCCCTGGCGATCGTGACGGAATGGAACGTCTTCCGCAGCCCGAATTTCGAAGCGATCAAGGCGGCCCTTTCCCGCCCCGCTATCTTCGACGGCAGAAACCTCTACGATCCCGCCAGAATGCAGGCGCTGGGTTTCGATTATTTCGGCATCGGAAGAGGACAGGACGCTAGCGCTACCTAACGCCTTTCGTACCCGTGACGGAGGGATGATCTTCGGCGAAACTGCTCAAAGCAATGACCGAATGGTCGGATATGCGGTCAAAAGGTGCTTGCGAAAGGCTTCAATCGTTTCTTCCCGTTCCCGGTCGGGGCGGGGAATGTCGACCGCGATTTCGTGGATAACGGCGGTGGGCGCGTGGGACAGGAATACCAGGCGGTCGGCGAGCGCGATGGCTTCGCGCAGGTCGTGGGTGACGAAGAGGACGGTGTGAGGGCGCTCCAGCCATACCTTGATCAATAACCTGCGGACTTTTCGAGCAGTCGGCGCGTCGAGAGAAACAAAGGGTTCGTCCATGAGGAGGAGGGTCGGTTCGATGGCAAACGCGCGCACCAGCGCGACCCGGCGGCTCATGCCCAAGGATAGGCGCTGCGGGTACTGGGCCTGAACATGAGCGATGCCCATCGCTTCGAGCAGATGGCCGACCGACTTGCCGCCCGAATTCTTCGGTAGCGCCAGATCGATGTTTTCCCGTACGGTCCGCCAGGGCAGAAGCCTGGGGTTTTGAAAGACATAGCCGATTCTGGGGGCGGTTTCGGCGGGTTCCGTGCGGATCGCGCCCTCGTAATTCCGATCCAGGCCGGCCACGATATTCAGCAGGGTGGTCTTTCCGCAACCCGAGGGACCGACCACGCAGACGAATTCGCCTGCGGGGACGTCGATGAGCAAATTCCGGATCGCCACATGTTCACCCGGCGGCGTATGGGCGGGATAGGCTTTCTTGCGAATGTCGATCAGGATGCGGGTCATCGGCGCCACCTGCGCGCGCGTCGATCAAGCGGTTTCAAAATGCCGGCCTCGATGAACTGGATGACGGCGACGAAGGCGATCGTATAGGCAAGGATGCCGGCGACATTGAACATTTGAAAATACAGGTGCAATTGATAACCCATGCCGTTGCTGCGACCCAACAGCTCAACGACCAGGATGATCTTCCAAATCAGAGCGAGCCCGTTGCGCGATGCCCCGATCACGAAAGGGAACAGTTGCGGCCAGATGACGTGGCGCAGGGTTTTGACCCGGCCGAAGCGGTAAGCCTCGGCCATTTCCAGCAGATCCCGGTCAAGGGCGCGCGCGCCTTCCCGCAGGGTGACGATGACATTGGGCAGTTTGTTGATGACGACGGCGGCGATGGCGGCGGCTTCGACGAGCCCGAACCAGACGTAACACAGGATGATGGTGACCAGGGCAGGAACGTTGAGGAAAATCATCAGCCAGCTGTCGAAGAATCGATCCAATTTCTCGCGACGTCCGAGCAGAATGCCGATGGCCGAGCCGATGGTCATCGCCAGGACAAAGCTCACCGTAAGGCGTGCGAAGGTGACTCCGAGATGATAGGGCAGCTGGCCGGAACGTGTTTCATCGAAAAACACCGTCATGACCGCCGGCGGCGTCGGCAACGCGGGGGAGTCAAGCCATCGCGCCAAACCCTGCCAGATCACGAAGAAAAGCAGCAAGGAGGCCAGCGGCTGATAAGGGAGAGTTCGCATCGTCCGGCGGCGCAGTCCTTGGATTTCGTGGTTCAGATCGAGGCGGCGGTTGAGGGGGCGAGGATTCCCGCGCTATTTTAAGGCCGCTTTCCCGTTTGGGGTGAATTAATGCGGCCGTCGTACTTTTGGGAGTAGCGAGCCAGCGGATTTCGCGAGTTTGGGTCCGGCAGCCTGGGCTTGTCTTAGCGTGCATCGCCCACCGGTGCCGCATAGGCGTCAGAGATCAGGGTTGCCACGCTGTCGCCGGTCAGCGCACTGAGGAATTCGACCAGCGCGTCGATTTCCTTTTCGCTTAGCCCCAGCGGCTTAACCAGAGGATCCAGGTTTTCGTTGGGTTCCCCGCCGCCGTTGTAGAATTCCACCACCTGCCTCAGCCTTTCCAAGGTGCCGTTGTGCATGTAGGGTGCTGTCAGGGCGATGTTGCGCAGGCTCGGGGTCTTATATTTCCAACGGTCGGCGGGATTCTGAGTGATCTCGTATAGGCCGAGATCATTCGCTCTGGTCTGTGCGACCTGGGCGATGGTCGTCGCATCGACATCGAAGGCGATGCCGGGAGCCACTTGGACCCGTTGCTTGGCCGGTTCCTGTTTCATGCTCTCCCGGTAGCCCAGTCCGGTATTGTGCAACCGGTTGTCGGTAAATAGGGCGTGTTGGGTTCCAATCGTGTGGCAGTTTGCGCAGCCGGCCTTACCGGTGAACAACTCGAAACCCAGTTGAGCGGTTTGCGATAGCGCACCCTTTTGCCCGCCGTAACGCCAGCGGTCGAAGGGCGAATTGCCGGAAATCAAGGCTCTCTCGTAACTGGCGATGGCTTGGCCTAGGGTTTCCATCGACGGGCCGCGGCGAAAAGTCTTTTCGAATAGTCCCCGATAATCCGTCAGTCGCTTGATTTTTTCCAGCAGAAAGCCGACGGAAGGGTTCGCCATTTCGTTGCTCGCCAGCAGCGGTCCCCATACCTGATTTTCCAGTGAGTATTCCCGTCCGTCGTGGAACAGTCTTTCCAGGTAAGCCACGTTGTAAAGGGTCGGCGAGTTGCGTCGAACGCTGCGGCCCTCGACGCCGACCGCCGTGGCTTGTTCCTGACTGGTGAAGCCTTGTTCAGGGATGTGGCACATGGCGCAGGAAAAGGTATTGTTCAGGGACAGACGGCGATCGTAGAAGAGTTTCCGCCCCAGTTCGATTTTCTCCCGGGTGAGCGGGTTATTCTTCGGCGCCGGCAGCCTGGGCAGACCGAGCACCGGTTGCTGCGCCAGTTTGAAAAGATCGGCAGGTTTGCCCCTTCGGTCGGTGAGTGCAACCGAACGGGTACGATAGTCGGGGTTTTCGTAGCCGGCCTTGTCGTCCCCGGCGCGGAGCAATTCGGCCGCGGGTTTGCCGCTGTTTTCGGTGTCGACCGCGGCATTCATGCCGGTGGATTCTTTCAGCAGGGTCTTGATGTCGGCGATGACCATGTCCGGATGAAGGAAAGAAGTCGTGTAGAGATTGCGGATTCGCTTCTGACGGTCGATCAGGAAAACCCGCAACAGATGGGAAAACTTGCCCGCAAACGCGCCCTTTTCGTCATAATCCTTTTGGACGGGCTGTTGGTAGCCTTTCAATAGGGGCTGAATCTCCGCTTCCGAGCGCGTGGTGAGGAAATCCCATTCCACGCCCGCATCGTGGAAGCCTTGTCCGTACTTTCGCATGACTTCGGGAGTGTCGTGCTCGGGGTTGAAGCTCAGGGTGAGCAAACGTAGTCGTCCGGCGAGCTCCGGGGATTGCTTGAGTTTGCTCTTGATCTTGTGAAAGACGACAGTCGCGAGGGGGCAGCCGTTGATATCGTCGCAGGTGGAGTAGATGAAGCTCAACAGGACGATCTTGTCGCCATAAAGATCATGCAAATCCAGAGACACGCCGTCGGTGTTCAACACCTTGCCATCGGCGGCGTCGCCCAGGATGGGCAGGGTGTAACTGCCGGGTTCGGGCGAGGCGAAGGGTAGGGGCTTGTAGCCGGGAGCCAAAGCGGTCTGTCCCTTGGCCGGGTTTTCGGCTTGATCCGGTGGGGCAGCCGGGAGCGGGGCCCACGCCAACAGACCAAGGATGACCAAGGCTTGACGGTTGCGGGAATGGGCGGTGGAGCTCGTGGTCCGGCCTTTGTCTCCTCTCAAACGCGGCACTTGGCCTAGGGCGGCTTTCAAGCCGCCCCAACCGTGGATCGCTCGCATGGTCCGAGGCCTACCCAACACGGAACGCGTCTTGCCCACAGGCCGATCACTCCGCCTCCGCCAACCGCGCCTTTTCCGCCAGTCCAGCCATCCCGGAATACAGCGCGTAGGCACCGAAGCGCATTTGGTGCGGTCGGCCGAGTTTTTCGGCATAGAAGTCGATCGCGAACTGTTCCTTCAGCTCCTTGCCGTCCCAGTGATAGAGCTTCAGAAACTGTTCGTTGTCTTTGCCCTTCTTGTCCCAGTTGGCAAGCAGGGAAGAAGTGTAATAAAGGCGCTTGCCGTCCCAGCTCGAGGATACCATGTTGACCTGCGCGCCGATGTGCTTTTCATAAATCTGCACCGGCCGTTCCGGATTGCTGATATCGAACAGGCGGGTGTTTCCGTCCATGAAGGTGTTGACCCACAGCCGCGTGTCGTCGTTCGAGATGGAAATGTCGACCGGCAGCGGCACCTTAGACGGATCCCCAATGTCCGCCACTGCCTTGGCCTGCCATTCGCCCTTGGCATCTTCGTGGATCAACCAGATTTTCGAGGTCAGCGCGGTGGCAGTGAAACAGTAGTTATGCGCCTCCCCCCAGGCACAGCGGATTTCCAGCGGCGCGCCGGGTACGTCGAAGACTTTCTTCGGCTGCTTGGTGTGCAGGTCCCAGGTCACGACGGTATTGCCGAAACGCTTCATGGCTTCCGGGTCGGCCAGCATCTTGCCAAAATCCATCATGTAATTGTTCCAGCCGGTGAATGACGAGGTCACCAGCAGGTTCTTGCGGGGCAGGGCGCGGACGTCGTAATTGTAACCGTCGGCGTAGCTGCCGGTCTTGGTCGCACCGCGCAGATCGCTGTCGGTGGGCATCCAGTGGGTGGCGATGTATTCGCCCTCGTTGGTGTATTCCACCAGGGCGGTGCGGCCGCCGTGGTCCTTGTTGTTGGAAAGTCCGGTGATGATCATACGGCCGGGCAGGGCATATAGGGAGTGTGGGCCCACCACGCCGCCGCTTTTGGCGACGAAATCGGTGATGGTCTTGTACAACTTGGGCTTGCCTGGATCGCTATGCACGTCGAAGATGAATATCTTGCTGGTGTCGAGTCCGCCGGCCCAGAGATACTGCCGGTCGTCGGTGAAGTCGGAATGGTGGGCCTCGTTGCGGCCCCCGACGGAAAGGGTGCTAACGACCTTGCCGTATTTTTCCGATTTTGGTTTGGTATCGACGGTGACCAGTTTATCCTGTTCATCGCCCACGCCTTCCGCGCCCAGAGTCCAGACGTAGACGTAATCCTCCTGTCCGGTGATCTTCTTCATGTAGGGCGATGCGCAGGTTTCGTCGGCGCTGACGGTTGTAGGAAGAACCACGGCGTTTAGAAAGGTTGCGGCGGCGAGGCCGGAGAGGAAACCGCAGATTGGCTTGAGTGCGGATGGTGTGGCGATGGTTTTTTTCATGCTGGCATGACCTCTTGGTTGATCTTTTTGATGGTTCAGTCCGATTCGCGGTTACCGTTGTTCTTCCGCCGTGGTCGGGTCTATCTTCGACAGGATTCGACGGATGCCGTTCGCCGGAAAACCGCCGCGTTCGGCGTGTTCCCGGATCATGGCTTCGTTTGGCGCGATGTACACGCAATAGATTTTGTCTTCCGTGACATGGCTTTCGATCCATTGAATTTCGGGGCCGAGAGCCTTGAGAATGCAGCAGGATTTCTGCGCGATCGCCTGCAATTCTTCGCGAGACAGTTTGCCCGCTCCGGGAATCTCGCGTTCGATGATGTACTTGGGCATGGTCGTTGCCTCCATTAGGGGTTGTTCGGAATGAGGGGTGGTCATCTTTCGAGTTAACACGACCGGTCGTCTTATATTTGGGGCAAATTTTTTAAGGCCTGAAGTATTCCTGCAACAAATTCCGGCAACATTCTTCCAGTGGCCGGGTGGTCTGCTCGATCTTCATGCGCAACAAAGCGCCCTGCCAGGCGTTGACCAAGAAATCGGCCATTTCTTCAGCCGATTGGTCGGTTCTCACCGAGCCTTCGGCTTGCGCCTTGGCGAGCCCGGCTTTCAATTTGTCCCGATAATCATGCACGGCTTTCTGCAGGGCTAATCGACAGGTTTCACTGGTATCGCCTATTTCCCCGATCAGGTTGCCCAACAAGCATCCGCCGGTGAATCGGCGCCGTTCCAGCTCCGCTATCATTTCTTGGAAATACGCCTCCAAGGCCGATAGGGCGTCCAATCCAGACTGGTTCAACCAGGCATCCAGCTGCCGGATGAACGGTTCGATGTAGTGTCCGACCACGGCCGCGCCAAATGCTTCCTTGCTGCCGAAATAGTTGTAGAAGGAACCCTTGGGTACGCCTACGCGCAGCAAGATATCTTGCAGGCCAGTGCCGTGATAGCCCTGTTCGATGAGCAGGGCAACGCCCTGGTCGAGAAGTTTTTCTCGGGCGATGTGTTTGGTGCTGCTTCTGGTCACGAAAAAATAGTACGACCGGTCGTCTCAAAAAAGCAAGCGATTTTGCTTCGCCGTGAAATCACGTCACTCGGACGTCAAGTGGTGCCGAGGCGATCACTTACGAAAGCATCTAGATAGCGCTCGATAGCTTTGTAATCCTCATAACCAATGGCCGTGAAGCAACCGCCGATGACCGTCTTGTTTTCTCTGGGTAAGGATTTTACATAGCGGACGGAGAACATGAATTGAATATCCTCTCCGTCCGGGAGCGTGATCTTGCAATCCCGAAGCTCATCGCCCAGGGTGAGCGCCTCGGAAAACGGGATGAAAAACGCCAGCCCGCCCAGGGAGAGATTGGTCAACCTGCCGTGAAACAGAGTAGCCTCGCCGGCCATGGTTGCCTGAAAAGGAATGTTGATGGTTGAGTGAAGGGTAATTCGCGTACTTTTCCGTCGCTGCGGATAATACACTTCATCCGGCAGGGATGCCTTGTACAGGGCAATGCCGTTCTCTCCCTCGATGGAAAGAATCATAAGCGAGAAGCAAACCATCACGCCGCGCAATAATGCCTCGACTTTCAAACGTTTGCGCTCCGCGGCGAGAACGTTTCCGGAAACCGGGTTGAGTTCGTCCAGGATAATAAGACCGTTGGTTTTCTCGATGTCCAGAAGTGAGGATACGAAAGGTCTGTGGACACCCGGTACGCGCACCATCAGCACGACATGGCGCTTTTGTAAGTCTTTCAGGATGCGGAGAATCCGAACCGGATCGGTGACGTAATCCGGCTTTTCTGTAGGAGGCGATAAAGCATTGGTTTGAAGGAATGGCCGGCTACGCTTAACAAGCTTTCTTAAGCGATCGAACATTCGGTTTGAATCAGGCGGAAAGAAGTTTGCGGGACGAGGCGGGGCGATGGCCTACGCCATCGGGGCCGTAGACGACATCCTGCGAGGCCTGGCCGTGGATGATTTCGAGCGACCTTTGCACATGCTGTCGCAATAATCCGATATAAGCGCCATTGGCTTCGTTGAGCTGCCGGCAAGTAGCCGTCAGCCGCTTGATCTCTTGCCAAATCGCCCACGTGCCGCTGGTCGCGGGATCGGTCGATGGGCACGTGGACAGGATGGTTTCGATGCTTTCCTCGCCGATGGGCAGGTCTTGCGCCCGGAGAAAGTTTGTCTGCCGTTTGGCGAGGGCATCCAGGTCATTTGCCAAGAGCTCCTTTTGTCGGGTGCTTTCTTCCAACGCTTCGGCGCGGCGATCCTTCAGGCTGAGCGCTTCCTGCTCGAGCACCTGCTGCATCTGCTGGAGCGCAGCCAAGGTGGGTTCGAACAAGTCGCGCAAGGACTGGTTCATCGCGTTCACGTTCCCCGGCCGATGCGTCAGGGCAGGAGCAGTTCTTGCTCGAGCATCTTTTCAGCAGCCCGCTGCGGATTGATTTCATAATGTCCGGCCTGTATGGCGTTCGCCACGCGAGCGATGTGCTCGTCATCGACCATCGGCGCGGCAGCCAGCATTTCCTTTAGCTCGCTCAACCGAATCGAAGCGTTGGCCGGTTGCGTGGCCTCTAATGTCCCCGCGCGGGGTTGTTTCGCGGTCAAATCGGCCGCCTGACTTTTTTTCGCCGAGAGAGGGGGAAGCTTGTTCCCCACGGTATGAAGATAAACGTCCATTGCGGTTCCTCCTGCAGGTTCTTGTACAGGATTATCGGCGTGCTGTTAAGTATCTTTAGACCGCTGTCCGATTGGAGTCGCTGCGGTGATGGCTCAATAGGCGATATTGATGATGTTACTTCCTGTCACCGTGCCTTCGACAATGCGCTTGGACTCTTCGTTACGGACACGGATTCGCTGGCCTTCCTCGCCATCCATCAGGGCGACTCCCGACATGGTGACTTCAAGATGGGCGTTTTGTGCACGGAGCAACACCTTTTGTCCTCGCTTGACAAGTTTCGGCGTGGCCAAATGATCCGCATTCAATACCGTGCCTGCGGCCAGCGATTTCTTGACGGATTTGTCGATGACCTGTTCGGGGCTGAGGGAAGCGCCGTGCAGTTGGGCGACATCTTTTCTCGTCAGGGTAATATCGTCAGGCGTGAGTATGGCACCTTGCCTGACCGGGTTCTTCAGCAGTGTCACTTCCTTGTAAAGCCGGATGTTTGCTTTGTGATAAATGCTCCACGGTTGCTCGCCCTGACAGCGGACGCCCACGGAAATATTGCCGATGTCCCGGCTGCCCGAACGGGTGAAGACCTCGATCGGCCGAGAGCATTCGGCAAGCCGCAGGCGATAGTCCAAGGGTGCGATTTCTATGTCGTGGCTGTCGCCGGAATGACGAAAATTTGACTCGATGAATTCACGGATGGCTGTCAGGATCGACTCGTGCGACTGCAGTTGCGTATCCGCCATCACCAGGGGCGTCAAGGCGATATAGCCAACGAGAATGGAATAGAACAGGCGTTGCATGACATCTCTCCGTGGTCGGGTTTGTAAACGGCCAAGCAGGAACGATGCCATAGGCAAGTTATCGTCTGGTCGGGGTAGTATGCGGCGGAAAATTGCCGCCGAGCCGCCCGGCATCAAGTCGCAGAATATTGCAAGCGCATGATTGTTAAATGAAAACTTATATGGCGCGGATTGTGCTTCGCTTCGGAAAACCGAAAGATGAGGGCACGACAATGGCTATCCGTTTCGACAACGCCTTAGGCGTTCATCCCCAGGCGCTACGGCTGCGCGAACGACGCACCGAACTGATCGCGGCCAATCTGGCGAATGCCGACACGCCTAACTACAAGGCGCGGGATTTGGATTTCCAGTCGGTGTTGAAAGGCGTTCAATCACCAGCGGTCAATCTGGCACTCACCCGCCCGGATCACCTGGCGGCTTCGACGCGGCCGTTCGGCGCAGAGCTGAAATATCGGGTCCCTTCCCAGGCATCGTTGGACGGTAACACGGTGGACAGCGAGCAGGAGCAGGTTCGGTTCGCCGAGAACGCCCTGCAATATCAGGTTTCCCTTCGATTCCTCGACGGCAAGATCGCCGACTTGAAAAGTGCCATCAAAGGAGAATAGCCATGACCGCTTTCAAAATCTTCGATATCGCCGGCTCGGCCATGAGCGCACAGTCCCTGAGGCTCAACCTGGTGGCCAGCAATCTTTCCAATGCCGAAAGCGTCAGCAGCAGCATCGACCAGACTTACCGCTCGCGCCAGCCGGTGTTCGCTGCACAATTGCAGGACGCGATGGATAGACGGGGCGCGGCCACTGGCGTGAACGTGCTCGGTGTGGTGGAAAGCCAGGCGCCGACGCGGATGGAATACGCGCCGGACCATCCCTTGGCGAATCCAGAGGGTTATATTTTCAAGCCCAACGTGAACGCCATCGAGGAAATGACCAACATGTTGTCCGCTTCCCGTTCCTATCAGGACAACGTAGAAGTGGCGAACACGGCGAAGCAGCTCATGCAGCAAACATTGCGCATGGGGCAATAAGAGGTAACCCCCGATGAGCACAGACATCAACGTACTCCAGTCCCTTGGCCTGACCCAAAAGCCCGCCGCTCCCGTGAATCAAAACGCACTCGGCGAGAACATGTTCATGAAGCTGATGGTCGCCCAGCTGCAGAATCAAAACCCGCTCAATCCTCAAGATGGCGCGCAGTTTTTGAGTCAGCTGGCCCAGTTCAGCACGGTCACCGGCATTCAAGGCCTGCAACAGTCCTTCGCCGATTTTGCGTCTTCGATGACCCAGGACCAAGCTTTGCAAGCGGCGAATCTGGTTGGGAAAAATGTGCTGGTTTCTTCGGGTCAAGGCATCCTAAGCGCTTCGGGCGGTCTCAATGGTCAGATCACGGTGCCTTCTGGAGCAACAAATGTCACCGTCCGCGTGGTCGGTTCCAACGGCGTCACGTTGCGCACCTTTGATATGGGGACCCAAGAAGCGGGGCAAGTGCCGTTCTCTTGGGACGGCATGTTGGATGATGGGGTTAGCCATGCTAATCCCGGAATCTACAAAATCCAGGCCGAAGCCATTCTCGACGGCAAAACAATCGCTCTGGATTCGCAAGTGAGCACGCCAGTAGATAGCGTGACGTTGGGCGGCGCGCAGGGTATAGAAGTCGATCTGGGGGTCCTAGGCAAGCACGCCTTGAAGGACATTCAAGAAATCTTGTAAATCGGGAGGTGCATCATGAGTTTCACAACGGCATTGAGCGGTCTGAATGCAGCGTCCAACATGTTGTCGGTCACAGGCAACAACATCGCCAATGCGAATACTACGGGATTCAAGAAATCCCGTTCGGAGTTCGCCGATGTCTATGCCAGTAGCCTGGGCGGGGTTAGTTCCACCACTCCGGGTGCGGGGGTCCGAGTCACAAACGTTGCTCAGCAGTTTACTCAAGGCAATTTGGATGTTACCGACAACAATCTCGATTTAGCCATTAACGGCGAGGGATTTTTCGTGCTGGGCAACAGCGTGGACAACATCAACGAGCATGTTTACACCCGTGCCGGGGCGTTTCACGCGGATGAGAACGGCAATGTGGTCAATCATTTGGGACAGCCGTTACTGGCTTACGCCCCCAACGGGACAACGGTCGCCGATGGTTTCAGTACGGGCGTCCTTACGCCCCTAGAGGTCGACACCACACAAGGTCTGCCGAATGCGACCTCAGCCATTGAGGAAAAAGTGAATCTGGATTCTCGAACCGGCACACCAGCCAATCCATTCACCGGGCCCGATCCCACCACCGGGGTCGTCGACCCGACAACTTATACTCATACCACTTCGGTCACAATTTATGACTCGGTGGGTAACTCTCATATTGCAACCAGCTATTTCGTGGCCTCTGATCCGAGCGGCGCCACGCCAAACCAATGGAAGATTTACTCCTTCGTGGACGGGAAGGATTTGTCGACACCGCCATTGACGCCGGTCACGGCGGATTTCGATTTGGCCGGCAAGTTAAGTGCAATCAACGGTTCAGCCACCACCACGAAATTCAGTTATCCTCCCATCACCGTTGATCCAAGCGCCAAGCCTTTGACGCTCACTTTTGATCTGAATGGGTCGACGCAGCTGGGTAGTTCGTTCAGCGTTGACACGCTCTCGCAGGATGGTCTGACCATCGGTCGTCTCACGGGGGTGGATATCAACGATACGGGAATCGTGTTCGCCCGCTTCAGCAATGGTGCATCCAAGCCATTGGGGCAAGTGGCGCTTGCCCGTTTTCAGAATCCGCAGGGACTTTCCAAACTCGGCGACACCGAATGGGGCGAAAATGCTAACTCAGGGATACCGATCGCTGGTGTGGCGGGCACCAGTAGCTTTGGCTCCATCAAGGCCGGGGCTTTGGAGGGTTCCAACGTGGATCTGGCGGCCCAGCTGGTCAATCTAATCGTCGCTCAGCAGGCTTACCAAGCCAATGCGGAAACCATTAAAACCGAAAATACCATCACCCAAACCCTATTGAACATCCGGTAAGGTTTAAGCGAGAGGAGTAGACGCCATGGACCGCAGTCTTTACATCGCTATGAGCGGCGCTAAGCAGATCATGCTGGCGCAGGCTTCCAATTCTAACAACCTGGCGAACGTCAATACCACAGCGTTTCGCGCCGATCTGGAGCAGTTTCGAAGCCAGCCGGTTTTCGGCCCGGGTTATCCCAGCCGGGTGTATGCGATGACTGAACGTCCCGGCGTCGATTTGTCCACTGGATCACTGGAAACCACTGGACGGGATCTTGACGTGGCTATCAATGGCGAGGGCTGGATTGCGGTGCAGGCCAAAGACGGCAGCGAAGCCTACACGAGGGCAGGGGACTTGCATATCACCGAACAGGGGCAGTTGCTGACAGGCACAGGATTGCCGGTCATCGGCAATGCTGGGCCGATTGCGGTGCCGCCTGCGCAGAAGGTGGAAATCGGAGCCGACGGGACGATCAGTATCATTCCTCAAGGCGGTAACGGGACGGCTCTGGCGGTGGTGGACCAGATCAAACTGGTCAAGCCTGCCAAGGACGAGCTGCAAAAAGGCGAGGATGGTCTGATGCGCCTCGCCGATGGGCGGCAGGCAGAGCTCAGCGCAGAGACCAAGTTGACGACCGGCGCACTGGAGACGAGCAACGTCAGCGCCGTGGAGGAAATGGTGCAGATGATCGAGCTCCAGCGCCAGTACGAGATGCAGATCAAGATGATGAAAACCGTAGAGGATATTGGCGCCTCCAGCGCCCGGATCATGCAGATTGGATAGAACGCAATAAATGGGCGTGAGCCCGGAGGATAAAACAATGACCACGCCTTCGCTTTGGATCGCCAAGACCGGCTTGGATGCCCAGCAAACTCACATGTCGGTGATCTCGCACAATCTCGCCAACGTCAACACCACCGGTTTCAAAAAGGAGCGGGCGATGTTCGAGGACCTGCTCTATCAGAACGTCCGGCAGGTCGGGGCGCAATCGACGCAGAACACCACCCTGCCTTCCGGTCTGCAATTGGGCACCGGCGTCAGGACGGTCGCCACCGAAAAAATCCACACCCAGGGCAACATTGTTCAGACGGGAAACTCGCTGGATATGGCCGTCAACGGCCGTGGCTTTTTCCAGATTCTCATGCCCAATGGCGATATTGCCTATACCCGCGACGGTTCCTTCAAAATGGACTCGACGGGCCAATTGGTAACCAATGGCGGTTATACACTCGACCCAGCCATTACCATTCCTCAGGATGCGATCAGCGTTACCGTTGGCGTGGACGGGACGGTTTCCGTGCTGCAGCCCGGCAGCGCGACGCCTAGCCAGGTGGGCAACCTCCAGCTCGCGGATTTTATCAATCCCGTGGGCTTGGAGCCGGTCGGCGAAAATCTCTACCGCGAGTCGGTGTCCAGTGGCTCGCCCATTATCGGTACGCCGGGTGAAGACAGTTTCGGCAAAGTCGTGCAGGGTTCGCTGGAGACATCCAATGTCAACGTTGTGGAGGAACTGGTCAACATGATTGAAACCCAACGCGCTTACGAAATGAATTCGAAAGCCATTCAAACCACGGATGAAATGTTGGGCTTCGCGTCCAATACCCTCTAAGGGCAGATGATGCCATGAAAAGCCTGCTATCGTTGCTGTTCGCCTGCCATTTGGCCGGCTGCGCATCCATCCTTAACCCACCACCGAGCCGGGATCCGGCCTATGCGCCGGCGCGTCCCGAGGACATGATCTCCCCGCAACCGCATCTAGGCTCGATTTTTCAATCCGGTAACGACGTCCGCCTGTTCGAGGACGTCAAGGCGCGGCGAGTCGGCGATATTCTGACAATCAGACTCGTCGAGCAAACCAACGCCCAGAAGGACGCCAACACCAAGGCGGATCGGAGCGCCGTTACCAAAGTCAAAGCGCCCATGCTCATGGGGCAGGAAGGCGCTCAAATCTTGGGTTACGACGTAGCCAGCAGCCTGGAATCCACAAACCAGTTTAAAGGCGATGGCGCAAGCAATCAAAGCAACGCCCTTAAGGGTACTATCCCGGTCAGTGTGGTCGAGGTGTTGCCCAATGGCTATTTAAGAGTACAGGGCGAGAAGCGGGTGGGGCTGAATCAGGGGAACGAGTACATCAAGCTCTCCGGCATCGTGCGTCCCGTTGATATCGATACCAGCAACTCGGTGGATTCGACCAAGGTGGCCGACGCCACCATGGTTTACAACGGCGAAGGGGTCATCGCTGATGCGAACCGGATGGGCTGGTTGCAACGGCTATTTACCAGCATCCTGTTCCCATTCTAGTTGGCCCGTATCCCGGAGAACCCCCATGCGCAACACAAATTCGCAAAGTCTGACGTTCATGGCGGTGCTTATGATTTTGTCTTTTTGCGCTCAGGCCGAGCGTGTCAAAGATATCGCTTCGGTTGCGGGCGTTCGGACTAACCAGTTGATCGGCTATGGCCTGGTGGTTGGACTCACCGGCACCGGCGACAAGAACCTTTTCACCAGCCAGACCCTGCGCAATATGCTGCTTCAGCTGGGCGTCACCATGCTGCCGTCCGCGACCAACTTGAAATCGAAGAATGTTGCGGCGGTTTCCGTGCATGCCGACCTGCCGCCCTTCTACAAGCCCGGTCAGCAGATCGACGTGACGGTTTCCTCCCTCGGCGATTCCAAGAGCCTGCGAGGCGGTAGTCTTTTGATGACGCCGATGAAGGGCGCGGACGGGCAGATATACGCCATCGCTCAAGGCAACCTGGTGGTTGGGGGCCTGAGCGCCACTGGGCAGGATGGCTCCAAGATTACGGTTAACGTGCCCAGTACGGGACGGATCCCCAATGGAGCCATTGTTGAGCGCGAAGTGTCGACTGGCTTTGCCCAAGGAGGGAACCTGGTGCTCAACCTGCATGCGCCGGATTTCACCACCGCCAGCCGGATCGCCGAGGAGATCAACAAGACCTATGGGGGCGGTCTCGCTAGGCCCATAGACGCGTCCTCGATCCAGGTTGGCGCGCCCCGTGATCCGGCTCAGCGAGTATCGTTCACCGCCATGATCGAGAATCTGGAAGTCAGCCCGGGAGAGGCACCGGCGAAAATTATCGTCAACTCCCGTACCGGCACCGTTGTCATCAGTAGCAATGTACGTGTGCAGCCGGCGGCGGTGTCCCACGGCAATCTCACCGTCACCATCAGCGAAAAGCCGACGGTGAGCCAGCCGGGGCCTTTTTCGAACGGGGACACCGCCATCGTTCCGCGTTCTGACATCAATGTGAAGGAAGAGGGCAACCGCATGTTCGTATTCGATCCCGGCGTGTCCCTGGATGAAATTGTCAAGGCCGTTAACAAGGTGGGCGCGGCTCCCAGCGATCTGGTGGCGATTCTCGAAGCTCTGAAAAGCGCCGGAGCGCTTCGCGCCGAACTGATTGTGATTTAGGCGGATGGCTATGATTAAGCAAAACGGCATGGCCGATGTATACACCGACTTCAAGGGTTTGGCTCAACTGCGTGGCCAGGCAAAGAACAATTCGCCCGAGGCGTTGAAGGAAACGGCTAAGCAGTTTGAGTCCATTTTCATCCAGATGGCTTTGAAAAGTATGCGCAGCGCCACCCAGGAATCGGGGTTGCTGGATAACAATCACAGCCGGTTATACCGGGACATGTACGATCAACAGATGGCCGTGGAACTGGGGAAACAATCCAGACTGGGTCTTGCCGACATGCTGGTGCAGCAGTTGAGCGGTAAGAAAGCTGCCGAAAGCGAGTTGCCCGGCAAAACCTTGCAGGACTACCGCAATGATGCCGTAACGAACCTTTACGGCGAAACAGCGGATACGACGATGGATGAGCGCAGGGCTGCGGCGAAAAGCATCGGAAAGCTCATGCAAGTGCCTTCTCCGCATGCGGCCAATGCACCCGGAACGCAAGGAAAATTCGATAGTCCCAAAGAGTTCGTCAGCACCCTATGGCCTCATGCTCAGGAAGCTGCGGCTGAACTGGGCGTGGATCCTAAGATGCTGTTGGCCCAGGCTGCCCTGGAATCGGGTTGGGGCAAGGCCATGGTCCGCACAGCCGACGGCAGGGAGAGCCATAATCTTTTCGGCATCAAGGCCGACCGGAGTTGGGAGGGCCGGAGCATCGCCATGCAGACTTTGGAATTTGAAGACGGTCTGGCGGTAAAAAGGCGTGCGGCTTTCCGTTCTTACGACAGCTACGCGGACAGTTTCCGCGACTATGTGGGCTTCCTCAAGGCCAATCCGCGTTACGCAAAGGCCCTGGAAAACGCTGACAATCCGCAACGTTTCATCGCCTCTTTGCAAAAGGCGGGCTATGCGAGCGATCCGAATTACGCGCGGAAGATCATGTCGATCTATAACGGACATAGCGCTTTTGAAGGGTTGACTGTCGCGTGAGCGGCATTTAAAGCATTGGCTGGTCCAGGCCGATAACATTTGTGGTAGCTCGAAACCGGAAAATGTGAGAATCAGATTGGGGAGAATCCAGCCATGACGACGGGATTATTGGGCATAGCCACTTCTGGGCTCATGGCGTTTCAACGCAACTTGGCGACTACTGGCCACAATATCGCCAACGTTAACACCGAGGGTTACAGCCGGCAGAAGGCTGAACTCACTGAACGGCTGCCGCAGTTTACTGGCGCGGGGTTCATGGGCAACGGCGTGGATGTCGCTTCGATCACACGCAGCTACGATGATTTCCTGAACACCCAAGTCAGAACCAGCACCTCAACTTATGCCGGGGTGGATGCCTATCACCGTATGGCCACCCAGATCGATAACATCATCGCCGATCAGGACACTGGCCTGAGCCCTTCGTTGCAAGCGTTCTTCAACGCGGTGCAAGGCGTCGCCAACGACCCCACATCCATCGCCGCGCGGCAGGTGATGATCACACAAGGCCAAACGCTGACCCAGACCTTTAAAACGCTCAACGGTCAGATGGACGACTTGCGGGACCAGATGAATCAAGGCCTGTCGAGCAGCGTCGATGAAATCAACACGCTGGCGGGCGGCATCGCCGCGTTCAATCAGCAAATCGTGGTGTCGCTGGGACAAGGCGGAGGTAAACAACCACCCAATGATCTACTGGATCAGCGCAATCTGCTCTTGGAAAAACTCTCGCAGCAAATCGACACACAGGTGGTTGCTCAGGATGATGGATCCCTGAACGTCTTCATCGGCAAAGGGCAGTCGCTTGTGATGGGGGCAACCGCCAACACCCTTAAAGTGCAAAATTCGGCCTACGATTCCAATCAGAAGGACATCGCCTTGTCCGCCGGCGGCACCGGTTCGGTGTTGATCACTGACAGTCTCAGCGGGGGCGAGATCGGCGGACTGTTGGACTTCGCTAACCGCGTGCTCGATCCGGCGCAAAATGCCCTGGGGCGGATCGCCGTCGGGCTTGCCACCCAGTTCAACACCCAGCATCAACTTGGTTCCGATTTGACCGGACAACCTGGGGTTGATTTTTTTGCCGAACCCACCGTTAGTTACAGCGGAACGATTTTTCCCAAAAGCGGTTCCACCGGGACCGTTAGCGTCAACTACAGGGACGCGAACCAATTGCAGGCCAGCGACTACCGCTTGGATTTCGATGGTACCTCTACTTATACCCTGACCCGACTGAGCGATAATCAAGTGGTAGCAAGGAATGCCACGGGAGACTTTTCGGGCACAAACAGCGTAGATGGTTTAGATATCCAATTGACCGGAGCGAGTTCGACCAGCAGCTTTCTAATCCGCCCGACTCGGGCCGCAGCGGACCAGATCGCCATGAATCTGACCGATCCTCGCCAGATTGCAGCGGCTGCCACTCCATATGCAGGTCCAGGCGACAATCGCAATGCGCTTGCGCTGGCGGCCCTGCAAACAGCCCCGAAGCTGCTCAATGGCAAGGCGAGTTACCAGGACGCATATACTGCGATCGTCGGTGATGTGGGATCACTGACACATGCCGCCGAAATCAACAGCACGGCGCAAAAAAACCTGCTGGATAACGCCACTCAGCAACGCGATTCGGTTTCCGGCGTCAATCTGGACGAGGAGGCGGCCAACCTCGTTAAATTTCAGCAGTCCTATCAGGCGGCGGCGCAGTTGATCACCGTGGTCAATAGCACGTTCGATGCGCTGATCGGCGCGGTCAGGAGTTAGTCATGCGCATCTCAACATCCTTAGCGCAGCAACTCGGCATTAACGCTATGCTCGATCAGCAGACCAAGCTGTCGAAAACGCAACTCCAACTTTCCACCGGCCAGCGCATACTCACGCCCTCAGATGATCCAGCCGGCGCTGTGCGCGCGCTCGATCTGACCGAGACGCTAGAGAGCAACCGTCAATACCAAAGTACCCTGCAAACGGGGCGCAACCGGCTGGAGTTTGAGGATTCCACTTTAGAGAGCGCCGACAATGTCTTGCAGCGGGCGCGGGAACTGGCGGTACAGAGCGTGAACGACACACTGACGACACAGGACCGACAGGCAATCGGTCAAGAGGTACTGCAGCTTCGGGATGAAATGCTGGGTCTCGCCAATACCAAGAACGCCAACGGCGAATATATTTTTTCGGGCTACCGTTCGGCGACGCCGGCTTATCGTTTCGATGGCACGCTCATTCCGCCCGGCTATACCTATCAGGGCGATGCCAATCAAAGACAGCTGCAAGTGGGCGCCCTGTGTTCCATCGCCGACGGAGACTCCGGCTTCGCGGTGTTCGAGGATATACCCTCGGTGGGTCTCGCCGCCACCACAACTGGCAGCGGCAAGCAAAGCGTGCTCGATACCTTGAACACCTTGGCCGATGCGCTGGCCGGCAAATTCACGGTGCCGCAAGGAACCATCCGGGGAACAGCCGATGTTTCAACGGGCGTCGTTTACTCTGGAGGTCCCGTGAATTTCGATCTGGCCGTCGATGGCGGAAGCGCCGCCACGGTGACGATCCCGGCGGGCAAGTACGCAAACGCCAATGCGCTCGCCAGCGCGATCAACACGGGCATTGCTTCGTCCTCCCTCAACGGAACCGTGTTTGCCCAGGCCAAATCCGGACATATCGAGTTCGTCTCGGCGACTTCTGGGGCCGCCTCTACGGTGACGATTAGCAACGACGCGGGCGGTTTTCTGACCGCCGCGGGATTTTCGGACCCGCAGACTGGACCGGGAGCCGACCTTGGGGCCGATCCGTTCCATGATACGGTCACCGCTTCCTTGACGGACATCGATACCGCCCTGCAGCGGATATTGGATACGAGGGCCAGTGTGGGCGCGCGGCTGAACGCCCTCGATACGCAAGAAAACATGAATGCGAAGTTTATGACGGATACGCAGGCCAACCTTTCGGAAACGCAGGATTTGGATTACGCCGAAGCCATCAGCCGTTTTAACGTCCAGCAGGTTGCCCTGCAGGCGGCCCAGCAGGCTTACGCGAAAGTACAGGGCTTGTCCCTGTTCAACTATCTCCGCTAAAAAGCCGCTTAGAAAGCGACGCCGGCTGTCTGGCCCGCCTTCAATATATGAGGGTCAGGTTTGGTTTGATGATTTCGAGGATTTCGAAGGTCTGGACCCACGCGTCTTGGATCACCGTCGGAATGATCTCCTTACTCAAGTTCAAGACATCCCAGGTTTCGTGATCGAATGCGATGGATTCGGGATCAATGTCCTGAGGGATATCGACGCCCGGTTCGATGCAGTAAGCCAAAACGCTTGCGACATGGACGATGGCAACTTCGTGGCGGTGCTCCATGCTTGCCAGAGGGGCGGGGTAATGAGCGACAACCGTGCACAGCCTTTCCGGCAATTTCCAAAGCCTGAGCAGTTCGGCGCCGAGCTCGGCGTGAGTAAACCCGAAAACACGTTCCTCCGCGCGAAGCATCTCCGCTTCGCCACGGTCTTTGACAAGCAATACCTCCCGATATTCCTCCGGCCGCGAGCAGTAGAACATCAATCTGCCGACTTTATGCAGCAGTCCGGCCATGAACAGATGCTCGTTATCGAACAGCTTGCACCGGAAAGCCAGTGATCGGGCAATGACCCCGCAGGCCAGGCTATTCAGCCAAAACCGATCCATATCGACCCATTCCGAAGGTATTCCCTTGAACGCATGGGTCACATAGGTGGTGAACGCGAGGTTCCTTATCGCGTTTCGACCCAGAAGGATAACGGCTTTCGACATGGTCTCGACTTTGGAAGACAAAGCGTACAAAGCACTGTTGGCGAGCTTGAGCGTTCTTGCGGACAGGGCGGGATCGCTCATCAACACCTCGCCGATTTCGGCGTTGGTCGCATAGGGCGATTGCAGCAATTCGTTGAGTCGCAACACGACGTCCGGTAGGGAAAAGAGTTTCAGTGTGGCGATTTCGTTGGCGAGCGATCGAGCGGTCATCGTGATGTCCTTAACGGGTTGTTGCCGGGTAATCCCGAACCGGTCCGGAAGGTGAAGAGAACTTCCGGATCGATCCATCCGGAAGTGTAGTTGCCTTTCTGGGCCTTGTGAGAGGCGCTGGCGAGAGGTGGTAATTAAGACGAGGTTGATACCGGGACAAGATTCAAACAGCGGGCTCCCGACTCGTGGCCGATCGCCGTCGTG
>DATIXD010000023.1:0-3057 GCA_035518875.1 Methylococcaceae bacterium | reverse complement strand
GATCTTTCCGACGCCCAAGTGATTGTTTACACCGAGTATCCCGGACAAGCGCCACAGGTGGTCGAGGACCAGGTGACCTATCCCTTGACCACATCGATGTTGAGTGTGCCGCGCTCGAAGGTGGTGCGCGGGTATTCCTTTTTCGGGGCCTCCTTCGTTTATGTCATTTTCGAAGACGGCACGGATATCTACTGGGCGCGCTCGCGGGTGCTGGAATACCTGAACTTTGCCGCCGGGCGCCTGCCGCGAGGCGTGACGCCGCAACTGGGTCCGGATGCCACTGGCGTCGGTTGGGTTTATCAGTACGCCCTTTTGGGCAAGGATTACTCGCTGGCCGAGCTGCGAACCCTGCAGGACTGGTTCGTGCGCTATCAGTTGACCAAGGCCCAGGGCGTAGCCGAGGTGGCCAGCGTCGGCGGTTTCGTTCAGCAGTACCAAGTGACCGTCGACCCGCACAAATTGCAAGCTTACGGGATTTCCCTGAAGACATTGGCCGAAGCCATTCGCAACGGCAATCGCGATGTCGGCGGCCGGTCGATCGAACTGGCGGAGACCGAATACATGGTGCGCGGTCGCGGTTATCTGCGCGGCGAGACGGATCTGGAACGCTTGGTGCTCAAGGCCGAAGACGGCGTTCCTGTCCAGTTGCGCGACGTGGCTCGGGTGGAACTGGCGCCCGACGAGCGGCGCGGAATTACGGAATGGAACGGCGAAGGTGAGGCGGTCTCCGGCATCGCCATGGCGCGCTACGGCCAGAATGCACTGGATGTCATCCAGCATGTAAAAAACAGGCTGCAGGAAATCACCGCCGGTCTGCCGACCGGTGTCGGCATTCAAACGGTTTACGATCGCTCCGATCTGATTTATCGCGCCATCGACAACCTGCGCCGAACGCTGCTGGAAGAGAGCGGCGTGGTGGCCTTGGTGTGCGCGGTGTTCCTGTTGCACCTGCGCAGCGCCCTGGTGGCGATTCTGATGCTGCCGGTCGGCGTGTTGATCGCCTTCATCGTCATGCAGGGGCTGGGGATGAACTCCAACATCATGAGCCTGGGCGGCATCGCGATCGCCATCGGAGCGATGGTCGATGCCGCCATCGTCATGGTCGAGAACGCACACAAGCATCTGGAGCGCGCTTCGTCCCGCCAGTCGCGCTTCGCTATTCTGCTCGAAGCCTGCCGGGAAGTGGGGCCGCCCCTCTTCTTCAGCCTGCTGATCATCACTGTGTCCTTCATGCCGGTTTTCGCGTTGGAGGCGCAGGAAGGGCGCTTGTTTCAGCCCCTCGCGTTCACCAAGACCTTTTCCATGGCGGGGGCCGCATTGCTGTCGGTGACGCTCGTGCCGGTGTTGATGCTCCTGTTCGTGCGCGGAAAAATTCTGCCGGAGCAGCGCAACCCCATCAATCGGGGCCTGATCTGGGTTTATCGTCCCGTCATCGCCTGGGTCATGCGCCATAAGAGATTCACCCTGTTCCTGGCGCTGCTGATCCTTAGCGTTTCCTGGATTCCGGCCTCGCGCCTGGGCGGCGAATTCATGCCCACGCTGAACGAAGGCACCCTGCTGTTCATGCCGCAAACCCTGCCGGGCTTGTCCGTGACCAAGGCCGCCGAACTTCTGCAAACCCAGGATCGCATCATCAAGGGCTTTCCCGAAGTCGAGTCGGTGTTCGGCAAGGCAGGGCGCGCCCTGACCGCTACCGATCCCGCGCCGCTGGAAATGTCGGAAACCATCGTCAACCTGAAGCCTACAGAAGCATGGCGGCCGGGGATGACGGTCGACAAGCTGATTGCGGACATGGACCTGGCCCTGCAGATACCGGGCGTCAGCAACGCCTGGACCATGCCCATCAAGAACCGCATCGACATGCTGGCCACCGGCATCAGAACGCCCATCGGCATCAAACTCTTCGGCAAGGAGCTCTCCGAAATGGAGCGGCTGGCGCAGCAGATCGAGCTGGCCGTCAAGACGGTGCCGGGCACCACCAGCGCCTATGGCGAGCGCATCACCGGCGGTTATTACCTGAACATCGATCCGGATTACGAAGCCCTGGCCCGCTACGGCCTGTTGATCGGCGATTTGCAGGACATCATCGCCACTGCCGTGGGCGGCGAAATCGTGACGACCATGGTGGAAGGACGCGAGCGTTTTGGGGTCATCGTCAGATACCCGCGCGAACTACGCGACGATCCCGAGGCCATCGCCAGCCATGTGCTGGTGCCGACGCCGGACGGGGCGATGATTCCGCTCGGGTCTGTGGCCCATCTGGGGCTTACGAAGGGACCTCCGGCGATTCGCACCGAAAACGCCCTGCTGTCCGGCTATATCTATGTCGACATGCGCGGCCGCGACATCGCGAGTTATGTGGCCGAAGCCAAACGGGCGGTGGGGCAGACGATCAAGTTTCCGCCCGGTTATTACATCACCTGGAGCGGCCAGTTCGAATACATGGAGCGGGCGAAACAGCGCCTGCAGCTGGTCGTTCCGCTGACCCTGTTCGTCATCTTCATCCTGCTCTATCTCAATTTCGGGCGCGTGACCGAAACGCTCATCGTCATGCTGTCCGTACCGTTCGCCTTGGTGGGCGGGATCTGGTTGCTATGGCTACTGGATTACAACTTGAGCGTGGCGGTCGGGGTCGGTTTCATCGCATTGGCGGGCGTTGCTGCCGAAACCGGCGTGGTGATGCTGATCTATCTCGACCATGCCTTTCAGGACCGGCTGAGACAATGCGCCGCGGAAGGACGGTTCTTCACCGAGGGCGATCTTTATAGTGCGTTGATGGCGGGAGCGGCGGAGCGGCTGCGCCCGAAAATGATGACTGTCGCCGCCATCATGGGGGGGCTGTTGCCGATCATGTGGAGTACGGGTGCCGGTTCGGAAGTCATGCGCCGAATCGCCGCACCGATGGTAGGCGGGATGATCTCGTCCACGCTACTGACGTTGATCGTGATTCCGGCGGTTTATGCCTTGGTAAAGGGGTATTCGATCCGGCGAGAAAGCCGGAAGAGAGACTAGGCGGTTTATGCAATGGGACGAGGGTTAGCTTTCCTGCCCCATGGC
>DATIXD010000022.1:0-21063 GCA_035518875.1 Methylococcaceae bacterium | reverse complement strand
AGCAGCCACGCTAGAACAGATCAGCGAGGTGCACGACTTCATTCGGAACTTGATAATGGACTTGTACGGCGAGCAGATTGCTTCGTCCATCAGGATTCTGTACGGCGGCAATGTGAAACCCGAAAATATCGCCGAGATCATGAATATTCCGGGGGTGGACGGCGCTCTGGTGGGCGGAGCGAGCTTAAGGGCAAATACTTTCGCACAAATAATCCGGTTCGGGTTAAATAGTTAACTAAAGTTTCGACCTTTGAAAAAGCCGGAAATAGCGATATATCTGATTGATTTCTAAAGGAGGTGCGACCTCCTAACGGGTATAATATTGGCTGTCTTGCAAACATCCAAACCCCCGCATCAGGAGATCGCAATGAATCGTGACACAACGCCAATGGCGCTGCCAGCCCTGACCGCCGATTTACTTCGGGACAGCGGCCTGCTGGTTGACAATCTTTTCGCCGACTTGTGGAAGCAGGTGGGCATGAAAACGCTGCTGAACCGGGCCGGGTTTAGCAAGCGTTCGGGGACGCCGATTCATGAGTTGGTCTATTGCCTGGTGCTGTGGGTTTGGTTGAAAGCGGGCTCGCTCGGCCTGTTTGCGCGGGAGTCCTTGCAAACTTTTTCCTGGGCCGAAAAAGATGCCCTGTATGATGCGATGAATCGCGAAGACCTGGATTGGCGGCGGCTGCACCAGAAGGTTGCGGTTAAAGCGGTGGGTTCGATGAAAGCCTCAAGGGGGCTGCAAGCTTTGGTGCTGGATGACTCCATCCAAACCCGCCATGGCAAGAAAATGCCTGGAGTGTCCAGTCACTTTGATCATACCTCGGGCCGTCATGTGATGGGGCAGCAGGTGTTGACGCTGGGGTTGAGTAGCGAGGCAGGGTTTGTGCCGCTGGATAGCGAGCTGTTCATCAGCGCCACCCGGGCGCAAGCGCTGCATCAGCCGTTTCGGGATGGTCGTAGCGTGGTGGCGAAACGGTACCGCGTAGCGCGCGATCAGACCAAGCCGGTGATGGCGCGAGCCATGATCCGTCGGGCGCTACGTGCCGGGATCGAAGCCGAGTATCTGCTGGCGGATGCTTGGTTTGGCACCAAGCCAATGCTCCGGACGGCGGAAGAGGCCTCATTGACAGCGATCCTGCGTATGAAAAAGAACACGATGACCTATCGCCACACCGAGCTCCGGCAAGGTCAGGTGATGCATCGGAATTTGGATGTGAAGGCCTTGTATCGCGCCACCATTCGCGGCCAATGGGACAAGATCCCCGGCCAACCGTATCAGGCCAAAGCGGTGGCGGTGGAGTTGAATCTGAGCGAATCGCCCCAAGACCCCGAACACTGGATTAAGGTGCGTTTACTCTTTGTGCGCGGCATCGTGCAGGGCGAAAAAGCGCAGGCCGGAAAACACGACTGGGCGGTGTTTTTGAGCACGGCCCCGAGCCTTGAACCGCAACGCCTACTGGAGCTTTACGCCCTGCGCTGGGCCATCGAGGTGTATTTCAAGGAAGCCAAGCAGCACCTCGGCTTCCTCAAGGAGCAGTCGAACCATTACGCCGCCTACGTCGCCTCGATTCATCTGACCGCGATCCGGTTCTGTCTGCTAGTGATCGCCAAGACCACGCCAAAGACCAGCGGGGTTGCCGACATCCGCAAGCAGATATCGGACAACGCCCACCAAATCCGTTTCGCCACGCAGTTATGGTCGGTGTTTCGGGCAGTGATTGCGGGCGCGCTGGATGAGTTGAAAATCCTATTGGGGGAGGCGGTCACCCTGATCATGGAAACCATTGAATCACACGTCCAACGCTTCTTTGTGCAAGCCCTGCAACTTGATCCCCGAACGTTGCGTCTGGAGGCCAAGTAATTCAAGGTCTCGCGCGAAATTTCCTGGGGCAAATGAACTCCGAAACTTTAGTTAAAAAGAAAAGCGTTCTGATCGTAACCAAACTCCGGCGCGGGCTTGCCGCGTGCCGAGTCATTGGCGGGGGTGTTTGAATCCCGTCGAAAGTGTGTCGCCGATCGGCGGCCAGCGGGACGGTGAAATCGGCTACGCGGATGCGAAGGAGGAGCGGCTTCATCCTCTGGATGTTGCCGAGACTGTTGCCTGGAAGGTGAACGCGCCGACTCGGATGACGGTCGAGCCGGCGGTCCAATTGGCTACTGCTTCTTCGCGAGGCCGAACGCGAGCGTGGCGCCTCCTGCGTCCGAGGGGTTATTCGTCCCTTCGAGGCGGGTGAACATGAATTCCTGGCCCTCCTTAACCAGCACAAAGAAGGCATCGAAGGTAAAGCTGTTCGGGTTTTCCTTGGGGCCACCCAGGAAAGCCGTGAGCTTGCCGGTGCCGTCTGCGTAAACCTCGTAGGTGCACTGGTCGGTATCCTGTGTCACTGCCGCTGCGAGTCCGGCCTTGTTGGCCATGCTGTGAATGGTGCACCCGCCTCGACCGTCAAACTTCATGACCCCCGCCCGCATCGCCAGCGCCGAGCGAGTTTCGTTGGTAACCTGATCCCACTCAACACCGAAGTAGGCTTGTGCCAGAAAACCGTAGCTCCCCTTTAGCTTCTTGTTGATTATCCTGTGCTCAGCAACGTCCTCTGCATACGCGTCACTCACAAACATCTGCGACAGTGGCGATGCTAGCGCGAAAGCCGTAACGATAAGCAGATTGCGGGAGAAGCTATAAGTCCGAAATTTCATGGCTAAACCTCAAGTTTCTTAATGTTGTTAACAATAACGGCGCTTGAGGGACAGCACGGTCCCGAAGCGTGGTATCACACGAGCAATATTCTTACCAGCCAAAACCCACACAAGTTATATGGATTTGGTTCATCCATCCACCAGCGACACTGTGGCATTTGACCTATGCATTAGGGCATAAGCCGCATTCAATAATCCGTCGTTAGCGCTGTGTTTGCGTTAGCGTCCGCCCGCTGCGGCATCCACAAATACACCCACTTCCATCGGCAGCATCGATTCCTGTAAATCCCCGCCCGGACCAAAGCCCGTCGACCGCAAGGGTTTGTTGAGGCTGATGGATCCAATTTTCGGCAGTCCAGCAAAGCGCGGTCACTTGATCCATGCGCGGGGTAATCGCAAGGACCAGGTAGCGGTGCTGATGGTATGGGGCCGTTCCGGAGCGACGGCGGATTTCAAGCGGTCGGTAGCCAAAGTGATCGGGTTTGATCCTCCTTCGTCGGCCGTCCCGACTCAGGATGCTATCGCCTGTTTACGGCTATGCGTGGAAGCGTAAGACAGCGGTTCCGGCTCCCTGGCAGAAACTCTCGATGGTTTCCGCCATTTCGCCGCGCGGCGAAATCCCGTCCGAGATTGTTGAAGGCGGCATCAAAACCGCACAGGGCATTTTTTCGGCGGTGCTGATTGCGGGGGCGCGTCGCAACATCGCCCTGCTGTCAGTTTGGGTATCTTGAAACAGTCGTTCCGGTGAACCGTTGAAGAATGGCGGGTAGCGGCAACCTCGGCCTTTCGGACTGATCATGCGGATATGGACGAAAGCAGGCGCGCAATCCGCTGTTCAATCCGGATTCCGTTGCTTGCCCCATTTTGCGACGCGAATCCCCCATTCCATCGCGCCCAGACCGATGACACGTATCAAGCGGGAAAAGTCTACGGCTAGGCGATAAAATTTCCTTGCTAGGACTTGTGGCAGTGGGCGCAATGCAGTGACATTCAGTTCCCGATCCGGAATCCAGCCGCGTTTGTATAGCCATTGCAGGAGACCGGTGACATACAGAACGAAAGGCGCCAGGCCGGTAAGGAACCAGAACAGTCTACCCGTCGCGCCGACAGCCTCGCCAGTATGCAAAGGCCACATCCAACTCAGCAAGATTTGCCCATCCGTGAACAGATTGGGATTGCGCACTTCTCGGATCTGGCCGCTCCAACGATCCACCCAGACCATGGTGGCGGGGTGTTTGATATTGGCTTCACCGTGCCGCCGTAAGTTGATGCGGTATGTGCCGGTTTCTCCGTCGGGTGTTGTGACTCGCCTTAGTTCTGCGTGGGGAAACGGTCCCCTTGCAATGAGTACCGCCTCAGCGAGGCTGACGGGTCGATCATTGGGAACAGCCGTGCTGCGGATATCAGGGCCTTCGTCGTCGTGGCCCATGCCGGATGAGTCCGTCAGGGTTTCCAGAACGCTCGGATAAACCAGATGAACACCGGTGAAGGCTAGCAACAGCAGGACGGCGGCAGTGAAGAAACCGAATGCTCGGTGCAAATCCAAGGACAGCCGTATCAGGCCGGCGTTGTGGCGCAGCGCTAATGACTGTCGGATACGACCCAAGCCGGGCCACCACAGATACAACCCGGTGCTGACCGAAACGATGAGCAACAGACCTAGAATGCCCACCGCGTTGCGGCCGAAGCGGTCGAGTTGAAGTTGCGTGTGCAGGTCGAACAGCCAAGTTGTCGCCGTATCGCCCCAGAAGCGGCTGCCGATCACGTCAGCCGTATAGGGATTCACGAACACCATGAGGGGTGCATAGACTTCACGGATCGTTTCTCGGGGCTTGTCATACCAAGCCGTGATCACGCCTGCTCGGGAGCGTGGCATTTCTAGCGTCCAGCTGTCATGCCGATCCGGATGCGCCGCCCGCACCGCGGCCATAATCCGATCGAGCGGAAGATATTCGCCCTGAGGTTCATCGATGACCAGTTCCGGGTTCAGGAGCGCGTCCACTTCCTCGCGGTATATGTTTAAACTCCCGGTCAGACCCATGAGTGCGAAAAGAAACCCGACGCTCAGCGCCAGATAACGATGCGCCTTTAGCCAGGTTTCGCGTCGAATTGAAAGTGAGCCGTTGGATTGCATGGGGTCGGCCGTTTTTTATTTGGGAGGGGCATTATCCCATGTGGTGGTGACAAACAAACTTTCCACGGCTCGCGCGGCGTCCCGTACCTGTAGGATCAGAAGGTTGGTGAGGCGTAGACGTAGACCGAGCGAGTACTGCAGACGAGCGCCCTTTTTGTTGTCTATTGATGCGACTGGACGAGTCGCAGGGCTTTCGCCAGGTGGCGTATGAGGCATAGGGCTGTTTCTTCCGCCGTCACTCCGAAAGCTATGACCCCATCGACGTGCCCCTGCATGCAAATGATTGCCGACCGGCCAGCCTGCGCCGCTTGTTGGACGGCTTGCGCCATTTCCGGCGTACCGTAGGCGATGTCGGCAGGGGTTGTCGGAATCGCCAAGCGCGGGTGGTATCTCCATATCTCGGCGGAGTGCACGTGCATGACGGTGGTGATATCGGCATTCGCCGCATAGATCGCGGCGTGGGTCAGCGCCTCCGACGAGGGGGGGATTGGCCCTTCGGCGCGAATCCGGTTGCCTATCAGGTCGAAGCCAAGCACAACACAATAGTCTTCGGCCGTCAGCCGTTCCTTGCTCCCTGTCTGGGTGCCACTGATGATGAAGCGGTTTTGCGCTTCGCGCTGGCTGACATTGCCGTAAGCCAGCCCGCCATAGCGACTCGCATCTCGCCCCGTCAGTCCGAGCCTGTAAAGCACGCCGCGCCAAGCGTTCAATTCTCCGATGGTTTCCCGGGCGGGCGGCGGTGCGGTGCGGAAATCGAGTTGGAACTTGATGACGCCCTCGGTTTCCCGTGAAGGAGGTTCACGGTCCATCATGGGGCCGCTAGCGGGAAATTCTTGGCTTTCACCCGTGCGCAGACGATCACTAGCAAAATTAGGACGCTGATCCAAGCGGCGGAGAGATAGCCAATGATGCCGTCGAAGTTGCTGGCCAGATCGGGCCAGAGCGGATGAAGGCCGCGATTCGTGAAAGGCTTGGCTGTCTTGATGATGAATACCCAGCCGGCGTGCAAGCCGATGCAATAGCCCAAGCCCGAGGGTATCAATGAACGTATGCAGGCGAGCAAAGCGCCGGCCGAAAATAGAGCGAGAAACGAGTCGAGGTGTATTTGGGACAAGTGGCCCAAAGCGTCCATCACGATGATGAGACCGCTGTTCCAGCGCACGTCTTCAAAATCAGGATCGAGATCGCTTTTCAAGAAGTGAAGGGCCGCGAAATAGAACGAGCTGATCAGCACGGCAGTTGCTCGTCCGGTCTTGAGGACGAGGCTTCCGAACAGGAACCCTCGAAATACAGGCTCCTCGATGAATGCGACTGCTAGGCCAATGAGCAAGGCCTTGGCTGAGAGGCGGAGGACTCTGGCAGCCTCGAGTTTATCTTCATCGAGGACCCGGACGTCCAAGAGTAATAGAACCAGGACATGAATGCCCAGCATCAGCGCGCCGTAGGCGAAACCCCGCCGCAGCTGATGGAAAAACAGGATTTTCGTGTCGGCGAGGCCGATTTCCTTTTTCCCGATATCCAGCCAGCGGCCAAGCGGGATGAGGCCGACAACCATGAGCAACGTAGCGCACTTGTTGATGAGGGTCTGAAAACCAATGGCCTCTTGCGTGATGAAATGGAGCGGATAAGCCAGTACCGCTGAAGCGAGCACGCATACCAACAGATAGGCAAGCGGGGCGAGGCTCAAAAGGAGGAAGGAAGCGTATTTCATGGAACAAAGCTGAAAAAACGTTTAAGCTTCTGGTCAAAATCGTCGGCGCCCGCTGTGCTTAAGTTTGACTTTTTATCCGTCATTTCGAGTCAAGCCTTGACTTCTCGACATGAGCTTGAATTCGCGTCGGCAAACACCATAAATCAAGTATAATGCCAAACTTCTGCACGCGAATGTGGCGAAATTGGTAGACGCGCTGGATTTAGGTTCCAGTGGGGCAACCCTTGAGAGTTCGAGTCTCTCCATTCGCACCATGAACAAACATACACGTTGCCGTATTCCGACCGTTTCACCCCTTCCATCGATAACCGCGCATGCGGGCTGTCACACTGCGTGAGCGGAGGCTCGCGCCCGACGCGGCTTTGACGGCGAAGATCTCTCCAAAGTCATTTGAGGTTAACAAAATGCAAGTTTCTGTCGAAACGATCTCCGAACTAAACAGAAAAATGACCGTCCATGTACCCGAAGATAAGATTCGGGAGCAGGTGACTTCGCGCCTAAGATCCCTGGCCGGAAAGGTCAAGATCGACGGTTTCCGTCCCGGGAAGGTGCCTCAAAGCCTGGTCGAAAAGCGGTTTGGTGCGAGCGTTCGCGAGGAAGTGCTGGCGGACATGATCCAATCGAGCTTTTACGACGCCATCCGCGCAGAAAAGCTCAATCCGGCGGGAGGCCCGCTGATCACGCCACAGGAGTCCGGCGAAGGCCTTAGTTATGTCGCGGATTTCGAAGTCATGCCCGAGTTCGTCTTGCTGCCGCTCGATGTGCTGGAGGTCAAACGTTTTGTCTCGGAAGTGACCGAGGAGGATTTGGATGGCATGGTTCTCCGTTTGCGCGAGCAGCGTAAAACTTGGCAGGAAGTTTCCAGACCCGCGGCGATTGAGGATCGTTTGATCATCAGCTTCGAAGGCAAGGTGGGTGACGAATCAATCACCAACGGCAGGGTCGAAGACCTGCCGGTCGTTTTGGGCTCCAATCAGCTCATCCCCGGCTTCGAGAACAATTTGGTCGGTGCGACGCGGGATTCGAAACTAAGCTTTGATCTGCCGTTCCCGCAAGATTACGGTAACGAGAAGCTCGCGGGCAAAATCGCCCAATTCACGGTGGACGTTACGAAAGTCGAGGAGGGCGTTCTGCCCGAATTGAATACCGACTTCGCGAAAGCCTATGGGATCGAGGATGGCGATCTTGAAACCTTGCGCACCGACATCAAGGCCAATATGGAGCGTGAAATGAACCGCGCCCTTCAAAGCCGGACCAAGAATTCGGTTATGGAGCAGTTGTTCGACCGTCATTCCTCGCTGAGCGTGCCGCGCGTGTTGGTTGATCAGGAACTGACCCAGTTGCTCGCCCCTTACAAACAGGCGGCGCAGAAGCGCAATCAGGGCATCGACGAAGCCGGGTTGACTGAGCGGCTTGAACCCGTTGCCAAACGGCGCGTGGCCCTGGGATTGATTCTCAACAAACTCATCGAAACGAACCGCCTGTCGGTAGATCCGAAACGAGTGCGCGCGGCCGTCGAGGATCTGGCGACGAGCTACGAGCATCCGGAACACGTGGTCAGCTGGTACTATTCCAACCGGGAGCAGTTGAAACAGGTAGAAAGCATGGTGCTGGAAGAGCAGGTTGTAGAGGTGGTGTTGGCAAAGGCGAAAATCACCGACGAAAAAATCAGCTTCAAGGATTTAATGCAGCCCTCGCAGGAAAATAATTGAGGAAAGCCAAGATATGTTCACGTCCGAGACTATGAAAAATTTACAGACCCACGCAACTGGCCTGGTGCCCATCGTCATTGAGCAGTCCGCGCGCGGCGAGAGGGCCTTTGACATTTATTCCCGCCTACTTAAGGAGCGGGTCATCTTCCTGGTGGGTCCCGTCGAGGACTACATGGCCAATCTGGTGATCGCCCAGATGCTGTTTCTCGAATCGGAAAATCCGGACAAGGATATTCATCTTTATATCAATTCTCCCGGTGGTGTCGTGACGGCGGGACTGGCTATTTACGACACCATGCAGTTCATCAAGCCGGACGTCAGCACGTTGTGCATCGGCCAGGCGGCCAGCATGGGTGCGCTGTTGCTGGCTGGCGGTGCTGCGGGCAAGCGATATTCCTTGCCGCATTCGCGGGTCATGATCCATCAGCCCTTGGGCGGTTTTCAGGGACAGGCCAGCGATATCGACATTCACGCTCGGGAGATTCTCGCGGTGCGGGAGAGATTGAATAAGATTCTTGCAAAACATACGAGCCAACCCATTGAAAAGATCCAGATCGATACCGACCGGGACAATTTCATGAGTGGAGAGGATGCCGCGCAATATGGTCTAATTGACAAAGTGCTGGCCAACCGAGTCGCGGCGATCTCCTAAATCATCGGTCAATGCTTAGTGCGAGCTAAGTGCCTATCGACGGGACTGATGCAGCGATCGCGTTATGGGCGCAAGCTTGTCATAATTACTGCAAGAGTCATCCGACTTAAATCAAGGGGTTAGCGATGAGTGACGAAAAAAGTGGCAAAGACGGAAGCGGGAAGCTTCTGTATTGCTCGTTCTGCGGAAAAAGCCAGCACGAGGTCAGAAAACTCATTGCAGGGCCGGCGGTGTTCGTTTGTGACGAGTGCGTCGAGCTTTGCAACGACATCATTCGCGAGGAGTTGCAGGACAACGCCGCAGCAGGTTCCGACAAATTGCCGAAGCCCAAAGAAATCAAGGCCGTCCTCGACGAATACGTGATCGGCCAGGAAAAAGCCAAACGGATTCTGGCCGTTGCCGTTTACAATCATTACAAGCGTTTGCGCTCACACACCAAGAAAAACGAAGTCGAACTGGCGAAAAGCAATATCCTGCTGATCGGTCCGACCGGTTCCGGCAAGACGCTGTTGGCGGAGACCCTCGCCCGGCTTCTTGACGTTCCCTTTACCATCGCTGATGCGACCACGCTCACTGAAGCCGGCTATGTGGGCGAGGACGTGGAGAACATCATTCAGAAAATCCTGCAAAAATGCGATTACGATGTCGAGAAGGCCGAGTCGGGGATCGTTTATATTGACGAGATCGATAAAATTTCCCGCAAATCGGACAACCCGTCCATCACCCGCGACGTTTCCGGCGAAGGTGTGCAGCAGGCCCTGCTCAAGCTGATCGAGGGGACGGTCGCTTCGGTGCCGCCGCAGGGCGGGCGCAAGCATCCTCAGCAGGAGTTTCTGCAGGTCAACACCGCGAACATCCTGTTCATTTGCGGCGGGGCTTTCGCCGGGCTGGACAAGATCATTAGGTCGCGTTCCGAGCAAGGCGGCATCGGTTTTTCGGCCGAGGTAAAAAGCAAGGACGAGCGCCGCAATGTCGGTGAAGTTTTGGCCGACGTCGAGGCCGAGGATTTGATCAAGTATGGTCTGATCCCCGAGTTCGTCGGTCGTTTGCCGGTGGTCGCAACGCTGGAGGAGTTGAGTCAGGAGGCTTTGGTTCGCATTCTGACCGAACCCAAGAACGCGTTGGTCAAGCAGTATAAAAAGCTGTTCGACATGGAGGGATGCGAACTGGAAATCCGCGAGGACGCCCTCAAACTCATCGCCAAACGCGCGATGGAGCGTAAAACCGGCGCGCGGGGCTTGCGCACGATACTGGAGCACACGTTGCTCGATACGATGTACGAACTGCCCTCGACCGAACATATTTCCAAGGTCGTCATCGACGAGAAGGTGGTTCATGGCGAGACTCAGCCTTATCTGATTTACAAGAACGACGACAAGCAGTGCGCATCTGCCGATTAAGCCGCGTTTGTTGACCTAGGATTGACCCATCGCTCGGCTATTCGGGATATGGGTCGACCGTTTCCCGCCGGGGACTCTTGCATTTTCAGCGAGTCTCCCATATATCAAAAGCATCGCTAGCTCATCCCTTTTTGCAGGTTTCCCTCATGGAAAACACACTACCCTCAAGCACTCACCTCGCTGAAAAACTGGTACCGGTATTGCCTCTGCGCGATGTGGTGGTCTATCCGCACATGGTGATTCCGCTATTCGTCGGCAGGGAGAAATCGATCCAGGCGCTGGACAGCGCCATGAGGGACAACAAGCAAATCCTGCTGGTCGCCCAGAAAGACGCCGAAGTGGACGATCCCCAATTCCAGGATTTGTACGAAGTTGGAACCTTGTCGAACATCTTGCAACTCCTGAAGCTTCCAGATGGCACGGTGAAGGTGTTGGTGGAAGGCAGCGAGCGCAGCAGGGTCGAGAAATATCGCCTGGTTGACAAGCACTATGTCGCTCTCGTGTCGAACCTGAACGACGAACTCAATTTGATCGAACAGGAGATCGATGTCCTGACGCGAACGGCCATCAATACGTTCGACCAATATGTAAAACTGAATAAACGCATTCCGCCGGAGGTGCTGAATTCGCTCTCCGGTATTGACGATCCCAGTCGATTGGCGGACACCATCGCGGCGCATATGACCATCAAGATCGAGGACAAGCAGGCGATCTTGGAAATGAGCGACATCGCCACCAGACTCGAAAAGTTGATGACCTTGATGGAAAACGAGGTCGACATGCTTGAGATGGAAAAACGTATTCGCGGCCGTGTCAAGCAACAGATGGAAAAGAATCAGCGTGAGTATTATCTGAATGAACAGATGAAAGCGATCCAAAAGGAATTGGGCGAAATGGAGGACGTGCCGAACGAGTTCGAGGAGTTGGCCCGCAAGGTTGAGAAGGCGGGCATGCCTGAAGCCGCGCGCGCCAAGGCAGAGGCGGAATTAAACAAACTCAAGCTGATGTCGCCGATGTCGGCGGAAGCGACCGTCGTCAGGAACTATATCGACTGGATGGTCAACGTGCCTTGGAAAAAGCGCACCAAAATCAGCCTCGACCTTAAGCACGCAGAGGAGATTCTGGAGGCAGAACATTACGGCCTCGATAAGGTCAAGGAGCGCATATTGGAGTACTTGGCCGTTCAGCAGCGAGTCAAGAAGTTGAAGGGGCCTATCCTTTGTCTGGTGGGGCCGCCCGGCGTCGGCAAGACTTCTCTGGGACAATCCATCGCTCGAGCGACTAATCGGAAGTACGTCCGCATGGCCTTGGGCGGCGTTCGCGACGAGGCCGAAATCCGGGGGCATCGCCGAACCTACATCGGTTCTTTGCCGGGCAAGATCCTGCAGAACCTGGCCAAGGTGAAAACCCGCAATCCCATGTTCATGCTGGACGAAATCGACAAAATGGCGATGGATTTTCGCGGAGATCCCGCCTCGGCCCTGCTCGAAGTCCTGGATCCAGAGCAGAATCATACTTTTAACGACCATTATCTGGAGGTCGATTTCGATTTGTCGGAAGTCATGTTCATCGCGACCGCCAACACGATGAATATTCCCGCCCCGTTGCTCGACCGCATGGAAGTGATCCGAATCGCCGGTTACACCGAGGACGAGAAGATCAACATCGCGCTACGCTATTTGATCCCCAAGCAGATCAAGAACAACGGTTTGAAGGAGAAGGAAATCCATATTGCCGATTCGGCAGTGCGGGACATCATCCGTTACTACACCAGGGAGGCTGGCGTCCGCAGCTTGGAGCGCGACATTGCCAAAATTTGTCGCAAGGTCGTCAAAAACCTTCTGCTCAAGCCGAGCACCAAAAAGGTATCAGTTACGCATCGCAATCTCGATCAGTTCCTGGGCGTCCAGCGCTATCGTTATGGGCGGGCGGAGGAGAACGACCAGATTGGCCAAGTGACCGGACTGGCCTGGACGGAGGTCGGGGGAGAATTGCTGACCATCGAGGCCGTTATCATGCCCGGCTCCGGCAAGCAAACCTATACCGGCAAGCTAGGCGAGGTGATGCAGGAGTCGATTCAGACGGCGATCACAGTGGCACGCACTCGCTCCGAGGCGCTGGGTATAGATTCCGCCTTCTACCAGAAGAACGATGTCCATATCCACGTGCCCGAGGGCGCGACGCCAAAAGATGGCCCCAGCGCGGGGATCGGCATGTGCACGGCCCTGGTCTCGGCGTTGACGAAGATCCCGGTGCGTTCCGACGTGGCCATGACCGGCGAGATCACCCTGAGGGGAGAGGTCTTGCCCATAGGCGGTCTGAAAGAGAAATTGCTGGCGGCTCATCGGGGAGGAATCGAAACGGTGCTGATTCCCAAGGAGAATGAAAAGGATCTTGCCGAAATCCCGAAGAACATCAAACAGGATCTGAAAATCCTCCCGGTGCGCTGGATAGAGGAAGTCTTAAGTGTCGCGCTTCAGCGAATGCCGGAGCCCTTGGAGGTCGCGCCGGTTACGGTAGAGCAGGAGTGTGCCGCCAAGCCGGCCGCGACTGGTCTGATCATGGCTCATTAATCAGTTCCCGCAAGCTGATTTTCATAAAAAAAGAGGAAGCTCGGCTTGCTTTTTTCAGTCTTATGGACTTCGGAAAAAAAGCCAAAGATTAGGCAGAATGCGGCTTGACATCACTTTTCCACAGCTGCTAAATTGCAGGGCGCTAGATTTCTGTGCTGTGGCTAGCAAACTGAAGTGAGCTGCAAGGAATTCGGTTCGACACAGCTCCAATCCAATAACCAAATGATCGATAGGGGGATGAATGAACAAAGCGGAACTGATTGAAGCGATCGCAGAGTCAGCCAATCTGACCAAAGTTGACGCCGGACGCGCTCTGGATAGTCTGGTAGACGCGGTTACCGCAGCATTGAAAAAGGGCGATACGGTGTCGTTAGTTGGGTTTGGTTCATTCTCCGTTAAAGAGAGAGCCGAGCGGCAGGGCCGCAATCCGCAGACCGGCAATGCGATTACCATCAAGGCGGCAAAAATTCCTGCATTCAAGGCTGGCAAAGCCCTGAAGGATGCTGTAAACTGATTTGCTCTTGGATTTAAGGATATGGGTGCTTAGCTCAGCTGGGAGAGCATCGCCCTTACAAGGCGAGGGTCGTAGGTTCGATCCCTACAGCACCCACCAGAACAATGGAGCGGTAGTTCAGTTGGTTAGAATACCGGCCTGTCACGCCGGGGGTCGCGGGTTCGAGCCCCGTCCGCTCCGCCAATAAATAGAAACCCCGGGCATTCGTCGCGGGGTTTTTTTGTGGGCGGTAGAAAATCACGCCCGTTCGTTTCAATCTTGTATAGGTTGTTGGCATATGCTGCAAGCGATTCGTAACCGCGCCCAAGGAATTTTTGCCTGGGTCTTACTGATTTTGATCGGCGTACCGTTTGCCCTGTGGGGGATTCAAAATTATTTCTCTGCCGGAAAAGAGACACCCGTAGCCTCCGTCGGTGACCGTGAGATCTTTGAACGGGATGTGAATCGTGTGTACGAGCAGGAGTTGGCCAATCTCACAGGGATGGGGGACTTCGACGAGAAACAGCTCAAGCATGAGGCGCTCGACCACTTGATCAAAGAGGAACTCATCGTTCAAAGCGCCGAAGATAAGCGCTTGGCTATGAGCGATGCCGATGTGCGGGGTTTTGTTCAGTCCCTTCCATACTTCCAGACCGACGGCAAGTTCGACAAGGAAAAATACAAGCTGATGCTCTCCTCGCAAGGCCAAAACCCTGCCCAATTCGTCGAGCAGATGCGCAAGGTTTTGACCATGGAGCAGTACCAGCGGGGGATCACCGATACGGCGTTTGTGACCAAACAGCAGATCGAGGCGTTTTATCGTCTGAGAAATCAGCAAAGGCAAATTGAATATCTTACCGTACCCGTGAAAAAGTACGACGGGAAAATTTCGGACCAGGATATCGAGGCCTATTACCAGGAAAACTTGAGCGCTTTTCAGAATCCGGAGAAGATCGCCGTTGAATATCTGAGCATCAACCTCGAAGATATCGCCAATACGGTTCAAGCCGGCGAGGAAGAGCTGAAGAACGCATACGAGGAGCAAAAAGGCCAGTACAGCACGCCCGAGCGGCGCAAAGTCAGCCACATTCTGGTTACGATCGAGACCGACAAGGACGGTGCAGACCAGGCGGCCTTGGCGAAAGCCGCGCAACTGCGCGAGCGGTTGATGAAAGGCGAGGACTTCTCCAAGCTGGCGAAAGAAGCCTCCGACGACAAGGCGTCGGCTGAAAAAGGCGGCGATCTCGGGTTCATCAACAAGGAAACGATGGACCCCAACTTCGCCGAAGCCGCTTTTCGCCTCACTAAGGACGAAATCTCTCAGCCCATCAAGACTGCCTTCGGTTACCATCTCATCCAGGTGACCGAACTCATACCGGCCGCCACGAAGCCTTTCGAGGAGGTTCGGGCGGAGTTGGCCAAGAACTTCCAGCGCAGCCAGGCCGAAAGTAAGTTCTACGAACTGGGTCAGACACTGACCGAGCAAAGCTTCGAGCATCCAGACAGTCTAGAACCCGCAGCGAAAGCGCTCAATCTCACGATCGCGCAAACCGCGCTGTTCACCCGCGAAGCCGGGGACGGTATCGCCGCCGAGAAGAAGGTGCGGGATGCGGCCTTCAGCCAAGACGTTCTCGACGGCAGGAACAGCGAACCCGTGGAGATTGCCAATGAGAGAGTCTACGTGGTACGGATGAAGGAGCATCAACCGGCTTCCAACAAGCCTTTGGCGGAAGTGAAACAGGAAATTATCGGCAAACTGCAAGCGCGCGCAGCGCAAGCCGAGGCTCGCAAGAAAGCCGAGCAGTTGCTTGCCGAAGCGAATCAGGGCAAACCTCTGGCCGATATTGCGAAAGCCTCGGGATCGGCCTTGAATAAACCACCGGCGATTCAACGCAACGCCAGCAACCTGCCTGCCGCCCTCGTCAATGCCGCGTTCAAAGCGACTCCTTCCAAGCAAGGCAAGACCGGTGCGACCTTAGTGAGTCTGGACAATGGGGATCAAGCGGTCTTTACGCTGCTCGAGGTCAAGGAAGGCTCGGCTGGCAGTGTCGATCCCAAGGAACTGGACATGGCCCGCGATTATCTGGCGAAAAACGCCGGACAAAGGGAGTTTGCCGCTTTCGTGGAGCAGCTGCGCGATGAGGCGGATGTGTCCATGAAGCCTCGGGATTAAAGTTAGGGCTTGCGCAGATTCGGGAAGAGAGTTATACGAAATGTCCCATCATCAGATCAGGAAACAGCTTACGCAAGATATGGGCAACTCGGTGTTTTATACTGTTTTCGAAAAAGTGAGAGATGCAGAATAACGAATTGTTAACCATCATATTGGCCGCATTGGACGACGGTAAGGGTCGTGACATCAGAGTGATCGATGTTAGAAATAAAACCGGTGTGACGGATTACATGATTGTCGCGAGCGGCACTTCCGAGCGACACGTGAAGTCCCTCGCCGATCATGTCGTCGAGAAAGCGAAAGCCAGCGAAGTGCAGCCTTTGGGCATCGAAGGACAGGCGACCGGGGAATGGGTCTTGGTGGATCTCGGTGACGCCATCGTCCATGTGATGAAGCCACAAGTCAGGGAGTTTTACCAGCTCGAAAAATTCTGGCAGAGCGATTATGCCTCAACCCCTGCCGCTGCTGCCGCTTCACGTTAAGCGGACAGCCTCGCGTTTATTTGAAACTGCTTGAGCCACGCCTGGCCCGATAGAAGTCGATCGGTCAGCCGTAATCGCAGACATAATTCAGAAGTTCAAGGGTTTTGATTCCAGCACGGCTATTGCCCGGTACATTGAAACAATCCTCCGCCTGATATCTTTTCCACTCGCTCTCTCCGGACAGTTCGACCGTGTAGACGCCACCTAAGATTTCCACGATTCCCGGCGCGGCGGTAGGGAAATGGGACATGGAATGCCTTATCGGTAATTCGGTTAGTGTTTAAATCAGAGCGTATTGTAAGGTCCAAATTGGTCTTCTGGCCCCCTGAGGAGGATGGCAATCTGCTGTCTGCGGCTGATCGAGTCGGCTGTGCGCGCCGGCCGCAGCCTGAGTAAAATGTTCGATGATCAATCTGCACCGAATGTTCATGGGCGTAGTGTTTAATGATTTCTGAAGTTCCACATCCCTTGCGCGCGCGACTGGTGTTGCCGATCATCCTGGTGAGCCTAGTGACGGCGATCGGAACAGCCGGTTATGCCCTGCTGGGTCGCGCCCAGGGCGCGACGATCCTCGATGCTTTGTTCATGACGATCATCACCATCACGACCATCGGCTACGGGGAAGTCATCGCCCTGGATGACGTAGGAAGAATATTTACGATCTTCATCGCCATCACCGGGATAGGCAGCCTGTTTTACAGTCTGACCGTAATCATGGACTATTTGGTCAGCAGCCGCCTTAGGGACCCGCTGGGAGAGAAGAAAATGCAACGAGAGATCGATACATTAAGTGATCATATCATCGTCGCCGGATTAGGGCGGGTCGGAAAGCAAGCGGCCTCCGAGTTACACGAAGCCAAAGTGCCTTTCGTCATTGCCGATCCCCGCACGGAAGCCCTCCATTACGCTCATCAGCACGGTTATCTGATCGTGCTGGGCGATGCCACTGACGACGCCGTTCTGGAGCAGGCCGGCGTGAAGCGGGCGAACGGTCTCATCGTTACTACCAGCGACGATGCCAACAATTTGTACATCATCCTCTCTGCGCGTGTGCTCAAGCCGGATTTGTTCATCGTATCGCGTGCCGTTAACGAAACCAGTATTCCGAAACTGCTTCGCGCCGGCGCCAACCGGGCCATCAGCCCTTACGCCATCGGCGGGCGGCGTTTAGCGCACCTGATCTTGAGCCCGACCGTGGTGGATTTTTTCGACACGGTCATCAAAAAGGGAGAGGAAAGCTTGAATCTCGAGGGTATCAAGGTGAATGCAAGCGCCAAGGCGATCGGCCAGAGCCTGGCGGAATTGAACGTGCAGGCAAGAACCGGCGCGAGTGTCCTGGTCGTTTTGCGAGGAAATCAGGTGCTGGCGAATCCGGGACCCGAAATGGTTTTGCACGCGGGCGATCAAGTTTTGGCTTTAGGTACGGTAGCGCAATTGGATAGTCTGGAAAACTTGATTTCCATATGAACCCCGGCCGTTCGGTGTAATTCGAGTGACGCAAGGCAAAGAGATTAGACGGTATGAAACAAATTAGCGTTCTCTTCGTTTGTATGGGAAATATTTGCCGGTCGCCGACCGCCGAAGGCGTTTTCCGTCATTTGGTAGTTCTGGAGGGTTTGGAGGAATATTTTCACATCGATTCTGCCGGCACTCACGCCTACCATGTCGATCATCCGCCAGACCCTCGGGCACGGCATGCGGCTCTGCAGCGGGGAATCGATATCGGTTCGCAGCGCGCGCGCCAGGTTGATACCTCGGATTTCGAGGTGTTCGACCATATCCTGGCGATGGATCGACACAATTACGACACGTTGATGTTCGTATGTCCAAGAGACCATTCCCATAAGGTCAAACTGTTTCTCGACTTCGCCCCCCGGCTGAAAACGCGCGAAGTTCCCGATCCCTATTATGGCGACGCCCAAGGATTCGAGCGCGTGCTGGCCATGGTCGAGGAGGCGTCCCGAGGATTTTTGGCCAATGTAAGAGACGTTTTGCGGTATTAGGCGCCCTCTTCAAGTAGGGTCTTTTAACCGGACAAGCCGTCCGTCCCCCAGTAATGACCGATGGCATGGGTCGTGAGCCCGGCGCCGCCACCGATCAGCAACATCCTAAACCCGCCGAATACCGCACTTTTTCCGGTAAAAAGGCTCAGGGCAGCACCGACGACGAACAGGCTGCCCGCTGCAAGCGCGGCGGAAATCACGATGGCGGTTTGGCGATCGAAACCGGCGAGAAACGGAATGAGCGGAATGACCGCTCCTGCCGTGAAAGCGGCAAATGAGAATAGCGCCGCACCCCATGGGGAGCCCAAATCATTCGGGTTTAGTCCCAATTCTTCCCGGGCTAGGAGGTCCAAGGCATGTTCCGGCTCGCATACCATTTTTCGGGTGAGGCGCCTCGCATCCGCCAGATTCATTCCCCTGGCCGAATAGATTAGGGCGAGTTCTTCCGCCTCCTCTTCGGGATAGAGGGCCAATTCCGCCCGCTCGAGATCGATCTGATATTCATAGAGCTCGCGTTGGGAGCGCATGGAAACATACTCGCCCGCCGCCATGGACAAAGCACCCGCCAACAGACCGGTGATGCCGCTGAGGATCAAAAAGTCGAGTACGTTGCCGGCCCCTGCGATGCCCATGATGAGGCTGGTGTTGGAAACCAGGCCGTCGTTGATCCCAAACACGGCAGCCCGCAAATTTCCTCCTGCAATGCTTTTGTGGCGCAGACCGACCTGAGCGACCGTCGTGGGCATCGGGTGCCTTGGACTGAACCGATGCTGGTAAACGGAAAGGCCGCGAATCTTCATGGCGGCCAACACCACGCGCAACGGCTTTGGCCCCAGAAATCGAACGAGGCGGGCTACCAGTCGTGCCCGGCAGGTCGGTTTGAACCGACGAAGCGGCGTCGCCTTCAATTTTGCTTCCCAAATCGCCGCCTGGATTTCGGCGCTGTGGGCCAGATTCAGGAAAAGGCGCTGTTTCGCAGGATCGCTTTCTTTTCGGGCGATCACCCGATAGAGCCATGCGGCCTGTTTTTCCTGGAAAAAACTGTTTACGTCGGACATCGCTTCTCCTTGTCGTCGTTATATCATCTATCCGCCCACTTCCGGCGCGAATCCCCGCCGTAGCGTCTTTTCGGTGAAGGTGCAGGGAGTGAGAAATTGCCGCAGATAATCGGCGCCTCCCGCCTTGCTGCCGTAGCCGCTCAGTTTGAAGCCGCCGAACGGCTGCCGATCGACCAGGGCGCCGGTGATCTTGCGATTGACATAGAGATTACCCACCTCGAATTCCCGAAGGACTTTATCGATATTGCCGGGACTGCGCGAATAGAAGCCGCCGGTGAGTGCATAAGCGGTGCCGTTGGCGATCGCCAGGGCATGGTCCAGGTCCCGGGCCTGCATCATCGCCAGCACCGGGCCGAAAATTTCCTCCTGAGCCAGAGGCGAATCCGGCGGTACGCGGCTGAAAATGGCCGGACCGACAAAGTAGCCAGGTTGAAGAGACGAGCAGTCGATTGTTAAAGCGAGCTCGGCAGATCGACTGCCCGCTTCGATGGCTTGCTCGATGCGCGCCTTCGCTGCGTGATCGATGACCGGCCCCAGGAAAACGCCGGGGTCGGCAGGGTCGCCGATCCTCAGGCTGCGCACCGCTTCCTTCAGCCGCCCCAGAACTTCGTCGTAGTGCGGGCCGACCACGATCACGCGGGAACAGGCGCTGCACTTCTGGCCCTGGTAGCCGAAAGCCGAGTGCAGAATGCCGGCGACAGCTTCATCCAGATCGGCGTCGCTATCCACGATGATGGCATTCTTGCCCCCCATCTCCGCGATGACGCGCTTGATATGCCGTTGTCCGGGGACGAGTTCTGCGGCCAACTTGAGGATGCGGGTCCCGACTTCCCGAGATCCGGTGAACGCGATGAAGTGAATGCCCGGATGCTTGACCAGATGTTCGCCGACGGTGCTTCCCCTTCCTGGAACGAATTGAACCACGCCCGGCGGTGCACCCGCCTCCTGCAACAGTGAGACGAAACGGGCGGCGATCACCGGCGTCATCGAGGAGGGCTTGAGTAGGGCCGTGTTTCCCGCGACGAGTGCGGCCGAAAGCATGCCGACCAGGATCGCCAAGGGAAAATTCCAGGGCGGCAGGATTAATCCGACGCCGTAAGGGCGATACCCGAGCCGATTGTGTTCGCCGGCCACATCGCGTGTTTGCGGCTGTGCCAGGCGCAGCGCTTCGCGGGCATAATATTCCAGGTAATCGATCGCCTCGGTGACATTGGCATCCGCTTCGCGCCAGGTCTTGCCGGCTTCTAGGATCTCCAGGGCGGCGAATTCCGTGCACTGCTCACGCAGCAGCGCCGCCGCCTTCAGCAGCAGTGCGGCGCGTTGGGCTACGGGCTGCCGTGACCAGGAGCGGAATGCCTCCGCGGCCCCTGCGATCGCTGCTTCCGCTTCATGCGGCCCGGCGACGGCTACACGACCTACGATTTCCTGCGGGCGGGCAGGGTTGACCGAGTTGAGATAGGTTCCGGTGTCCTGGGGCGTACCGTTGATGATCAGCGGGTGAACCGCGTTCAGTCGCTGCCTGACCCGTTCGATGCCGTCCGCGAAGTGCTTGCGCTGCCGAGGATCGGTGAAGCGGCAGGTTGGCTCGTTTCGGAACGGTGTCACCCGTCCGGGCTGGGGTGCTTCTTCCGACTTGCCGTTATCGGCCGAAGCTCTTGGCTGTGCCAGCAACTGTTCAGGGGTGTTCGAACGAATGAGAGCCAAGCGTTGCAGGGACTGACTGGAGGAGTTCTCCAATAGCCGGCGAACCAGATAGGCCATGCCCGGTATCGCCTCGCCGCAGGGCAGATAAATGCGAAGACAGTAGCCCAAGCCGGCGATGGCTCGCTGCAAGGGATCGGCCATGCCGTAAAGCATCTGAAATTCGAATTCGTCGGCTTTGAGGCGGGCTTCTTCGGCCAGCGCCATCGCCAGCGCCAGGCTGCGCGGGTTATGGGTGGCGACCGCGGGACGCACGGCAGGGTGGGCGCTGAACAAC
>DATIXD010000021.1:0-7204 GCA_035518875.1 Methylococcaceae bacterium | reverse complement strand
AGATGCTACTCCAGACCAATGGCGCGGCGCTGATCAAAGATGGCCCGATCTACCGGATCGAACCCGAAGGTGGCGCCGTCATGGCGACGCCGGGCGCGCGGCTGGGACTGGCCGGGCAGAGTCTGCCGGTCGGCTACCAGCTGCGGGTGGTGCCGTTGCGCTATGTGAGCGTCAAGGACATGCAGAAAGTGATCGAACCCCTGATGCCGCCCAAGTCCGTTGTCCGCGCCGACGAAATCAGGAACTTGCTGATGCTGGCGGGCAGTTCGGAAGAACTCGAGAGCGCGATCGAAACCATCCGCCTGTTCGACGTGGATTTTATGCGCGGCATGACGGTGGGGATTTACCCACTGAAAAACGTCGATGCTGCCACCATAGTCCAGGAACTGGACAAACTGTTGGGAGACATTGTCAAGGGGCCCCTGGCCGGCATGCTGCGCCTTCTGCCCATCCAGCGTCTCAACGCGATTTTGGTAGTGTCACCCCAGCCGCGCTACCTCGACGAGGTGGAAAGCTGGATCGAACGCCTGGACCGTTACGACACGGGAAAGGCCACCGGCAACATGCACGTGTATCGCGTCCAGAACGTCGACGCCGTGCAACTGGCGCAAACCCTCTCGCAAATTTTCGGCGGCGCCGCCGCAGCCCGCGGAACGCCCGCGGCACAGCTCGCGCCCGGTTTGACCGGCGCGGCGATCAGCGGCGGCGCGTTTGGCGGGACCGCCGGTGCGTTTGGCGGGACTGGCGGTGCGTTTGGCGGGACTGGCGGTGCGTTTGGCGGGACTGGCGGTGCGTTTGGCGGGACCGGAACCGGCGCGTACAGCGGAGGGATGGGCACCTACCAGGTTGAGGACCAGGGTATCGGCGGCACGACGACTGGCACGGGCACAACGGGCGGCAGCCAGATCGGGACGGGCGCATCTTCCACGGGCGGCCTCGGTGGCGGTATGGCTGGTGGAACACTGGGTGGGACAACTTCCGGCCGTGCAGGCCCCCGCGGGTCGGTAGTGGCCGAACTCGGCAACGACCGACGCATCGTCGCCGACCCGGCCAACAATGCCCTCATCATTTTCGCCAAAGCCCAGGACTACAAGGACATCGAAGCCGTCATCAAGGAACTGGACGTGCTGCCCCTGCAGGTTTTGATCGATGCGACCATCGCGGAAGTCACGTTGACCGGGAAATTAGAGTATGGAATCAAATGGCTGTTTAACCAGGGCAGTAGTGCAGAGGCGTTGGCGGGCACCAGTGGGTTGTTAGATAAAATCAAAAATATAGCGATTACCGGATCCGGCCCCGGAGGGTTTGCCTACGCCTTTGCCGGCAAGGATATCAAGGTGCTCCTCACCGCCTTGGCCAACGATAATAAGGTCAATGTCGTCTCCTCCCCCTCACTGATGGTCCTGAACAATCAGGAAGCCAATATCAACGTCGGCGATAAGGTGCCCACCTCGTCGGGTGGGGGTATTATCACCACTACTGGTGCAGTGTCATCACCCAGCATTCAGTATGTGGAAAGCGGCGTCATCTTGAAGGTAAGGCCGAGGGTCAATTCCGGAGGCCTGGTAATCATGGATATCGCCCAGGCAACGAGCGTACCTACCCAGCTGCAGAGTTCGACTGGTACTGGTAACGCCCCCTTATTCCAGTTTGCCCAGCGCATAATCCAGAGCCAGGTGGCGGTCAACGACGGCGATACCCTCGCCTTGGGGGGGTTGATCCAGAATAGGGACACCCGCGACGAAACCGGCATACCCTGGCTCAACAAAATACCGGGCCTGGGGTGGTTATTCGGCAGTACCACAAAGAACGTCCTTCGAACGGAACTCGTGGTGCTGCTTACACCGCGCGTCGTTGAAAAAAGGCGCGATGTCACTACGGTGGCCAACGAATTCCGCCGCAAGCTGACCGGCATTTTCGAGGAATATCGCCTGAGCCGGGAAGCGCCGAGGAAATCGACGGTGGCCCCTTAATTGGCCTCGTGTCCAGGGCGGGGAAACGTATCTTCGACAGACTTATGTCGAATTCGTCGAAGGGTTCAGAACCCAGGGCAATCGCATGAAACTGTTTCGGTATGCGAAGGCCGGCAAACACCGGCCGTAGGATAACAAGCGCCGTCGGTCTGGAAAGCTGGGGATTTTCAGGCCTTGGCTAGCGCAAGGCTTTGTAATGATTGATCAGTCCGTTGGTCGATGAGTCGTGGGAGAGGGCTGGCTCGTCGCCGGCCAGTTCCCTGAGTATGGTTCTGGCGAGTTGCTTGCCTAGTTCCACGCCCATCTGATCGAAGGAATTGATATTCCAGATCGCGCCCTGCACGAAGATCTTGTGTTCGTAAAGGGCGATGATCGAACCCAAGGTTTCCGGCGTCAGCTTGCGATAGAGGAAAGCGTTGGAAGGCTTGTTGCCGGGAAAAGTTTTTGCCGCGGCCAGTTGGTCCAGAAGTTCCTGCGCGACGCCTTTCGCCGCCAGTTCGCCCCGCGCCTCCTCGGTGGTCCTGCCGCGCATCAGCGCTTCTGGCTGGGCGAAGAAGTTGGAGACCAGGATGGTGTGATGTTCGCCCAGATCATGATGGCTTTGCGCGGCGGCGAGGAAATCGCAGGGCACCAGCTTGCTGCCCTGGTGAATCAGCTGATAAAAGGCGTGCTGCCCGTTGGTGCCGGGCTGGCCGAAAATCACCGGGCCGGTGCCGTAATCGATGCGCCGGCCCTGTAGATCGACGCTCTTGCCATTGCTTTCCATGTCCGCCTGTTGCAGGTAATCCGGCAAGTAATCCAGGTATTGGTCGTAGGGCAGGATGGCGTGGCTTTCGGCGCCGAAGAAGTTGTTGTACCAGATCCCCAACAGGCCCATGATAACCGGAACGTTACGCTCGAACGGCGTGGAACGGAAGTGTTCGTCCACCCGGTGAGCCCCGGCGAGGAGTTCCTCGAAGCGGTCCATGCCGATGGCGACCGCGATGGATAGGCCGACCGCCGACCAGACCGAAAAGCGGCCCCCCACCCAGTCCCAGAACTCGAACATGTTCGCCGTGTCGATCCCGAACAGGGCGACACTCTCCGCGTCGCAGGACACCGCCACGAAATGGCGGGCGATGGCGTCTTCATCCTTCGCCTTGGCCAAAAACCAATCCCGCGCGGAATGGGCGTTGGTCATGGTTTCCTGGGTGGTGAAGGTTTTCGAGGCGAGAATGAACAGCGTGGTTTCCTGGTTCAGATTCTTGATCGTCTCCAGCAGGTCGGCTTCGTCCACGTTGGAGACGAAATGGACTCGCAATCCCGGCTTGACGTAAGGGGTCAGCGCCTTGACCACCATTTTCGGGCCGAGGTCGGAACCGCCGATGCCGATGTTGACCACATCGGTGATCGCCTTGCCGGTGTAGCCTCGCCATTCGTGGGAGCGCACGGCCTCGCTGAAATGTCGCATCTGGTGCAACACGCGGTTGACTTCGGGCATCACGTCCTGGCCTTCGACCCGAATCGGGCGGTTCGAGCGGTTCCGCAAGGCGACATGGAGGGCGGCCCGGTTCTCGGTGACGTTGATTTTTTCGCCCCTGAACATCGCCTCAATTTTTTCCGCCAGTTTCGCTTGTTTCGCCAGATCGACGAGATGGGAGATGGTCTGTTCGGTGATGCGGTTCTTCGAATAATCGAACAAGACGTCCCCCAGCCGGAGCGACAAGCGCTCGAAGCGCTGCGGATCCTGCTCGAACAAGTCGCGCAGATGCAGGCGGGCTAAATCCCGGTGATGTTCCTGCAGAGTCAACCAGGCGGGGGTTTGGGTAAGAGCGGGCATAGACGATCATCCTTCGGCGCGGTTTTATGATGACCCTATTCTAGCGCCGCTGCCTCCTACCTCGCAGCCCTTTTCATCTCACTGGATCGCCGGTCGTTGGCGTTATAATGGCGACAGTCAATCAAATCCTTAAGGAATCGTTATGACCACCGAACACAAACCCTGGGGCGGGCGCTTTACCGAAGCGACCGACGCTTTTGTGGAGGCGTTCACGGCGTCGGTCGAATTCGACAAGCGCCTCGCGCCCTACGACGTCCGGGGATCCATCGCCCATGCCGCCATGCTCGAGCGCATCGGCGTCTTGAGCGAAAAGGAGTGCAAGTCCATCGTCCACGGGCTGGAGGACATCCTGGCGAACATCGAACGAGGCGATTTCCATTGGTCAGCGGAACTGGAAGACGTGCACATGAACATCGAGGCGCGCCTCACGGATCGCATAGGCGACGCCGGCAAGAAACTCCACACCGCTCGCTCGCGCAATGATCAGGTTGCCACCGACGTGCGCCTGTTCCTGCGCGCCGAAATCGATCATATCGGCAGGGAACTTGTTCGGCTGCAATCCGCTCTCATCGACCTGGCCGAACGCGAAGCGGACGCGATCATGCCCGGCTTCACCCACCTCCAGGTGGCTCAGCCTATTACCTTCGGCCATCATATGCTGGCTTGGTACGAAATGCTGGCGCGCGACGGCGAACGGCTCGCCGATTGCCGCAAGCGCGTCAACGTCATGCCCTTGGGCGCAGCGGCGCTGGCCGGCACCAGCTTCCCCATCGACCGCACCTACACCGCCGAACTGCTGGGCTTCTCGAGGCCGGCGGCCAATTCGCTGGACGCTGTCAGTGACCGCGATTTCGCCATCGAATTCACCGCCTGCGCCAGTCTGATCATGCTGCACCTCTCCCGCTTTTCGGAAGAACTGATCCTCTGGACCAGCGCCCAGTTCGGCTTCATCGACCTGCCGGATGCCTTTTGCACCGGTTCTTCCATTATGCCGCAGAAAAAGAACCCGGACGTGCCCGAACTGGTGCGCGGCAAGTCCGGCCGGGTGTTCGGTCATTTGTTCGCCCTCTTGACTCTGATGAAAAGCCAGCCCCTGGCCTACAACAAGGATAATCAGGAGGACAAGGAGCCCTTGTTCGATACCGTGGACACCCTGAAAAATTGCCTGCGCGCCTTCGCCGACATGATGCCGCATGTACGGCCCAATCGCGCGGTCATGGTCGAAGCCGCCAAGAAAGGCTACGCTACGGCCACCGACCTTGCCGATTATCTGGTCCGCAAGGGCGTGCCTTTCCGCGACGCCCACGAGATCGTCGGCAAGGCCGTGCGCCTAGGGGTCGAGAGCCGGCGGGATATTTCCGAACTCGCTCTCACGGAATTGCAACAATTGTCGGCTAGCATCGAAGCCGATGTCTTCGACGTGCTGACCCTGGAGGGCTCGGTCGCCGCGCGCGATCACCTCGGCGGCACCGCGCCCGGGCGGGTGCGCGAGGCAGCCCGGCAGGCCAGACAAGCACTAGAAAAGGCGGGACGAACTTGATTACTGAAGAACGGGTGACGACGCTCATCGATTTAATACGCCACGGCGAACCCGTGGGCGGCAGCCGCTACCGCGGGCAGATCGACGATCCGCTCAGCGATACCGGCTGGAACCAGATGCGTGCGGTGGTCGGGCATCACCATCCATGGGATGTCATCGTCAGCTCCCCGCTGAGCCGCTGCCTGGCTTTCGCCGAGGAGCTCAGTGAGCGTCACGGCATCGCGCTGGAAGTCGAACCCCGGCTCCAGGAACTCGGCTTTGGCTCCTGGCAGGGCAAGACCAAGGAGGAAATCAGCCAGTACGATCCCGGCATGTTGCAGCGCTTTTACCGCGATCCCATGAACAACCGTCCCGAAGACGCCGAAGGACTGGCCGATTTCCGCGCCCGCATCGCCTCCGCCTGGAACGAGATTCTCAACCGTCATGCCGGTAACCACATCCTGATGATCTGCCACGCCGGCGTCATCCGCATGGTGCTGTCGATCGTGCTGGACATCCCTCTCGCCAACCTGTTCCGCATCAAGGTCGCCAGCGCCGGGATCACCCGCATCGAATGCCTGGAGCAGGGCGAGGAGTTTTTAGGGCAACTCGTGTTTCATGGCGGGGCTTTGCAGAACCCGGCATGGGGTGGGTCATCGTAGGGACGCTTGTCCCGCGTTGCAGCCGTAGGCGGCCGGTGTCTGAAGCATTGAAATATCCTTCTTCGAGCGTACCCATGAAACTTACGGTAATTATTGGGCGCGAAAATAATGGATATGTTTTGCTGTGTCCGGTTTTGGATGGATAAAGCAAGCCAAGGCGATAGCGTCGAGCAAGCTCGCGACAAGCTTCGAGAGGCGTTGGAGTTGTTCTGTGAACGCGCTTCTCCCGAAGAGGTAAAAGAGCGCCACTCCGGTTTATCGCGAAGTGAATTCAAGTCGTAACCGCCCAGATCATGCAGCCGTAAGGCTGATTACCCCTTGAGCACTATGATGTCGACCAACGCCATGTTCCAACGCATCGAACAAGCCATCCGCGAAGCCACCGGTGAGGATTTTCGCATTGCTAGAACGGCTTCGGCGGGCGGGGGCTGCATCAATTCCGCCTATCGGATCGAAGGCGAGCAGCGTGTCTATTTCGTCAAGCTCAATCGCCGGGATTTACTGTCCATGTTCGAGGCGGAGGCCGAGGGTTTGCGCGAAATTCGGGCGAGCCAGACGGTGCGGGTACCCGAACCGGTTTGTTTCGGCGTGGCAGGCGATCAGGCTTTTCTGGCGATGGAATGCCTGAACCTGCGGTCTGGCCGTTCGATTTCCGACCGCTTGCTGGGCCGGCAACTGGCGGCGATGCACGGGATTTCGCAGCCGCACTTCGGCTGGCACCGCCACAATACCATCGGTTCCACCCCGCAACCGAATCCGCGCAGCGAAGACTGGGCTGATTTCTGGGCTCGTCATCGCCTCGGCTTTCAGTTGGAGCTGGCTGCAGATCAGGGTTATGGGGGCAGGCTGCAACGCAGCGGCGAAAAGCTGCTGGAACGTCTGCCCGCCTTGTTTGCCGGTCATCGACCCCGGCCTTCCCTGCTGCACGGGGATCTCTGGAGCGGCAATTATGCTTGCGATGAATCCGGTCAACCGGTCATCTTCGATCCGGCCTGTTATTACGGCGACCGCGAGGCCGATCTCGCCATGACCGAATTGTTCGGCGGGTTCGGCGGGGATTTTCATGCCGCCTACCGCGAGGCTTTTCCGCTCGATGGAGGATTTGCCGTCCGGAAAATCCTCTACAACCTTTACCCTGTGCTCAATCACCTGAATCTTTTCGGCGGTGGCTATTTGGGGCAGGCTGAAGGCATGATCGACAGGCTGCTAGCCGAAACTGGCTGAACGTGCA
>DATIXD010000020.1:0-3442 GCA_035518875.1 Methylococcaceae bacterium | reverse complement strand
CAACAAGCCCTGATAGCGGAAATCAGCCGCGCCGACACCCGGCGTACGCCCTTCCCCTCCGCCTGGTTGGCGGTCAAGGAGCATTTTGCACAGATGCAAAAGGATTACATCGAGTCGGCGGAATACCGGCAGGTCTGTGTTCAACAAGGCGTGGATCGTTCAATCAGCCAGGATGTGCTGCTGCAGTTCCTGCACGATTTGGGCGTCGTGATCAACTTCCGCAATCTAAAAAACTTCGAAACCCAAATCCTCAATCCGCTCTGGCTGACCAATGGCGTATATCGCATCATCAATTCCGAGCGGGTGGCGAATCAGGGCGGCCTGCTATACGAACGCGATTTCGATGCTGTCATCAACGATCCCCGCTACTACGCCAGCGGGAACACCGGTGAAAAGACCTTTCATTACCCCCGGAACAAATTGCAGTACATCGTACGGGTGATGCAGGAATTCGAACTCTGTTTCATGCTGAACGAGCATTGTTACGTCGTGCCGCAGCTGTTGCCGGTTCCCGAACCGGAGTTCCCCCTGCAGGGCGCCGTGTTGCACTTCGTCATCGGCTTTCCCGAGTTTCTGCCGGACAGCATCTTCCCGCGCCTGATGGTCAAGCTTCACCCGTTCATCAAGGACGATCTGCGTTGGCGCAGCGGCATGGTGTTGCACAAGCCCAATGTGTTCGACGCAGCGGCTCGGGTACGGGCCGACAAGGAAGACAAGGAAATCCGCATCGACGTGTGCGGCGCGGAGCCGCGCCGATTCCTGAGCTTCATTCGGGAAACGGTGAAGGAAATCGTCCGGGATTTCGTCAACCTGCCTTTCGAGGAAATGGTGCCGATACCGGACAGCGAGCTTTTCCGAAGCTATGACGAGCTGGTCGAACTGGAAAAAATGGGAGAGAAGGAATTTGCAATCGGCAAGTTGAAGCGCAAATTCTCGGTCAGTGATCTCCTGGACGGCGTGGAAGAACCCGCCATGCGCGATGCAATCGGCCAGACACCGGTCAAGGCCTTCGTCTCCTATTCCCACAAAGACCGGGATTTCTTGCCGGAGTTGCGTGCAGCGCTATCTCCCCTGGTACGTCTGAACAAGTTGCAGATCTGGGACGACCGCGCCATCGATGCAGGAACGGATTGGGAAAAAGAGATTTTTCAGCAATTGGAAGAGGCCGATCTGGTTCTCTGCCTGGTAAGTCACGATTTCATCAACTCGGATTTTTGTTACACGAAAGAGCTCGAGTTCGCGTTGGACGCTCATCACAGGGGCGAAAGAACCGTCGTGCCCATACAACTGCGCGCCTGCGCCTGGGAGGGCCTTCCCTTGGCCGCGATTCAGGGTACGCCGGGTCGCTGGATTGGCTCTCAGCCAGATAAAGACGCCGCCTGGACGGAAGTCGCCAAGCATCTCGGCCCGGCCATTGATAAAGCCAAAGTGAGGAAAGTGAATCGTTGAGTGCGCTACGCCAACATGCCCTCTCATTGCTCACAAAGTCCGGAACAGTGATCGTTTGCTCGGCCTGAGCCGCCTACGTCCTGGATTGCTGGTATCACGGGCTTATACATTCATGTTCATCGTCAAATTGATCGTCGGCACGATCATCAATCTGGGCCTATTCGGCGGTCTGCTGTTCTTGCCGGCCGGCACTTGGGCGTGGTGGCGCGCCTGGGTGTTCATCGGCGTAGTCTTCGTCGCCACCGTGGCGACGCTGGTCAGCCTCTTTCCCGGTCACAAGGACTTGCTCGACGAACGCCTCAAGCCACTCTTTCAGGAGGGCCAACCGCTTGCGGACAAGATATTCGTGCTTCTGTTTATCCCCAGTTTCTTCGGTTTGATCGCCGCAATTCCCCTGGATGTGTTCCGATTTCACCTGATGGGCGAACCCGGGATAGTCGTTTCGTCTCTCGGGCTGGTCCTTTTCATCGCGGGTTGGTGGATTATTTCCCTTTCCTTCAGGGAAAATCCCTTCGCGGCGCCGGTGGTGAAGCTTCAGGAGGAAAGACACCAAACGGTCATCGATACCGGAGCCTACGCCGTGGTACGACATCCGATGTATGCCGGTGCCGTGCTCCTGATGGTCGGCATGCCTCTGTGGCTGGAATCATACGCCGCGACTTTGCTGGCGAGCGTCCCGATCGGGTTGCTCGCGGTGCGGATTCTGATCGAGGAAGAATTCCTGCGGCGAGAACTGGCGGGCTATGCCGCTTATACGAGAAAAGTTCGCTATAGGCTGATCCCGCTGATCTGGTAGACCTGGGCCGAATCCCTGTTGCAACTGGGGCGTTACTTCCGAGCCAATTGGTAGCTCCCGCGGTACAACGCTCGCCAAGTGATTGGCAGTTTCAGCCAAGGTAGGCGCCCAAAGCGACCAAGGCAGGCGTAGCGACGCTTACGACCACGTTCAGGCCCAAACAGGAGAGCAAATCCTCGGCTGATTCGCTGTTGCGGACCAGGCGCCGGACTACCGGAACGGCAGCCGCGAGTCCGAGAAAGCCGATGAGGCTGAAAGTGGGCAGGTAGCGGAAATAGATCGCGGCGCCTAGCGTCAACGTCGCTAGACCGAGGAACAGGCGGTAGACCTGGACGCTGCGGGGCCGGCCGATGAGTATCGGCAGGTTGCTCCTGCCCACGCTCCGATCCGCTTCCACGTCCGGAAACTGGTTCAGCAGCAGCAGGTTGTTGACCAGGAAAAACGGGATCAGGGAGGCCGTCATCCCTCCCCAGGAATACGCTCCGGTCAGTGCAACCTGGGTGCCGATCACCATGCACGGCCCGAATCCCAGGCCGGGGGCGATGAGACACAGCCACGGACGCCGCGTCAGCCAAGGGGTGTAGGTCAACACCAGCACCAGGCCCAAGACCCCGATGGGAAGCAGAGCCAGGCCCTGCGAAGCCAGGAAGTACAGGCCGATCAAGGCTGCGAGCATTGCGCCCATCAACCCCATCGCCAGTGTCAGGGACGCGAGTTCCGGATGCGCCGGCAATGTGCCACTGCCACCGCTGAAGGGCGTCCGCCGGGTACGGGCGTCGAGGCCGATCTTGAAGTCGGAATATTCATTGAGCGCATTGACGGCGATGTGGGCGGCAACTGCACCGACCAGCGCGAGCGCCGCCGAGATCATGCTGATCTGCGCTCCGCTGCGGTATGCCATCGCCAGCCCCAAGGCTACGCAGGCGGGCGTGAGAATCAGGAAGGGCGGGCGTAGGGGACCGCAAATGGCGTTCATGGGATTTGATTCCGACCCTCTCCGGTCAATTCGCATTCGAGACCTCCCCCGATAGCCGCGCGGATCAAAGCATCAAAGTCAGGCATTTGCAGGCCCCACCGGATTTGATGTATTCGCTCATCTCGCAGTCGTGAACTTCAAAATCCAGGCTTTCCAGCATCTTCCGGCAAGCCATGAACCTGTTCGATCAGAACCACTTCGGCGCCGGATTGCAGGATCAA
>DATIXD010000019.1:0-4846 GCA_035518875.1 Methylococcaceae bacterium | reverse complement strand
TATGAGGCGATCGTCAAGCGTTTGCGCCTGATGGATATTGCCGGAGCGACGGTCTACCGGGGCATCCTCGGATACGGAGCGAAAGGCCACACACATAAGAGTGGGCGCCTTCCGTTCTCACACGATCTACCGGTCATGATTTCGGTTGTGGACTCGGAGGAGAAGTTGGCTAAGGCTATTGACGAGATTGAATCGATGATGCAGGACGGAATCATCGTCCTTTCCGACGTCGATGTGATTCGCCTGGTTCACAGTCGCCCGGCAGCGGAGACTTCACATGCGAACAGTTAAAAAAGCCAAACTCCTTCGTCTCCATTTCGGCGAGAGCGACCAGTACAACGGGCGCCCCTTGTACGAGGCGATCGTGAATCGCTGCAAGGAATTGAAGATCGCCGGAGCCACCGTGTTTCGCGGCCTTGAATGGTACGGAGAAACGGCCGAGATGCACCGCCACCACCTCATCAAGAAGGATCAACCCATCGTCGTCACCATTGTGGATACGCCCGAAAACCTTGGTCGGTTGATTCCCGAGGTTGAGGAAATGATGGATACCGGCATGATCGCCACGTCGGACGTGGACTACATGCGAATCGAAAAGCCGTCGGCCGCAGGATCCTAGATTTTGCCCACATCAAATCCCGATTCAAGCACCTTACGAAGAAATATGCCTACTCAATTGAACAAGTTCAGTTCCAGAATCACCCAGCCGAGATCCCAGGGCGCCTCCCAGGCCATGCTTTACGCCACCGGCCTTCGTGAGGAAGACATGAGCAAGCCCCAGGTGGGCATCGCCAGCGTTTGGTTTGAAGGCAACCCATGCAACATGCACCTTCTCCAGTTGGCGGAAAAGGTCAAAGAGGGCCTTGGGGCCGTTGGCCTGGTCGGAATGCGGTTCAACACGATCGGCGTTAGCGACGGCATCTCGATGGGCACGGACGGTATGAGTTTTTCGCTCCAGTCGCGCGACCTGATCGCCGATTCCATCGAGACCGTGATGGCTGCACAGTGGTACGACGCCAACATCTCGATCCCCGGCTGCGATAAGAACATGCCCGGGTGCATCATGGCGATGGGCCGGCTCAATCGCCCGTCGCTGATGATTTATGGCGGGACAATTAGGGCCGGCTGCCGAGATGGAGAGAAGCTCGACGTCGTTTCGGCATTTCAGAGTTACGGCGAGTACCTGGCCGGCAACATCAATGATCAACAGCGGCAGGAAATTGTCCGCCATTCCTGTCCTGGAGCCGGAGCATGCGGCGGCATGTACACCGCCAACACGATGGCATCGGCCATCGAGGCACTCGGGATGTCCTTGCCGTACAGTTCCTCCACGCCGGCGGAGGATTCGTTGAAGCTCGACGAGTGTGCAGCCGCCGGGGCCGCAATCAAGAACCTCCTGGAACTGGATATCAAGCCGCGCGACATCATGACCCGCGAGGCTTTCGAGAACGCGATGGTGCTCGTCTCCGCGCTGGGTGGATCGACCAACGCCGTGCTCCACCTCCTCGCAATCGCGCGGTCGGTCGGGGTCGATCTGTCGATCGATGACTTCCAAAAGGTGAGTGATCGCGTTCCGCTATTGTCCGACTTCAAGCCGAGCGGGCCGTACGTTATGGAAGATCTCCAGAACGCCGGCGGAATTCCAGCGGTGATGAAGATGCTCCTGGCTGAAGGGGCTCTGCACGGTGGCTGTTTGACGGTGACCGGTAAAACGGTTGCGGAGAACCTGAGGAGTCTGCCCGGACTTACGCCGGGACAACAAATTGTACGCGCGTTCGCGAAGCCATTGAAGCCCGTCGGCCACATTCAAATCCTGCGGGGCAATCTTGCGCCCGAAGGCGCCGTCGCCAAGATCACGGGGAAAGAAGGCCTGCAGTTCTCGGGCCCGGCGCGCGTGTACGATTCCGAGGAGCTGATGTTGGCCGCGCTGGAGCGCAAGGAAATTCAAAAGGGCGACGTCATCGTGATTCGCTATGAAGGGCCGAAGGGCGGTCCGGGAATGCCCGAAATGCTCACGCCCACTTCGGCAATAATGGGCGCCGGATTGGGCAAGGATGTCGCGTTGATCACGGATGGGCGGTTTTCAGGAGGATCTCACGGCTTTATCGTCGGCCATGTGACGCCCGAGGCGCAGGAAGGCGGCCCAATTGCGCTGCTCAAAGATAATGACCGCATCACAATTGACGCCTCAAAGAACTCGCTGACTGTAGCCCTCTCAGACGAGGAACTATCAGCCCGCAGCAAGGACTGGAATATGCCGCCCTACAAGGCGGATCGCGGCACGCTAGCCAAGTACATTCGCCTCGTGAAGAGTGCAGCCCTAGGATGCGTCACGGACGAATAGCGGTTACGTACGGCCTCAAGCCGATCTCGGCGTGATGGAGTAAAGCCGGGGCGGTGATCTGAAGGCCTCGGTCTATTTGCCATCTCGCTTGGCCAGCGCTTGAGTTGTTCGAACACGGTTAGCCGTCTGATGGTTGATCACAGCCCCTCGCGGAACGAGCGGCGAACGTCAGGGTGATGGTTGTGCCACGCCCCACCTCAATAACGACTTCTGCCGTGCCGCCAAGCAAGCGAGCAATTCTCTGCACGATCGCTAGCCCGAACCCGATCCACTTCGCCTCCTTCCGTCCCGCGTGACGGCACACGACCTTCGTTGACGCTTGGCCCTTGGGCGAGAAAGCCATCTGACGCGGCACTTGGTACATCTCGCGGTGCGGGCGGCCTTCCCGGCCCTGCATATCGGAACCCGTCATCCCATCCTCATGCTCATAGGTGGAATCCTGATCAGCTTGGTGCGCTGCCTGGACACGGTCCTGCGAGCACAGGGCGATCTCTAAAAACTCCCACCAGAACTTGCGTTCAAACAACAGGCGGACGGATACAAAGACGATCGCGAAAGTATCGCGCATTGGACTGACTCCCAAATAGTAGTTCCGGGCGTTAATATAGGGTTTCGAAAACTGGTAGACAGACCAAATGATCCCGAGAGACAGAGTTTGTTGCGGCGGCGTAGCCATCGTTTGCTGTGCGCTAGCCGTAGCGTCACTAGGGGCGCAAGAATCGCCCAAACGAGCCGCGGTGCCCGAGATTCCTAGGGCGGTGAACACGGTTATCGATCCGGGCGTGATCACAACTCGGCAGGCGATCACACCCGCTGGAATTCAAACCGTCTTCGAGCGCCGGGTGTATGGCATCGCTTTCGGAGAGTCGAGCGACCTCGTCTACGTGCTGGCCGGGGCGTCCAAAGCGGGGCTGGTATACAAGCTGAACTGGTCCGCCAATCGCACTCTCGGAGCCGCGCGCGTGGACGTGACGCCCGGCATGCAGGGGATCGCGTTCGACCGCGTTGCCAAAGCTCCGGTCATTGCGGGCGTTGCACAGGCCAAGGTCGGAACGGAGACGCGGCAAATCGTGCAACTGCTCGATGTTTCGGCGGGAACCCCGCGCGTGCAAGCGAGCGACTTTGGGCGCAACCAGGTCGGAGGTGTGGCCCTCATCAATAATGGCGCGGATGTACTCGTCGCCCTTACGTTCGACGACGCGCTGGCAATCGTGGATCGGGCGACCGGGACCGCCAGGAAGATTCGCACCGGCATCGCGCCCTTCGGCGTAACGGCAAACCGTGCGAATAGCGTCGCCTACGTGAGCAACTGGGGTGGAAGATTTCCGCGCCGCGGCGACCGCACAGCGACCACCGGAAATGAGTTGAACGCCGATCATGTGGTCGTGGATGCGCGGGGTATCGCGGCTAGCGGAACGGTTGCGCGGGTCGATCTGAAAACGAACGAGGTGACGCACGTCATCGAAGTCGGCCTGCACCCCACCGCGCTGGCTCTCGACGAAGAGCGCCAGCGGCTCTACGTCGCAAACAGCAACTCTGATTCCGTCACAGTGGTGGACACCCGGACCAATGCCGTCGTCGAGACCATCGCGATTCAGCCTTTCGACCGAACGGTGGCGGGCGCAGCCCCCGAGGGTCTGGTTCTGAGTAAAGACGGGCAGTATCTGTATGTCGCGTGTGCGGGGTTGAATGCGGTGGCGGTGATATCGGTACGCCCGTCCGGACGCGTGGAGGGATTGATCCCGACAGGGTGGTACCCGAATCACGTCGCCCTCAGCCCGGACGGCAAGTCCCTGGCCGTTTCGACCATGCTGGGCGTCGGCTCCGGCTGGCGAGAAGGGCAGGAACAGCGCAAGCGATACGCGCATGCGAATCGCGGCACGGTGCATGTCATTCCCATACCCGATCGGCCTCAACTGGCCGGGTACACCACAGCGGTCGCCGAGAATAATCGACTCCGGTTGCGGACCGAGGCGGCGGTACGCGCCGCAAACGCGGATTCAGGCACTCGCGGAGCGTCACCAGTCGCGGCCTCTCCAGTGCCGCTACGTGCCGGCGACCCTTCACACATCCGGCATATCGTCTACGTAGTAAAAGAGAACCGGTCTTACGATCAATACTTCGGGGACCTCGGCAAAGGAAACGGAGATCCTTCGCTCCAATTGGTCGGGGACGACGTGATTCCCAACCAGCGAAAACTGGCGCGCGAGTTCGTCCTGCTTGACAACTTCTACGCCAACGGCGGTAATAGCGCCGACGGGCATCAATGGGTTACCCAAGCTGCCGAGACGGATTACACCTACTGGCCCGGATACATTGGCCGTAGCTACCCCAAAAACGGGGACGATCCGCTAGCATTCGCCAACAGCGGCTTCCTTTGGGACAATGCCCTGCTCCGGAAGCGCTCCTTTGCGGATTTCGGCGAGTTTGCGGGCGTTCTGGCGGGCATGAAACGCTTGAAACTCCTTGAGGAGTACAAGAACGGCTCCGATTTTCGAGACA
>DATIXD010000018.1:0-4812 GCA_035518875.1 Methylococcaceae bacterium | reverse complement strand
CGACCTGGCATTCACCGGCCAGTACTTCTTCAACGAGGTCATGACGGAGATTCTCGGCAACTTTCACGCAGTATGCGGTTCCGACCGCTTGGCGCTGGCCGGAGGCTGTGCGCTGAATTCTGCGTTCAATGGCCAAATTCTCCGGCGCACGCCTTTTCGGGAGTCGTACGTGCCGCCTGCACCGGCCGACGACGGAACTGCGCTGGGCGCGGCCTGGTTGGCTTTTCGGGCCGATCATCCGGACCGTTCGCAGCGACCGGCAATGCTGTCGCCTTATCTGGGATCGACCTTTTCCGAAGAAGCCTTGGACAGATTAGCGCATTACGGCGGCGGGTTGAACAGGCGCCATCTGCCCGATACGGTGGGCGAGGAAACGGCCAGGTTGCTGGCTGCCGGCAAATTGATCGCCTGGGTGCAGGGGAAGGCGGAGTATGGGCCGCGCGCGCTGGGCAACCGTTCGATCCTGGCCGATCCGCGCGATCCGGGGATGAAGGACAAGATCAACTCCCGGGTGAAGTTTCGCGAGGAATACCGCCCCTTCGCCCCGTCCATTTTGCATGAATACGGCCCGGACTATTTTGAGGACTATCAGGAATCGCCCTATATGGAGCGCACGCTGCGGTTCCGTGATTCAGTCGTACAGCGGATTCCCGCGGTGGTGCATGTGGATCGAAGCGGAAGGCTGCAAACCGTGAAGAGGGATTGGAATGAACGCTTCTACCGGTTGATCGAAGCGTTTCGTCAGTACACGGGCGTGCCCTTGCTGCTCAACACCAGTTTCAACCTGATGGGAAAACCTATCGTGCACTCGGTCGAAGACGCGGCAAGCGTGTTGATGACCAGTGGTCTGGATGCCCTGGTGATCGGGGATCATCTTTTTACCAAACCGGAAACCCCGTGAACAAGCCCATCTTGCCGTTCTGCGAAGATGAGATCGTCTCCATCGAAGACGGCAAGGCGATCCGAAGAACGTTTTATCGCCTGGTGAATGCCCGGGAAGCCCCGGGTATGATGCCGGCTTCACTGGACTGGGTACGCGGCCGGCTGGCCGCCCTATCGCCGGAGGCCGGGCCGGAATCTCCCCAACGCCTGCCGGCTCCTCCAAACTTCGTGGCAACGCCTGAACTCCGATTAGGCGATCCTGCTTTGCTTGCCTTCCATGCGCCATTGGCTCTGCTCGAAGGCGCTTGGCTGCAATCCGTGGCGCAGGCCGCCGACGGTCATCTTCATGCGGTGGCGCACTTGTTCGCCGGCTATTTGGGGCTTCTGGGCAGAACCGAAGCGGAATCACCGGCGGCGGCGTATCGCGGCGCGCTGGCGCTTGCCAAAATCTCTTTGCCGCAGGTCACTGCCTGGCGTTTTGCCCAGGACGAGCGGGTCGGCGAGCCGGCACTCGCTTTCGCCAGACTACAACTTGCGCTGGATTTGCATTCCCGAGCCCTGTTTCCGGAACTGATTGGATTTACCCTAGGCTATGCGCAAAGCGCCTCACCGCTGCGTCTTGTTGCGCTTTCGGCGGAGTATCGACGAGCGATCCTGGAGCGCCTCGGCGAGTGCGCCGGGCAGGCGTTGCGAGCCCATCTTGATGCGTGCAAGGGAGATGAAGCGCGGCAGTGGGCGCGGGTTCGCCGGGGTTATGCCTTATACCAACAAACCGAAGCCGAGTATTTGGTTCGAGTTGCCGCCATAAGCGGTGAGGAACCCTCGCTCGCTGATCGTGTCGCCGAGATTTTTCGCCGCAAGGCGGGTATCGCCCGGGGTTTTCATCACAACGCAGTCCTTGAGGGCAGGTTCTTGAACGATTGGTTCGCCGAGGAACCTTTCGATGCCGCCGGCTTTCTCCGGGCATTTTCCGCATCCCCGTATGGCAAAGGTTCGGCGGGGGCGCGTCCTTTCGACCGGCTGACGGGATTCGGCGGGCCCATGTTCGGTGTGTTCGACGAACAGGAGTTGGGCGTCATTGCTGCATGGCTCGACAATGCGAGGGACGTCGGCACCACAAATGTTCCGAATGCTGCAACGGCGATGACCGTTGAATCAATTGCCACCATGCCGAAGGTACGGAGTACCGTCTCGACGTCTTCGCACCTGAATATTCGCGAGCTGTTTTATCACCTGATCAATGCTGATCTGTTTCCGCAGGTCGCTGATTTGGCACGCCGGCAGGTCGAAGTCGAGTTGGCTCGCGCCGCGCGGGCACTTCGTTCTTCGGGCCCTCTGCGCGCACGATTTTTCGCCTATACGCCGGAAGTCTTCGCCGAGCGCATTCGCCGCATTCACGACGAGGAAGTCGCCCGCTATCGTCCCTTCCGACCGCCGCCGAAACTCAACTACGAGGAATACGTTTGGGGCATACGCCAGTTTGCCCCGGCGATCCTGGTCGATGGCTGCTGGTTACAGCATATGGGGGAGGCCGCCCATCAGGATGATCGTGTGCGCCGGCTGCTTTTCCGGATCTACGCCGATGAACTTGGGTGCGGCGAGGTCAGGCGGAATCACCCGAATGTTTACCGGGATTTGTTGGGCAGCCTGGCGATCGACCTTCCGCCGGTGGATAGCGAGGCATTCGCCCGGCACCCCGGTTTTCTGGATGCGGCTTTTGACCTGCCGGTTTACCTGCTGGGCATTTCCTTGTTTCCCCGCAGTTTCAAGCCGGAGATATTGGGACTCAACTTGGCCATCGAACTGAGTGGGCTGGGTGCCGGGTACATGCGCCTGATTGACGAGTTGCGCTACTGGGGTATCGATCCGCTCATCGTCAGTCTTCATCTTTCCATCGACAACCTCGCCAGCGGCCATGCCGCGCTGGCTGTGGAAGCGGTGCAGCTGTTTCTGGACGAAATCCTCGCCAACGGCGGGGAAGGGGCCGTCGATGCCTCCTGGCGCCGCATATGGCGCGGCTATCTCTCGCTTGGAACCGCGACCCACCGTTTCAAATGGGCGCTGGGGTTGGATTTCTGCAGACGGTTTGTGCCGGCGCGTATCCGGCGTAAGGTCGGAGTTTCTCTCTTTCGCGGCGGCGCGGGTCAATCGGTTTGAGCGCGTGCCATATCTGCATCGATTGATGCGATTCGGGCGGGTTCTCGCGGTCCTGATTCAATATTTTCCCAGTCGTGGTTGATTCGACGCGCTGAAAATCGGTGCATGGAAAGAGCCGGTTGCTCTATTTTGGTTCATTTGTTGTATTTTCGCACAAGAATGGCGCGCTTAAATGGGGCGTATTTATTCAAGTGGTTGTAAAAAAAGTATAAATTCTCTGGCATGTGAGTTGCTTTTTTGTCGACACTGGTTATACTTGCCCCGACATTGATAATGAAACAGAGGACATGTCCCATGAAGAACTATTCGAGATTCAAGACTTTTAGACTGCGACCGCTGGTGGTGGGATTGGCCTTTGCCTCCGCGCTGGGCGCCGTGAACGCCAAGGAATTAGGAGAAACCACCGGATTGATTGACGCCGCTGTGGGAGACGTCAATGAAACCCAGTTCATGAAGAACATGGGACTGAAGTTCGGGGGCTGGGTCAATGCCGGCGTGACCTACAACGCAGCCAGTCCCGACAACAAATTCAACGGCCCGCTGACCTTCGGGGATCGTGCCGAAGAACTTCAGTTGAATCAGTTTTATTTGTTTATGCAGCGTGCGGTCGCTACGGAGGGTGATTCCTGGGATGTGGGCGGGCGCGTCGACTTCATGTACGGTTCCGACTCCATTTTCACGCAGGCATACGGTGTACCGGCTTATGACGTTAATTCGGGGGTGCCTATGGTGAGAAACCATTGGGACCTTCATCTGCTGAGCCATTCTAACCGCTTCTACGACATCGCCCTGCCACAAGCCTACTTGGAAACCTATGTGCCGGTCGGCAATGGCTTGAACATCAAGGCAGGTCACTTCTATACCCCGATCGGGTACGAAGTGGTCACTGCTCCGGACAACTTCTTTTATACCAAGCCCTACACCTTCCAATACGGTGAGCCATTTACGCACACCGGCTTCCTGGGCAACTACGCCGTCGATCAGAACTGGTCCGTCATGGGCGGCGCGGTAACCGGCAGCGCGACTGGGGGTTGGGATGGCGGTTGGGACCAACAACTCGGCAGTTGGGCGGGTATTGGCGGGGTCACCTGGACCAGCGAGGACAAAGGAACGTCGGCAAATATCAGCGGAACCTATGGTGGAACCTCCGAACATAGTGGTCAACCTTGGGCTTTATATAGCGTAGTCTTGAAACACAACATCACGGATCAGTTGCATCTCGTTTTGCAGCACGATCACGGCTTCGCTAATAAAGTAATAACACCAAATACGCAATTTGACGCCAATGGAAATCCCATCTCTTCAACCAAAGAGGATGCTACCTGGTACGGTGTGAATACTTACTTGTTTTATGACATCCTGGACAATCTGGGCGCTGGCATTCGGGGCGAATGGTTCAGGGACGACGACGGTTTCAGGGTTTGCTCACCTGCACGCGTCGGTGCCGCGACATACAACAGCGACGCGGGAGCGCAGAGCTTTGCCTCAGGGCAGAATAACTTGGGAGCGCTGTGTTCGGGCTCGACGGGCGCTAACTTTTACGCGTTTACTGTCGGTATGACTTATAAGCCGCTCAAATGGGTGAATATCCGGCCGAACGTGCGCTATGACTGGGTCGATGGTTCGAGCCCTCTGGGAGGCGCCTATCGACCGTTCGGTAACAACAAGCAGGATCAGTTCGTCTTCTCAACCGATGTGGTGATCAGCTTCTGATAAGGGGAGTGACCGGGGACAGGGAAGTCCATTCTTGATTTCGGCCAAGACACTTCCAGT
>DATIXD010000017.1:0-22786 GCA_035518875.1 Methylococcaceae bacterium | reverse complement strand
CGGCTTAGCTGGTTGCGATGAGGAGTTACGTTCATGATGAGCTCCCAATGGCCTGGATCGGACGACCTTCTCCAATACCGGCGCCCGACCGTTATCGGCGCCTGTCGGTCAGTCCAGTCTAATCACTCTGCACGGACTTGTGTACCCCGCGCCGAATCAAATCCCACAAACCCGCCCGATGCCTGGCGGATGGACAGGGATTACCCGCCCGCTCGCTTGCTGATGCATAGAAACAAAGGTTGTGTTCGAAGATTCGACGATTACCGGGACGATTGGTCATTAGTGCCCGGCAAGCGAAGAGATAAGGCGCTGAATTAGGCCGCAGACGCTCGGAAGAGCGAGGTATTTGACTTGCGCGCTCAAAAAGACCGGCGGAAACGCTTTCCCAAGCGCTTCCACCCAACGGGTGTCGAGTTTATCGCACCAGCGCCAGCAAAACGCCGGCGGCAACGGCGGAGCCGATCACACCGGCTACGTTGGGCCCCATGGCGTGCATGAGCAGGAAATTGTGGGGATTGCTCTCCTGCCCGACCTTGTTCGCGACCCGGGCGGACATCGGCACGGCGGAAACCCCGGCTGCGCCGATCAGGGGGTTGACCTTGTTGGCGCTGAACCGGTTCATGATCTTCGCCATGACTACTCCAGCAGCGGTGCCGAAGCTGAAGGCGATGGCCCCCAAGACGAGGATGCCCAGTGTCTCAGGCCGCAGGAACGCATGGGCGCTCAGCTTGGAGCCGACGGAAAGTCCCAGGAAAATTGTCACGATGTTGATCAACTCGTTCTGCGCGGTCTTGCTTAGGCGCTCGACCACCCCGCATTCCCGCATCAGATTGCCCAGGCAGAACATGCCGATCAGGGGTGCCGCCGAAGGCAGCAGGGCTGCGCTCAGGATCAGCAGCACCAAAGGGAAGATGACCTTCTCCTCCTTGCCCACGTGACGCATCTGCGCCATCTCGATCAGCCGCTCCTCCGGGCTCGTCAGGGCACGCATGATCGGCGGCTGGATCAGCGGAACCAGCGCCATGTAGGAATATGCGGCGACCGCGATCGCACCGAGCAGCTCGGGCGCGAGACGCGAGGCCACGTAGATGGCGGTGGGGCCGTCCGCCCCGCCGATGATGGCGATGGCGGCGGCATCTTTGAACGTGAAGTGCAGGCCCGGCACTAGATTGAGCGACAAGGCGCCGAGCAGCGTGCCGAAGATGCCGAATTGGGCGGCGGCGCCGAGCAGCAGGGTTTTCGGATTCGCCAACATCGGCCCGAAGTCGGTCATCGCCCCCACTCCCATGAAAATCAGCAAGGGAAAAACTCCCGACTTGATCCCCAGGTACAGATAAGACAGAAGCCCCCCCTCTTCCGCGATCCCGGCAACCGGAATGTTGCTCAGCACGGCGCCGAAGCCGATCGGCAACAGCAACAGAGGCTCGAACCCCTTACGCACGGCGAGGAAGATGAGCAGAAATCCCACCGCCATCATCACGACCTGTCCCCACTGGAAATTGGACAGGCCGGTGCTTTGCCAAAGATCGAGAAGATTACCCATCAGTTCCCGACCTCAACCCAGGGTTAGGAGAACATCGTTGGCCGCCACGGTGTCGCTCACCTTTACGGCAATGCTCGCCACCGTGCCGCCATGCCGCGCGCGCACTTCGGTTTCCATTTTCATGGCCTCCATCACCACCACCACCTCCCCCGCCGAAACCGCCTGACCTTCCTTTACATTAATGCGCAGGATATGGCCGGCCATCGGCGCCTTGACGATCTCGCCGGCACCGACCATGACCGGTCCCCTTGCAGCCGCCGGCTGCACGGAAGTCACCGCGCCGCCCGGCGCGACTTCCACATGATAAGGCCTGCCATTGACCGTGACCGTATAGGCTTTCGCCCCATCGGGAGCAAACACCTCTTCCGTGACGACCGCCGCCGGCATAGCACCCGGCGCAGGTTCGAAGGCCCCCGGGTCATTACGGTTTTGCAGGAAGCGCCAGCCGGTCTGCGCAAATAGGGCGTAGGTCAGAACATCGTCTACCGTGTTTTCGGCCAGCTTCACGTTGTTTTCGATGGCGAGCTTTTCAAGCTCGGCGGTGAGCTTCTCCATCTCCGGTTCCAGCAGATCGGCCGGCCGGCAAGTGATGGGCTCGCTGCCGTCCAGAACACGCTGTTGCAAATCATCCTTCACCGGCGCGGGTGTGGCGCCGTATTCGCCCTTCAGGAGGCCGGCGGTTTCCTTGTTGATCGTCTTGTAACGCTCACCGGCGATAACATTGATCACGGCTTGGGTGCCCACGATCTGCGAGGTCGGCGTCACTAGGGGAACAAAGCCCAGGTCCTCGCGGACCTTGGGAATTTCCGCCAGTACCTCATCCATGCGGTGCAGCGCGCCCTGCTCTTTCAATTGGCTCTCCATATTGGTCAGCATGCCGCCGGGTACCTGGGCAACCAGAATGCGGCTGTCCACACCCTTGAGGCTGCCCTCGAACTTGGCGTATTTTTTTCGGACTTCGCGGAAATACTCCGCGATCTCTTCCAGCAACCTCATGTCGAGACCCGTGTCGCGGTTTAGTCCTTCGAATATGGCGACGACGGTCTCGGTCGGACTGTGACCGTAGGTCATGCTCATGGAGGAAATGGCAGTATCGACATTATCGGCGCCCGCTTCCACCGCCTTGACGATGGTGGCGGTGCTCAACCCGGTCGTGGCATGACATTGCATGTGAATCGGCACGCGCACTGCCTGTTTCAGACGGCTGACTAGTTCGAAGGCTACATAGGGCTTGAGCAGACCGGCCATGTCCTTGATAGCGATGGAATCGGCGCCCATATCTTCTAGGCGCTTCGACAAATCCACCCACATGTCGATGGTATGGACCGGACTGACGGTGTAGGAAATCGCCCCCTGGGCATGCTTGCCTGTGTCGATCGTGGCCTTGATCGCCCGTTCAAAATTGCGCGGATCGTTCAGCGCGTCGAAAATGCGGAACACGTCCACGCCGTTTTCTGCCGCCCGCTCGACGAATTTGTCGACGACGTCGTCGGCATAATGCCGGTACCCGAGCAGGTTTTGGGCGCGCAGCAGCATTTGCTGGCGGGTGTTGGGCATGGCCGTTTTCAGGGCTCTGAGACGTTCCCACGGATCTTCGCCCAGGTAACGGATACATGCGTCGAAGGTCGCCCCGCCCCAACTCTCCATCGACCAGTAGCCGACCTGATCCAGCTTGCCGCAAATCGGCAACATATCCTCGGTGCGCAAACGAGTGGCCAGCAGCGACTGATGGGCATCGCGCAGAACGACCTCGGTTATGCCTAGCGGGTTAGCCATGGAATAACTCCTTGAATATTCTTATGGTTTTACTTGTTCTGGTATTGATGAATCGCCGCCGTGATGGCGGCCACGAGTTCGCTGTCGTCGTGCTCTTCTTCGCGAGCGTGTATAGGCGCCGCGGGAGACGGGATGTGCGGCTGCTCGGGAGAATAGTGTTGAATCAGCCTGGAGGTGATGCCGATGACCCAGACCAGGAGGGCCAGGAACAGATAGACAATCCCCATGCCGACCATCATGAGCTTGACGCCGGATAGTACAAGTTCGCCGATTGATGATTCCATGTCCGATCGCAACGGGTGGGATAAGCCCGTCGAATGATAATCTGCATGTGGTTCGAAGTCGACCCGATTCGGCGGGAATCACGGCGGGTGTCGATTACGAAAAAGGACCGCTTGCTGCTGTGAATTGGCCGCGGGGAAAGGCATGGTGCCGAGATCTTCGCGGCCGTCGCGTGAAGGGTTCTCGGCAGGTTCTTAGTCGAGAAGCTTGTCCAGCACAGCGCCTCTAGCGGCGAGTTCGGAAGCCTTCCATAGCGTCACCCGGCGGCTGCCTCGGTAATACTGCGCAAAATCCGCTCCTTCCTCTTGCAGTTCCTTCTTCGGCCGGTACTCCAGGACGACATAGCCCTGCGGATGGGCTTGCATCCATTCCAGCAATCCGTCTTTGGTCCCGATCTCGGGCAAACCGTTTTGCAAGCGTCCCAGGAAATTGAAATCGCCGTGATAACTTCGCCAGTGTGCGATGGGCACACCCGCGTTTTCCACGGCAGCCAGACGCTCGGCGAACGGCTTAAGGTCGTGGAACTGCCGGCCGACCTGTTGGTAGACCAGATGAGCCGCAAACAGGGTGCCCAGGATGACCAGCGCTATGCCCCGAATTCCCATCTCCAGGCTGCCGGCCCGCCAAACCAGGAGGGCGACGCCGGAGCCGATCAGGATCAGTTGTACCGCGAGCGGGGTCTGTGCGGCGATCTGCGTCGCCTCGTTCACCCACTCCCCAAATCCGAACCAGGCCGTCAAGGACGGCAACAACAGGGAAATCGCGCCCAACACACTCACCAACACTCCGATGACGATCTGATCGCGCCTTGTTATAGCAACCGCTGGGTGAGTTACGGCGCGAGCGGCGAACAGGGCCAGCGACGGAAACATGGGGAGCAGGTAATACGCCTGCTTGCCGCTGATGAATGAGAAAAGGGTCAGCACTGAAAGGGCCTGAATGCCGCAGAAGCGTAACCCCCAATCCATCGTAGACCGCTTCACCGAGCGCCATAGGGGCGGCCACAAAATCCAGGGGAACAGCAGAAAGGGCAGCAGCACGACATACCACCACATCGGCCGCCGATGGGCGAACGAATTCGCAATGCGTCCGGCGGACTGCCCCCAGAAGATGGCCCTGCGGTATTCATCTCCGCCCGCAATGCCGGCCGGAATAGCCCAGGCCAGCCCGATCAGCGCGCCCAAACCCACCGCCGCGGCCATGCCCAGATACCAGCGGGTCCAACCCGAGGAAGGTTTCGACTCGATCCACCAGGGCGCCAACAACGCAACTGGCAGAATCAGCAGCAAAATTACCGGCCCTTTCGCCAACACGCCGCCGCCGATGGCGAGGCCCGTCAGGAACCAGCCGGTATGGACTTCGCCCTTGGCGGCGCGAACGATCCCGTGCAGCCCCAGGAGCGTGAAAAACGTGACGAGCATGTCGTAGAGCGTGAGAGAGGTCCACAAGGCCCACAACGGCAGACCGAGCAGGAACCAGGGAGCGAGTCTCGCGCAGGCGCCCTCGTCGCGCCAGAGACGCCCGGCGAGAGCGGCGGTCAGGGCCAGATTGCCTAGCGCGAACAGCGGCGCGACCAACCGGGCGCTCCACTCGTGCACCCCGAACAACCGCCACAAAAGATGAATGCACCACTGCAGGAGCGGCGGTTTGTGGCTGTAAGTCTCGCCGTTGAGATGCGGCACCAGAAAATGCTGGCTCTGCCACATCTCCCAGGCGACGGAAACGGCGCGAGTCTCATCGATGGGCGTCAAGGGTCGGTAGAACAGCCCGATGACCACCAGCATCAACCAAACAAAAAGGTAGTCTTTGCGCAAGAAGCGGTACCACATGGCAATGATTGATCTCGAAGACTGCCCCGCCATGCGGGTTCGGCAAGCGCTTTGTTGAGGGAATCGCCGGACGATGGGCTGCGACTGACTAAGCTTCGGGGGTAATTTCCTCGACTTCCGGCACGCGGGCGCGCCGCTGCAACCAGATAACGCCGAATAGGTCGACGATGCCCACCCATAGCCGATGCCAGGTGCCGTATTTGGATACGCCCCTCAGGCGGGGGCGATGGTTCACTTCCACGGAAACCACCTTGCCGCCCGCGCGCTGGGTGAGCGCCGGCAGGAAGCGGTGCATGTGGTCGAAATAGGGTAGCGCCAGAAACAGTTCGCGCGAGAATACCTTTAAACCGCAGCCGGTATCCGGGGTATTGTCCTTGAGCAGGCCGCCGCGCACGGCATTCGCCACCCGCGAGGAAAACTTGCGCCAGCCGGTATCCTTGCGGCTCTTGCGATAACCGGCGACCATCGCCCTACTCTGCGGCATGTGCTTCAGTGCTTCCCAAAGGCGCGGTATATCGGCCGGATCGTTCTGCCCGTCGCCATCCAGGGTGGCGATGTACTGCGCGCGCGCGGCGCGAATGCCACTCGCCAGCGCCGTGCTTTGCCCGCAGCCGCGCCGATGACGCAGGATGCGCAATCGGGGAAACTGATGTCGCAGCCCGACCAGACGATCGAAGGTGTCGTCCGTGCTGCCGTCATCCACGTAGATGACCTCATAATCGCAACGTCCATCCAGCGCCTGCTCGATTTCCCCGAGCAAGGGCGCCAGGTTTTCCGCCTCGTTGTGCACCGGCACGACGACAGAAAGCTCCATCCGTTCAACCTCTTCTTGCAAAATTTGTCGGCAGGTTCGCTTCGCCCAGTCCGCGCGACATTTGGCTGGAAAGTTCTGTGGGTCAAATAAGGCCGGCGTAACTCACCCCGGCGTCGCCCGGAAAGAGTTCGCCGATCACGCAGGGATTCTCGCCGGCCAGGCGCAGCTGCTGGATAGCCGCCGGTTCGTCCTCGGCGGCTACGCACACGATCATGCCGATGCCGCAGTTAAAGGTGCGCAGCATCTCGCCCTCCGCGACGCCGCCCGCCTGCTGCAGCCACTCGAAAACTGCCGGCCGCTTCCAGGCGTCCAGATCGATCAAGGCTTGCACCCCTTCCCTCAGCACCCGCGGCAGGTTTTCGCTGATGCCTCCGCCGGTGATATGGGCCAGCGCATGCACGCGCACATTCGCCAGGAGTTGCAAAAGGGATTTCACGTAGATTCGGGTGGGTTCGAGCAGCCAATCGCCCAAAGGCCTGCCGTGCAGATCCATATCCAGGCCGACGCCGGTTTTCTCCAGGATTTTCCGGATCAGGGAATAACCGTTGGAATGGGGGCCGGACGAGGGCAGGCCGATCAGAATGTCCCCGGGGCGGACACGGCTGCCGTCGAGCAGCTCGTCCTTGTCGACGACACCCACACAAAATCCCGCGAGGTCGTATTCCCCCGCCGGGTACATGCCGGGCATTTCGGCGGTTTCACCGCCCACCAGGGCGCAACCGGCCAACTCGCACCCCCGCCCGATGCCCTCGATCACCGCGGCGGCGGCGTCCACCTCCAGCCTGCCGGTGGCGTAATAATCGAGAAAGAATAGCGGCTCCGCCCCCTGCACCACGATGTCATTGACACACATGGCTACCAGATCGATCCCCACACCCTCATGCCGACCCGTTTCGACGGCCAGCTTGAGCTTGGTGCCCACGCCGTCGGTCCCGGCGACCAGAACCGGCTTTTTATAGCGATCCAGCGGCAACTCGAACAAGGAACCGAAGCCGCCCAGCCCGGCCAGTACCCCTGGAATCCGAGTTCTGGCGGCAACCGGCTTGATGCGCTCCACCAAAGCATTGCCGGCGTCGATGTCAACGCCGGCGCTTCTATAACTGAGGCGATCGTCGGGAGTGTCGTGCAAGGTGTTATCCCTATCCGGTGAGGTGAATTCGATCAAGACCATCGGGGCATGTCGCACGCACCAAGGGCTATGCTATTGTACAACGCTCTCGACCGGCTTGTAGGAGGTAATTGTGCCCGGGAGCATTGCACGTTCGCTTTTGCTTCTGTTCCTGATCGGATGTCCATCGGCCCAGGCGGCTGAAATCCGCACCCTGTATCAGGCCGAAGTGACCGCCACCGGCAATGATGAGACCGCCCGCGATCAGGACATCCGCCGCGCCCTGCAACTGGTTTTGGGTCGGGTCATCAGCCCGGCGGCATTGGCGTCGCGCGCGAGCGGGGCCATCCTGGAGAAAGCGGTGAACTATGTCTTGTCTTATGAATATGCCAGCAAGCCCGCGGCCGAAAATGCCTCCGTCAAGACCGAAGTAATGCGGGTCAATTTTGATCAGATGCGACTGACCGAGGCGCTCAGGCAAAAAGGCGTGAACGTCTGGGCCGAGCAAAGACCAACGATCCTCGTCTGGCTGGGGGTTGGAGACGACCAGCGGCAGGAATGGTTCATGCCGGAAATGATGCCGGAAATCGATCGGGAGCTGCGGCAGGCGGCAGAGCAGGAGGGGCTGCCCATCGCCCTGCCGCTGCTGGATCTGACCGACCAACAGAGCCTGAGCGTGGAAGACCTTGGATCGGGTGCGGATGAACGCATCCGCGCCGCCTCCGCCCGTTATGAAGCAGCCGGCGTATTGGCGGGGCGACTTTCCCGATCAACGGAGAACGGCTGGGATGTGCTCTGGCGGTTTTACCGGCCGGATGCCGCGCCTGCGAATTGGCAAGGCCGGTTCAATAGTCTGGCCGAGGCCATGCAAGCAGGCTTTGCCGGTGCCTACGGGAAACTCGCCGAGCACTATATTCCGAAGACCCTGAGCGAAACTCGAGTCGAGCTGAGAGTGACGGGAATCACATCCCTGGCTGATGTCTCCACGGTGGCGAGTTATCTGAGCTCGCTATCTCTCATCAGGACGGTGGAGTGGCTACGCATCGAGCCGACCCAAGCCGTGTTCAGGCTGTTCGTGCGCGGCGACCGAACGGCCCTGGAGCAAGCCTTCGCCCTAGGCAAGACATTGCGGCCAGTGGAGGGCGAAACGCAAGGCTTCACCGGCATGAACTACCAGTTGTCAGCGCAGTGAAAGCACGCCATATTCCCAACATCATCTCGGTTTTCCGCATCATCCTGGTTTACCCGGTGGTGCATTTTCTTCTGGCGCGGCGGTTCGATTGGGCCTTGGCCCTGTTCGTCGTAGCCGGCGTCTCCGACGCGCTGGACGGCTTTCTGGCCAAGCATTTCAACTGGCAAAGCCGCCTCGGCTCCTATCTCGACCCGCTAGCCGACAAATTGCTGCTGGTTTCGTGTTTTCTCGGCGCGGGCTGGCTGGGGTTGATTCCCATCTGGCTGGTCGTGGCGGTTCTGCTGCGGGATCTGGTGATCGTCACCGGCGCCATCGCTTATTATTTTCTGCTCCGGCCCTTCGAAGGACGACCCCACCTGACCAGCAAACTGAACACCTTTTTCCAGCTCGTGCTGATCGTCGCCGTGCTCTTCCATCAAGGCGTCGCGGCGCTTCCGGCAAGCCTTCTTTCCTTCCTGATCGCAGTCGTCCTCATCACAACGCTGATTAGCGGGGCGATTTACGTTTATGTATGGGGCCGCAGCTATTGGCGGGAAACCCATCCCCACCCTTAAGGCCGGATCGATGAGCCGACGTCAGAACGCATTCCCAATATGGCTGATGGCCGCCTGCCTTTCGGCCTTTTCCGCGGCCACCTCCGCCGCAGGCCCGATGATCATGGGTAATCCCCGCAATGCGGGCGGCGAAAGCTTTTTCATTCAGCCGACGAGCCCGCGGGAAAACGACGATATCGTGATTGTTTATCCCCAAAGAAGCTGCGGCGCGGAGCGCATCGACGCCGCATGGAAGGGCAACGAACTCGAAATCACGATCAATTTCAGCGGCACCTGTCTCTACTCGATTCCGACCCTGCCGCCAGGCGTCGCCTTGCCATCGGGCGGGCTCTACCGTCAGTATCTGATCGGCCGTCTGCCGGTGGGCAATTACCGTGTCCGCCTGTATTACCGCGATCTGGCGGAAGGTTCTGGCTCGCGGAGCTTCAGCACCTCGGAATCGTTCGCCGTGATGCCGGCCCGCTGATGGAACACTCAGCCGACCGGCATTGAAGGGGACCGTGCGAGCTCGGAAATGGCGATCGGCAGCGATGGACCTGCTGATCAAGGCGGCGTTGGCGTTTTTCGCCCTGACCCTTCTTCCGGTCGCCTTGCTCCGCTGGCTGCCGCCGCCCGCCAGCGCATTCATGCTCGAAGCCCAAGTCTTAGCCTTATGGCAAGGACGCGAAGATTTCAATTTAAGCTACCGCTGGCGCAATTGGGACCAGATCTCGCCCTATGCCGGGATGGCGGTGGTGGCATCCGAAGATCAGTCGTTCAGCCGGCACTTCGGCTTTGATTTCAGGGCCATCGCCAAGGCCTGGGAGAGCAACCGGGACGGTCGACGAATACGCGGGGCCAGCACCATTTCCCAGCAAACCGCCAAGAATCTGTTCCTTTACCCCCGGCGAAATTATCTGCGCAAAGGGCTGGAAACCTATTTCACGGTTTTGATCGAGCAGCTGTGGCCGAAACGCAGGATACTGGAGATCTATCTGAATATCGCCCAGTTCGGGGATGGAATTTATGGCGTGGAGGCGGCGAGCAGGGCGTTTTTTCGCAAGCCGGCTCGGCACCTCGACGCCCGTGAGGCGGCCCTACTCGCCGCCGTGCTGCCCAATCCTATACGGCTCCGTGTTGAGAGGCCGTCAGCGCTCGTCAAAAAGCGCCAAGCCTGGATTTTGAGACAGATGCGGCAGTTGGGCGGAACGGATTATCTCGAGGATTTGTAAAGCGAGCCGGGAACAAAGCTTCCATCGGCTCAAATACCCACGTTGCTAAGGGTCATCATGATGTCATTGATGATGCCGGTAATGCGGGGATGCTCCACCTCGAAATGGGTAATGGCGTCCTTCATTTCCTCGACCAGGTCGTGATCCTCTTCGCTCGTCCCAGAAGACTCGATCCTCTGCTCGATATTTTCGACGAGGTTCGCGAGTCGCTCCTTCGCCGCCTGATTACCAATTTCGAGCCGCTCGATCTCCTTACGGAGTTCTGCCAGGGCATCATTGATTCTTTGTTCAGTCATAGCTATCGCTTCCTCAATCTCCATTCTTCAAGGTTTATATCCTAGCATGAAACGCAGGCTCCACGGCGGCTTGAAAAGCTCGGCCCGTGCTTTTCAAGCTCTTGGGTTTTTGTCTAGTGCTTTAGATAATACCAGCCTTCGTGCCCTATGCCGGGCGCGAGAGTTTCGTATAATACGTTCCGTCGGCGCCGATACGGTAAATGGAATGACTTGCGGGCGGCAAAGCGCTTGCAAACAAATTCCCGAGAGGATTTAATTCAACTTCCCAAACATCAGGAGGAAACTCAAATGAACAAAAACAATTTTTCGCTGGTCTGGACCTTTGTGTCGTGCGCCTTGTTGCTTGGGGCCACCGCACCTTCCTACGCGGCGGTGGATGAAGCGGTCCTTAAGGGAAGAAAAGTCTACGAGCGCGGCGGTTGCGAGGGCTGTCACGGTCCGGGAGCGGAGGGCGCCGCAGCATTCCCCAATCTCGTGAACAGCCTGAAGACCCTGAGTAAGGAACAATTCACCGAGACCGTTCTCAACGGCAAGGGCGCCATGCGCGCATTCAAAGACAATAAGCTGGTGGTGGAGGGTATGGACAACCTCTACACCTACGTCAAAGCGCGTTCCGATGGAACCGTTCCTGGCGGCAAGCTGGAATAAGGGATAAAAACCTAAGCACTCAAACGGTCCCCCGCGCCCATGCAACGGCCCGGGGGATTCCGCCGCCAGGAACGGCCGCTCAGGCTGACGTCAGGCCAATTTGCGACCCGCAATCCTATTCGGTCGCAGACGTTCCCGCCGACTTCTCTCCAGCTCGATCCGGCGCATCGCCGTAAAGCCCGCTTTCCTTGTACAAGTCGTGGACATGTCGGATCAGCACCATGACGACGGATGCCATTGGCAGAGCCAGCAAGACCCCGAGGAAACCGAACAGCTGGCCGCCGGCCAAAACGGCAAAAATGACCGCCACCGGATGCAGACCGATACGACCGCCAACCAGTTTGGGCGTCAACACCGTGCCTTCCAACAACTGTCCGACGCCGAAAACGGCCAGCACCGGCAAGACCGACCAGACATCGCCAAACTGGACGACCGCCGCCACGCAGCCCGAAAGTATGCCGACAATCGCGCCCATGTAGGGCACGAAACTGATGAGACCGGCGATCATGCCGATCAACAGAGCCAAATCCAGATCGATCAACCACAAGCCGGCGGTGTAAATCGCGCCCAGCGCCAGCATGACCAAGAATTGTCCGCGCAAGAAGGCGCTCAACACCTCATCCGCCTCGCCAGCGAGTCGCGCCATGGTCGGTTCGTAACGACGCGGAAGTAAATCGCGGACGTGCCCGACCATCGTGTCCCAGTCGCGCAGCAAATAAAAAGTCACCACCGGAATCAACAGGAGATTCATCAGCCAGGAGAGCACGACCGCCCCGGAATGCGAGAGCGAGGTGAATAAGGATGCGGCCGAGCCGCCAGACTGCCGCCAATAATCGCTGATCAGTGCAGTCATCTGGTCGAGGTTGCCGATCTTCAACCGGATGCCGAACTTCGCCCGCAACCAGGGTAGCATCGTCGATTTGATCCAGCCGGCGTATGCCGGGAGATTGTCGATGAGGCGGCTGATCTGGTGCTCCAGCACGGGCGCCACGAAGAAAACGACGAGCGCCGCCGCGAGCATCCCGACGGCGAAGACGACGACCACCGCCCAAATGCGCTTGAGTCCGACTGCTTCCAAGCGGTCGACCAGAGGATCGGTGAAATAGGCGAGCAAGGCGCCGGCCACGAATGGTGTCAGCACGGGGGCAAGCAGATAAATCAGCCAACCGGCCCCGGCCATGCCGGCTAAGGCCAGCCATTTTTGTGAATCGTTCATGGTGTCACTTTCGTTGCACGATCCCCTGACATGGAACCGGCCACCGACAGATGCTTTCCCGGAGTTGCCCAGATTTTCCGCGCCGACAAGCGGGAAGAGAACCGCGAAGCGTTGGATTGCATTTTCGACACGACGACGGAGACCGGCGCGATCAGCCTGCCGAGAACAGCGGGATGCATTCCAGCCGCTTGCGCCTCAACGCCTGACAGGCCAGCTTGGCGTCATCCTTGTTCATGCCTTTGAAATAAGGCACGTAAGTCTTACTGCCCCGACGGGAGTGGGTGGCGACCGCCGCCCGAGCATGGCGCAAGGCGTATGGCGCGGCTTTCATCGCTTGGGTCAACCGCTGCTCGGCCAATTGTTCCCGGGAGAACTGGCCGACGCGTACCTGCCAAGTGGGCTTTTCCTTGTTGTTGCGGCCGGAACGGCCTGTGATATCCCCCTCGCTGCGCGCGCCGCGGGACTGTTTGCCGGCAAGATCGATCTCCTCAGTCAGCAAACTCGGCGCGACCGGCTCGATCTCAGGCGGCCGCCGCAACAGGACAGGCGTTTCCGAACGTTCCGTGCCGGCGATACGAACCGTCGGTTCACGCCCCTCCATCTGATCGAAGCCATTGTCCAAAATTGTGCGCATATGCGCATCCCTGCGCGCCGCAGTGTCGCCGCCGAAGACGACGCCGATCAGTCGCAGGCCATTGCGGCGGACGGAGGCCACGAGGTTAAAGCCGGAAGCGTTCACAAAGCCGGTCTTGATGCCATCCGTACCGTAGTAGTTCCTCAGCAGGTGATTGTGGTTGTGGAAACTTCGGTTGCGGAAATCGAAGTGATCGGTGGAAAAATAATGGTAATACTGCGGAAAATGTTTCTGCAGCGACTTGCCCAGACGGAACATATCCCAGGCGGTGGTCACCTGGTCGGGATCGGGCAGGCCCGATGCGTTGCGGAACACCGAGCGATTCATGCCGAGTTGACGGGCCTTTTGCGTCATCTGAAAGGCGAAGGCCGACTCTGATCCGGCCAGACCCTCGGCGAATACCGTGGCGGCATCATTTGCCGAGCGTGTCACCAGGGCCAAAATGCCATCCTCGACCGTCATCAAGTCTCCGGTCCGCAGTCCCAGCCGGGAAGGCGGTCGCGAGACCGCATACTGGGACGCCCTGAAGACATCGTTGAGCGACAAGTTTCCCCGCGCCAGTGCCTCGAACACCAAATACAGGGTCATCATCTTGGTCAGGGATGCGGGATGCCGCAACTCGTCGGCGTTTTGCCCATATAGGACCCGCTCCGATTCCACTTCGACGACTAGAGCGGCGTAGGGCCCCGCTTCCGCCCGCTGGGCCGCCGCACTGATGCAGAGGATGAATAGGAGGGTGCTTGTCAAACGTAGGAGGAGACTATCTGAAATCATCGGTCTTTAGCGAAACTTCCGGTCTGTTTTTATGGGGTTAAATTTACTGTGACGATCAGCCCCGGGCAAGGATGGGCGTCCGCCTGACCAGCGCGAGCCACGGCTGAAGCCTAACGCTGCTTGAACAAGCGCTGTTTTTCCCGCTGCCAATCCCGGTCTTTCTCCGTGGCGCGTTTGTCATGGAGTTTCTTGCCCTTCGCCAGCCCGATTTCGAGCTTCGCGCGGCCCTTGCTCCAATAAAGCGCCAATGGAACCAAAGTATAGCCCTTGCGCTCGACATGACCGATGAGCTTGTTGAGTTCCTGCTTGTGCAGCAGCAGTTTGCGGGTCCGGGTCGGGTCGGGTTCGATGTGGGTGGAGGCGGAAGGCAGTGGCGCAATATGCGCGCCCAGGAGCCAGGCTTCGCCGCCTTTCAAAGTTACATAGCTTTCTTTGAGTTGCGCCCGGCCGGCGCGCAGGCTCTTGACTTCCCAGCCCTCCAGTACGAGGCCGGCTTCGAACCGTTCCTCGATGAAATAGTCGTGGGTGGCCTGCCGATTCAGCGCAATGGTGGAATCGCCCGCCTGATTCTTGTTCTTCTTAGCCGCCATGGGTGATATGGATTTCGCCTGACTCGATGGGGTATTTTTGTTATTTTACCTCATCGTTGGGCCTTGGAGCTTCGGCGCAGATTCAAACCACCGGGAAAAATATGACTGAACAACCTCTGGTCCATGCGCAGTGGTCCTCGCGCATGGCGTTCATTCTGGCCGCAAGCGGCTCCGCCATCGGTCTTGGAAACATCTGGAAGTTCCCCTATTTAGCCGGCCAGAATGGCGGCGGCGCTTTCGTCATGGTTTATCTGCTGTGCGTGGCCATCATAGGCGTTCCCATCATGATCGCGGAAACCATGCTCGGACGGCGCGGACGGCAAAGCCCCATCAACGCCCTTCTGACCCTGGCGAAAGAAGCCAAGGCCAGTCCAAACTGGCATTACGCCGGCTGGCTGGGGGTCATTGCCGGTTTTCTGATCCTCTCGTATTACAGTGTCATCGCCGGTTGGGCGATGGCTTACATGTTCAAGATCAATAATGCGCTGTTCGAGCGCATCGATGCCGAGAACGCCACCCGCTTATTCAACGAGTTCAAGTCCTCCCACGAATTCCTGTTGATTTGGCACAGCCTGTTCATGGCGGCCACCATGCTGATCGTCAGCCGGGGCGTGAGCGGCGGACTGGAACGGGCTACCCGTTTCATGATGCCGGCCCTGTTCATCATGCTGATCCTGCTCGACCTTTACGCGATGAACTCGGGCGGCTTCGGACAAAGCCTAGCCTTCCTGTTCAATCCGGATTTCGACAAACTCAGCGGCGCCGGGGTATTGGCTGCCATGGGGCAGGCCTTCTTCTCGCTGGGTCTGGGCATGGGCTCGATCATGGTGTATGGCTCCTACCTGCCGTCTCATGTCTCCATCGCCCGCTCCACCGTATTCGTGGCATCCACCGACACCCTCGTCGCCGTCATGGCGGGACTTGCGATTTTCCCCATCGTTTTCGCCAACAGACTGGAACCCGCGATGGGGCCGGGGCTGATTTTCCAGACCCTGCCGATCGCTTTCGGCCAGATGAGCAGCGGATGGTTGTTCGGCGTGCTGTTTTTCGCGCTGATATTTCTCGCCGCCATCACCTCCGCCATCGCCTTGATCGAACCAGCCGTCGCCTGGCTTTCGGAGAACCTGGGACTAAGCCGAAAAAGGGCCAGCCTTTATAGCGGCCTGGCCTGTTGGCTGGTTGGGCTGGGGACGGTGTTTTCGTTCAATCTGTGGTCGGAAGTGAAGTGGTTCGGCAAGACCTTCTTCGAACTGGTCGACTTCGTAACCGCGAACCTGATGCTGCCCATCGGCGGCGTGCTGGTCGCCCTCTTCGCCGGCTGGATCATGCGGCGGGAGGCCAGCGAAACCGAACTGCAAATGGGCGATGGTCCGGCGTTCAATATCTGGCGGGTTCTGGTGCGTTACGCCGCCCCCATCGGCGTGGCCATCGTATTTCTGGATGCCTTCGGCCTTTTCCAGCCATGACGACGGTGCAGAAAAGCGCGCTAGTGCGTTTTCCGGCGCACCTGATGTTCGAATTGGTGGAGGACATCAAATCGTATCCGCAGTTTCTGCCCTGGTGCCGAAGCAGCCGCATACTCCGGCGCTCGGGCGATGTGGTGGACGCGGAGCTGGAAATCGCCCGCGGCGGCTTCCACAAGTCCTTCGCCACCCGCAATACCCTCCTGGCGCCACAGGAAATTCGCATGAGCCTCCTGAACGGCCCTTTCAGCCGCCTCGAGGGGCTGTGGACCTTTACGCCGCTGCGGGAAGATGCCAGCAAGATCAGCCTGGACCTGGAATTCGAAATGTCGGGGAAATTGGCGAGCTTGGCCTTCGGCGCCATTTTCAACCAGATTTGCAGCACCATGGTCGGCGCGTTCAGCGAACGGGCCAAGGCGCTCTATCTTTACAGACACGAAGACGATGAATGTTGAAATCGCTTATGCGAAGCCCGAGGCGCAGGTGATCCTGAGCTTGGACGTGGCCGAGGGCGCCACGGTGGAAACGGCGATCCGCCAATCGGGCATCCTCGAACGTTTCCCGGAAATCGACTTGGAACGGAACAAGGTGGGAATTTACGGCAAACCCTGCAAGCTGGAGCAACCCCTGCGTGCCGGCGACCGGATCGAAATCTATCGCCCTCTGATCGCCGACCCCAAAGAAGCCCGCCGCAGCCGGGCGGCGAAGAAAAGCGAAATCTGAGGCTCTCTGCGCTGTTTTTTAACCGTCCCGCCTAAACAGACCCGTAATCTTCTCCCACAGGCTCTTTTCCCGATTGATCTTGGGAATACTGACGGTGACATCTTTGGAAGGTTCGACCGACGGCAGGTTGCCGGGACGGAAATCGCCCTGCACGCCCACTAATTCGTCGTTTTCGAAGAGAAGGGAAATCTTTTTCTCGACCCGCGGCTGACCACCGGGTTCGTTGGAATAGAGGTAATCCCAGCGGTTGTCGTGAAAGGGATCAAGCAGCAGCGGCGTACCCATGATGAACGCGACCTGCCGCTTATTCATTCCAGGCCGCAACTGATCGACCATTTCCTGGGAAACGATGTTGCCCTGATGGATGTCGATGGCGTAGACGCCGGGCAGGGAGTCTTTGAACCGCTGCCAACTGCAACCGGTCACTGCCAGACTTCCCAGGCAGGTAATTAGAACAAGATGCTTGCGCATGTTATCATGGGGCGCTCGTTGGTGCATTGCATGTCATGATACCCGATCCAGCGAATAAAACACGAGCCCTGGGGGTGACGCGGTGGAAAACGACAATATCACGAAGGAAAGCCAACACATTAGAAAAGCTGGGCTAAAAGTCACTTCGCCCAGAGTAAAGATTCTGGAGATGCTCGAGAGCCGCACCGCCTCCGATCGTCATCTGACCGCGGAAGAGGTCTACAAGGCCCTCCTTCACGAAGGGGAAGAAATTGGTCTGGCCACCGTTTACCGGGTGTTGACCCAATTCGAGGCCGCCGGGCTTGTCAAGCGTCATCATTTCGAAGGCGGCAATTCCGTCTTCGAACTCAATCGCGGGGACCATCACGACCACCTCGTCTGTGTCAAATGCGGCAGGGTGCAAGAGTTCAAAGACGATCTGATCGAACAGCGGCAAAAGGACGTCGCTCGGCAAATGCAGTTCAAACTCACCGACCACGCGCTGTGCCTATACGGTGTTTGCGCCGATTGCCAGCAAAAACAATCAGCCGATTGAAGCCTTCGCAACCCCATTCCATGCCACGCTGATCTGCGGGAACATCCGACCGCAACGACCATGTTCAAACCACTGATCCTGTTTATCGGCCTGCGCTATACGCGGGCCAAGCGCCGCACGCGCTTCATTTCTTTCATCACCCTCACGTCCGTCCTGGGCATTGCCTTGGGCGTCACTGCCCTGATCGCTGTGCTCTCGGTCATGAACGGCTTCGAGGCCGAACTGCGCGACCGCATCCTCGGCATGACCTCGCATGCTGCAATCTCCGACTTGGACGGGCAGTTGCGGGAGTGGCAAAACCTGGAAGATGCACTACGTCAGGATAAGCACGTGCTCGGCTGGGCACCTTACATCGAGGGCCAAGCCATGCTGAATTCCGACCGGCGCGTCAGCGGCGCCATGTTGAGGGGGATCATGCCTGACTACGAGCCACGCGTCTCGGAAGTGGCGCGGCGGCTCATCGAAGGCACACTGGAAGAGCTGAAGGCCGGCGAATTCGGCATCATTCTGGGCTCCGAGCTCGCTCGTTATCTCGGCGTCGTTCCCGGCGATAAGGTAACGGTCATCACCCCCCAAGTCACCGCGACACCAGCCGGTATTCTGCCGCGCCTGAAGCGGTTCACCGTGGTCGGCGTGTTCGAGGTCGGCATGTTCGAATACGACCGCAATCTCGCGCTGATTCAATTGGATGACGCGGCAAAGTTACTGCGCATGGGCGATGCGGTCTCGGGCCTTCGGCTGAAGCTTGATGATCTGTTCTATGCCCACAAGATCGTCCAGGAACTCGGCCCGAAACTGCCGGGACGCTATCAGATCACCGACTGGACGCAGGCCCACAGCAATTTCTTCCACGCGATCCAGACGGAAAAACGCGTCATGTTCATCATCCTGCTGCTGATCGTTGCGGTCGCCGCTTTCAACATCGTTTCTACCCTAGTGATGGTGGTCACGGACAAACGGGCGGACATCGCCATTCTCCGTACCCAGGGCATGACGCCTCTCAGCATCATGGGGATCTTCATGGTGCTGGGCACTGTCATCGGCCTGTTCGGAACGATCCTGGGCGGGATGGGCGGCGTGTTGCTCGCCTGGAACGTGGAGACCATCGTACCGGCCATCGAGCAGCTGTTCGGCGTCCAGTTCCTATCTGCCGACGTTTATTACATCAGCGAACTGCCATCCAAACTGATCTGGACGGACGTCTATCAGATTACCGGTATGGCGTTCATGCTGTCTCTGCTGGCGACCATTTATCCGGCTTGGCAGGCGTCCAGGATCAGACCCGCAGAGGAGTTGCGCTATGAATAGCCCGGTACTGGAGTGCCGCAAGCTCGGCAAGCGCTTCGATCAAGGAGGCCTGAACGTTGACGTGCTGCAAAATGTCAACCTGTCCATAGCGGCCGGTCAGCGAGTGGCCATCATGGGCGCATCCGGGTCGGGCAAGAGCACGCTTCTGCATCTTTTGGGCGGACTGGAAGCTCCGAGTGAAGGCAATGTAATTCTGGACGGAGTGGATATCGGAACGCTCGGCGAGCGCAAACTGGCCAGCCTGCGCAACCGGGCCTTGGGGTTTGTTTACCAGTTCCATCACCTGCTGGGCGAATTTACCGTCCTGGAGAACGTCGCCATGCCATTGCTGATTGCCCGCATGGCGGTCAAGGAAGCGAGAGAAAGGGCAACGACCCTGCTAGAGCGCGTGGGTCTTGGCAAACGTCTGGAGCACAAGCCGGGCGAATTGTCCGGCGGCGAACGCCAGAGAGCCGCCGTAGCCCGCGCCCTGGTCACGCGCCCCAAATGCGTGCTGGCGGACGAGCCGACCGGCAACCTGGATAGCAAGACCGCCGACCACGTTTACGAACTGATGCTGGAATTAAATCAGGAATACGGGGTGAGCTTCCTGGTGGTCACCCACGACGCCCACTTAGCGGGAAAAATGGATCATATCATTCGGCTGGAGGACGGCCAGATCGCCCTTCCCTAAAACCCGCCACCCAGCGCTTGGCTGGTTAGCGGGCGGATGCGATACATGTCGGCTGGCCTAACATCGCTTCTATCATGACAGCACGCCTTTGGGGCATTGCGAAGCCGGTTGATCGCGCCGTCAATCTCCATCCAGCAGTGAATTCAGGTAATTTTTTCACCGAATTTGCCGCCACTGCTTCACATCAATTTGGACAACGCCGGTGTTAGGTTAAAGGCGCCCCGAAAAATTCGGGGTACCCGTGCGGGGCAGGGATGCTCCGCCATTTCAATCGTTTAGTCGGCTGAAAAAATGGTAGCAGAGCGTCAAACGCGCCTGCGCGTTGCGGAGGAGGAGCACGCCGGCAGAAGTATCGCCTGCTGGCGCTTTTTCGAGGCCCCCGTAAGTCTTTCCATGGAGACCTACATCAGGCAGCCGAAGCAACTGCATCGCCGTCTTGGCCCCTCGAGAAGCACCCGGCTTCTGCGCTTTGTCAGACTCGATCATCCTGTTAGGGTCATTGCCGGAACTAGGCTGGGGCGCTGGAGCGGCAAGCCATTCCATTAGAAATCCCTAAATTCACTAACGGTTATCAGGTTACAGCTTCTTTCCCACAATGGTTACACTGTTACATTCCTTATGCTTCGTAAGTCAGTTTTTTTTACAATGCCGATAAAAACCCAATGACAGACACAAAAAACAATTTATAATCAATCGCTTACAGAGATAGCATGTTTTATGCATATTTCACAGTATGCAACATGTAAGTGTCGTTTCGTCAGTTTGCGCCATTAATCATTAATTAGGTTCCAGTATGTTGATATAAGTTGCGCGAACGGAATAAAATATTGATCAGTTGCGGATTTAACCAATTTTTGTTGCTTCGTGTCCACATAGCAAGTATCTACATGGATTCGGCTGGACGAGAAAGACGCCGAGCATAGTCTGTGTAGCGAAGCTCCGGAACGGTGAATCCCAGACTATGGGCGCAGCATTCGAAGGATACGTTCCCGTCATGTTACTTGTTCATGAACTCGCCTAGAGTGAGAAAAGATATGGAATTGCGCAAATTACTTTGCTTTCATCAGTTGCCGAGCGAACATCTGGAGATGCTTCGATCGCTCGACTGGGATATCCACTCGGCCGCCAATTTGGAAGAAGTTCAGAACCTGATCAAGGCCTACCCCTTCAATATCGGCCTAGCTTTTATCGATAACGGCAGCCAAGCCACCCTTTCCGAACTGCTTGGTCTGTTCTCGATACACCATTACATGGAATGGGTGGCGCTGTTACCGCCCGAGGTCATGGAAAGGCAGGATATCTGTCAGCTCATCACCCGTTTTTTTTACGATTATCACACCCTTCCGGTAGACCCCTACCGCCTGCAAATTACCTTGGGCCATGCGTACGGCATGGCCAACATCATGCGGACAGTCAGGTTTCAGGTAGAAAGCATGGTCGGCCAGGAAATGGTCGGATCCAGCCCACGGATGATGAGTTTGTTCGGTGATATTCGGAAAGTCGCCATGGTCGATGCGCCCGTTCTCATCACCGGAGAAAGCGGCACCGGGAAAGAAATGGCAGCCCTCGCCGTACATCAGCGTTCCTGTCGGGCAAACCATCCGTTCATCGCTGTCAACTGCGGCGCCCTTCCAGCGAGCCTCGTACAATCCGAACTATTCGGCTATGAAAAAGGCGCATTCACGGGTGCCAACCAGAGCAAGATCGGACGCATCGAAGCCGCCGCCGGCGGCACCCTGTTTCTGGACGAAATCGGCGACCTTCCTCTCGAAATGCAGGTCAATCTCTTACGTTTTTTCCAGGAAAAAACCATTCAGAGGGTCGGCAGTAACAAGGAAATTCTCGTCGATGTGAGAATCATCGCCGCAACCCATGTCGATTTGGAAAAGGCGGTGACGGAGGGACACTTCCGGGAAGACCTGTATTACCGCCTGAACGTACTGAACGTGAAAATGCCGCCCTTGCGGGAACGGCGCGAGGATATCGAATTGCTCGCAAGGTATTATTTTGACCGCTTTTCCAACGAGAAGGGCCGGCACGTAAAAGGCTTCACATCCGAGGCGCTCAACGCCATGCGCTACCATGACTGGCCGGGCAATGTGCGGGAGCTGATTAACCGCATCCGGCGCGCCATGGTGATGAGCGAGAATAATCTGGTCAGCGCGGCCGACCTTGGCCTCACCCCCGTCAAAACTAGCGCTACCCCCGCCTGCAACCCGATCGTCTCGCTGGATGAAGCCAAGGCCCTGGCGGAAAAGGAGGCGATCCAGAACGCCCTAAACTTGACCGAGAACAATGTTTCCCGGGCCGCGCGCGAACTTCGGGTGTCCCGCATGACGCTCTATCGTTTGATGGAAAAATACCATATCAACGCTGCCTGAATCGGCAGGGAACCATCGCGCCGAAGCCCCCAAGGCAGTCTACGTTCAGGCCGAATCCCCAAACGGGGTTCGGCCTTTTTATTCGCTACCCTTGTCTTTGCATGGACGCATAGACCGGCCTTTGTCTATTGTCAAACTTTTGTTACATACCGAGCCGGGCGTAATATTAATTATTATTTCAATTACTTAGACGTGTCAGACGCGTTTTTTGTCAAGGATATGAAGCAGTTTCAGGCTGCCGGAGGAAGACCGTAAACTCAATTATTTTAATATACATCAATACCTTACATTAGTGGCACGCTAATTGTTTGATAGGCAATGGGTCAGCCGCGATTCAATATATAAGGATGGAATCATCCATGCCGCATCAATCAAGAACCGGAAATCAGCGCATCGAGCCGCCAGCAGCGGCCTCGAACACCAAAGCGCGGCATGTTGACAACAATGGAAGATTGCCGGTGATCCTTTGGGATGAGGCCGAACGGCCCTGTTGCGTGCATAACGATTTGGCGGAGAATTCGAACGACATCACCAACAAGATCACCAATAACGTGCAGAAAGACAAAGAAAAGCAGTCCTGAGCAGCTTGGATCCGGCGTGATTCCGGAGTGCGATCGGCGAGCACGGGTGGCCTATTCGCCGTCGCCGCCAAGGCGATGAAGATTATAGCCAAAGCCGAGGCGCCATACCCGCCGGGATCGCAATCAGCTTTGCCAAGTTCGGAAAGCCGCACGACGAATGCGGTCGATCATTAAAGCTCAGGGA
>DATIXD010000016.1:0-35381 GCA_035518875.1 Methylococcaceae bacterium | reverse complement strand
ATGATCTCGGCGATATTTTCGGGTTTCACATTGCCGCCGTACAGAATCCTGATGGACGAAGCAATCTGCTCGCCGTACAAGTCCATTATCAAGTTCCGAATGAAGTCGTGCACCTCGCTGATCTGTTCTAGCGTGGCTGCTTTTGCACCCTCTCCCACAGCCCATACCGGTTCGTAAGCGATGACTACCTCGCCCGCAGTTCTCGGCGAAACGACCTCAAACGCCATCCTCAATTGCCGGTCCAGGAGATGGAAGGTTTCATGTGATTCCCTGGCATCCCTGTTCTCGCCGACGCACAGGATCACCTGAAGCCCCTGTGCCAAGGCTGCCTGAACCTTGTGCTGTATGGCCTCGTCGCTTTCTCCGACCCGTTCGATTAGCTCCTCTTCCAAAAATCTGGCCAATCCAGTCAGAATGTTTTGGTTCTCTTCGGATGTCAGATGTTCAAGCGCCGCCAGAATTTGCGCATCCGCTCCAGCTTTCATCTTAAGCTTTTCCAGCTCTTGGGAAAGAAAACTTCTTGATAGCCGCTTTGCGACACTGGGCCCAAACCCAAAATATTTGCCAAGGTTGGTTCTGCGGTCCGAATGTCCGATGATGACGCGGTCAACGCCGATCGCTGCTAACATTTCCGGAGAGATTTCCCCGGTATATGCGCCTTTGGATTCAAAAAAGGTGTCCTGCGCCAGCAGGAATACGTTCCTCCCGAGTCCGTATTCCGTCCTGAGAAAATCCGGTTTGAGATAATCGGCGAGCGTAGAGAGTCCCGTGAAGGGAGGGGCAAGGCCAATGTCGACGTCCTTTACTCCTCTGCAGATGTCAAAGATTCTTGCCGCAAGGGCGACCCCCGACCTGGGGATCAGATTCATTTTCCAGTTGCCGGCGAGGAACGGTCTGATCGCCCCGGGGACGCCGGCTTCGGCTTCGACCTTATGCCATTGATTCGCCGTTCTCTGGCGAAAATAGGTCCGGTATACACTTGGAGCAGTCGTTTTCATCGTATGCTCATCCTGTTAGTCCAGTCTCTGTGTTTTACGCATCCGCAATCCGCGTGCAGCGCAATCCTGGCAGCGGCTGCTGTGAAAATTTCAGCCAAGTCACAATGATAGGCTAGTAGTCCTTCGTCATCCCGTTCAAACGCGGTTTGGAATGGGCGATGGATAACACGCGTGGGGCGGGATGGGATACCTGTTCCGATCCCGATTCGCGAAGAATAACCTCGCGCCACGGACGTGTGGTGGTTGTCCCAGTTCAATAACCTTCATATCATAGCGATGCGCCGCCATTCCGGCGATCCTTGAGAGGATACCTTTATGAAACGCTCAGTTTTATTTTTTGCTGCGATTTGCCTGGTCGGCCCCGCATTTGGCGCAAAGACCTATCAGGTAACCGGTCCCGTGCTGGACGTTACCGACGCCATGATCGTAGTGCAAAAAGGGAAGGAAAAATGGGAAATCGCCAGGGATGCCAACACCAAGGTGACGGGTGAACTGAAGAAAGGCGCCAAGGTCACCGTGGAATACACCATGTCAGCCACCGCTGTGGAGGTGAAAGGCGGCAAGACCAAGTAACGCGTTGCGTATTATGACGTAAGGCAATGTCATTAAGCTAAGAAGAATCTCGTCGTTCCCGGAGTGCACGCCCATCCCAGTGCTCGTATTTTGAACCGCGCCCAATTCGCTTCTGGCGAATTTGTGCCGCGACCCAGACGTTCTCGGGATGCCTTGTTGAGCCATGTGGGGTGGACAACGCCCACCCCACTTATTCTCTTATCCCTGCAAGTGTTTTAAAACCTCATCCAGCATCTTCTTCGCGTCCCCGAACAACATCCGGTTGTTCTCCTTGTAGAAGAGCGGATTGTCGACGCCCGCATACCCTGAGGCCATGCTCCGTTTCATGACGATGGAGGTTTTGGCTTTCCAGACCTCGAGCACCGGCATGCCGGCGATGGGGCTGGTGGGATCTTCCTGGGCAGCCGGATTGACGATGTCGTTGGCGCCGATGATCATGGCGACGTCGGTTTCCGGGAAGTCCTCGTTGATTTCGTCCATTTCGAGGACGATGTCGTAAGGCACCCGCGCTTCGGCCAGCAACACGTTCATATGACCGGGCATGCGGCCCGCCACCGGGTGGATGCCGAAGCGCACGTTCACGCCCTTGTCGCGGAGCAGCTTGGTGATTTCGAATACCGTGTGCTGGGCCTGCGCCACCGCCATGCCGTAGCCTGGGACGATGATGATATTTTGCGCTTCACGCAGCAGTTCGGCCGTTTCTTCCGCGCTGATCGGCGTCACTTCGCCGGCAGGTTCCGCGCCGGGCGCCGCAGGCGCGCCGCCTTCGGTGCCGAAACCGCCGGCGATGACGGAGACGAAGTTGCGGTTCATGGCGCGGCACATGATGTAGCTCAGAATTGCGCCGCTGGAGCCGACCAGGGCACCGGTGACGATGAGCAGGTCGTTCGACAGCATGAAGCCGGTGGCCGAGGCCGCCCATCCCGAATAACTGTTGAGCATGGACACCACGACAGGCATGTCGGCGCCACCGATGGCCATGACCATGTGGATGCCAAAGCCGAGGGCGATGGCGGTCATGATGAGCAGGGGCGCGAAGCCGGCGGCAATGCTTTCCGAATCGAGAAACATCTTGCCTAGAACGATCACGCCGATCAGTCCAGCCAGGTTGATCAGATGACGTGCCGGCAACAACAGGGGCTTGCCGCTGATCTTGGCGGACAGCTTGCCGAAGGCGATCACGGAACCAGAGAAAGTAACCGCGCCGATCAGGATGCCGATGTAGATTTCCAACTCATGAATGGTTTTTTCAACACCGGTAAGACCGCTGGTCGGGTCGATGTAGTTGGCGAAGCCAACTAATACGGCTGCTAAACCCACCAAGCTGTGCATCAATGCAACCAGTTCCGGCATCTCGGTCATCTTCACCTTGATGGCGGCGAAGACGCCCACACTGCCACCGACCGCCATGGCGACCAGGATGATGGCGATGGCTTGGCCGCCAACAATCTTCGGCCCTAGCACGGTGGCCAGAATGGCGATGGTCATGCCGACGATGCCGTATAGGTTGCCCATCCGCGAGGTTTCCGGGTTGGACAAACCGCCCAGGCTCTTGATGAAGAGGATGGTCGCGGCGATGTAAGAAACGGTAACTAATCCTTCCGACATTGTTATTTTCTCCACGTTATTTCCTGAACATGCGCAACATGCGCTGGGTCACCCAGAATCCGCCGACCATGTTGACCGAAGTCAAAACGATGGCCAGGGCCGCCAATCCCGTGAGCACCGTTCCGGGCGAGGAAAGCTGGATAAGTGCGCCGATGGCGATGATGCTACTGATCGCGTTGGTGACGCTCATGAGCGGCGTGTGCAGGGCCGGGGTGACATTCCAGATCACCATGTAGCCCACGAAACAGGCCAGCACGAACACGGTGAAATGGGCCATGAAGGCGGGTGGCGCGGAAACGCCCAAACCATAGAAAGCCAGGGCGGCTAGGACTAGCAGAGCCGAAGACTTGAGCCATGCGGGCAGTTTGTAACCTTCCTTTTTCGGCGCCGGAGCCATGGGTGGCGCTGCCGTCGCCATCTGGGGTGCGGCCGAAATGCGGGGCGGCGGTGGCGGCCAGGTGATGCTGCCATCCTTGACGACGGTCGCGCCACGAATGACTTCATCTTCCATGTTGACGTTGATGACACCATCCTTGGTCGGACAGAGCTCTTCCAGCAGGCGCAACAGGTTGGTGGCGTAGAGGGTGCTCGACTGTTTCGCCAAGCGGCTGGGCAGATCGGTATAGCCAATGATAGTGACGCCGTGACGTACGACGACTTCTCCCGGCACCGTCAGCTCGCAGTTGCCGCCCTGTTCGGCCGCAAGGTCGACGATCACGCTGCCGGGCTTCATGGATTCCACCATGCCGGCGCTGATCAGCCGGGGCGCGGGCTTTCCGGGGATCAACGCAGTGGTGATGATAATGTCCACGTCCATCGCCTGGCGCGCATACATTTCCCTTTGCGCCTTTTGGTAGCCTTCGCTCATCACCTTGGCGTAGCCGCCGACGCCGGTGCCTTCCTCCTGGTAATCCACGTCCACGAACTCCGCGCCCATACTCTTGACCTGGTCCTTCACTTCGGGCCGGGTGTCGGAAGCCCTGACGATCGCCCCCAGGCCGTTCGCAGCGCCGATGGCGGCAAGACCCGCAACCCCCACACCGATGACGAACACCTTGGCCGGCGGCACCTTGCCCGCGGCGGTGATCTGCCCGGTGAAGAACCGGCCGAAATGATGCGCCGCCTCGATGACCGCCCGGTAGCCGGCGATATTCGCCATCGAGCTCAGGGCATCCAGTTTTTGGGCCCTTGAAACGCGAGGCACGCTGTCCATCGCCAGCACGGTCGCCTTGCGGGTGGCGAGGCGTTCCATCAATTCGGGATTTTGCCCCGGCCAGATAAAACTGATGAGCGTGCCGCCCTCGCGCAGGCGCTCCAATTCGTCGACGGCGAGCTCGGGATGGATTTGCGGCGCTCTCACCTTCAGGATGATGTCGGACGACGCCCATAAAGAATCGGCATCTTCAATGATTTCGACGCCCGCCTCGCGATAGGTCTCGTCGGAAAAGTTGGCGGCTTCGCCGGCACCTTTTTCTACGGCGACCGAAAAACCCAGTTTCTGGAGCTTTTCGGCGACTTCCGGAGTCGTCGCCACACGCTTTTCTCCAGTGTGTATCTCTTTGGGCACACCTATTTTCATATAACAATATCCTCACTTTTTTGAGCGTCGCCGGCGGCAACGCATCTTGTTGTCGTGGATGAAGGTCCGCGATCGACCGCGAAGAGTCCGGCCTGACGGCGGCGGATTAAGAAGCCGAGCTCATTCCGTCTCACCATCAATTAAGCGCACTTCCGGGCAGAAAATAACGACGACACGTCCTCTGGCGGGGAAAGACAGCCCCAGCCTTCTATAAAGTAAACCCATGGACGGGTCAATCTTTTTCGCCCGCCACGGTACGGCGATCTTGGCGCACAAGCGCCTTGCGGCCAAAATCTTTGGACGCGGCTCCCCTTCCGGTTGATAATCGCTCGGCTACATGTCCCCCGATATACATTCCTGAGGGCAACGGCGGACGAGCAGTAACACCGTCAGGTCTTGTTTTTTTTGATTTTTTTTGTATCTTACCGGCGCCATGAGCAGCTTGATCCAAGTCGAACAACTTTACCGCTATTACGGCGACCAATGCGCCGTCAACAACGTCAGCTTCAGCCTGGAAAAAGGGGAAATTCTCGGTTTCCTGGGGCCCAACGGTGCAGGCAAATCGACGACCATGCAGATGATTTGCGGCAACCTCGCCCCGACCTCCGGGCAGATACTCGTCAACGGCATCGACATCCTCGATAGCCCCAAGGAAGCCAAGCAAGAGCTGGGGTATCTGCCGGAAATCCCGCCGGTCTATCGCGAGTTGACCGTGGACGAGTACCTGACCTATTGCGGCAGACTACACCGGATTTCGCGCGACCGGTTGCCCAAAGCCTTGGCCAACGCCAAGGAACGGTGCGGCCTGGGCGAGGTTGGTTCGCGCCTGATCGGCAATCTCTCGAAAGGCTACCAGCAGCGCGTGGGCATCGCCCAGGCCATCCTGCACACGCCGGCGGTCATCATCCTCGACGAGCCTACGGTTGGACTCGACCCGATCCAGATTCGCGAGATCCGGGAATTGATTCGGGAACTCGGCAAGGAACACGGCATTATCCTTTCCACCCATATCCTGCCGGAAGTGCAGGAATCCTGTACCCAGGTTCAGATCATTCACCATGGGCAGTTGGTGCTGAACGATAGCATCGAAGGGCTGGAGCAGCAGATGCGCGCCTCCAGCTTGGTGCTGTCGACCCGCAAGCCGCCCGAGCTGGTTAGGCTGTACGGCATCGAAGGCGTGCAGTCGATCGGTGAGTTGGGCGGCAATCGCTACAGGATATTCCACGACAAGGACAAGAATCCGGCGGAACGCATTGCCGAAGCCACCGTCTCCTCCGGCTGGGGCTTGCTAGAGCTGACGCCCGAACGCCGCACGATGGAACAAATCTTCATCGACATCACCCAACACAGCCCACAGGCACAGGAGTAGCCGGCATGATGGCTCTTACGATCGCGGGGCGCGAGCTCCGCACGCTGTTTCTTTCGCCGCTGGCCTGGTCGATCCTGGGCGTCATCCAGATCATCCTGGCCTATATGTTTCTCGCCCAGCTCGATTATTATCTGACGGTACAGCCCCGTATCGCCGGCATGGAGGACGCTCCCGGCATCACCGATCTCATCGTCGTGCCGCTGTTCGGCAACGCCGGCGTTATCCTGCTCCTGGTCACGCCGCTTTTGACCATGCGCCTGATCAGCGAGGAACGCCGTAATCGGACGCTGAGCCTGTTATTCTCGGCACCGGTCTCAATGACCGAGATCATTTTGGGCAAATACCTGGGCATTTTCGCCTTTTTGCTGATCATGGTCGGCCTGATCGCGCTCATGCCGCTGTCGCTGCTCCTCGGGGGCGGGCTGGACTTCGGCAAGCTGGCGGCCTGTTTCCTTGCCCTGGTGCTACTGCTGGCGGGATTCGCCGCGGTGGGCCTGTTCATCTCCGCCCTGGCCAGCCAGCCGACGGTGGCCGCCATCAGCACATTCGGCGCCCTGCTCTTGCTCTGGATCATCGATTGGACCGGAAACGCCGGCGGCAACGCGGGCGGAGTGCTGGAGTATCTTTCCCTGCTGCGCCATTACGAGAATCTGCTCAAGGGTCTGGTCAGCACTCAGGATCTGGCTTATTTCGCCCTGTTCATCGTCGCCTTCATCGTCCTGAGCGTCCATAGCCTGGATTACGACCGTCTGCAAAAATGAAAATCAACGCCAGAACCCATCTCGAGATACGTCTCCAAAACCTGGTTTTCACGTTGCTGTTTCTCGCCGTCGTGGGGCTTTTGGCTTGGTTGAGCACGCGTTATACCGCCCAGTTCGACTGGACGGCGGGTGGCCGCATGACCCTCTCGGAAGCCAGCCGAAAGGTGCTCGACCTGCTCGAAGGGCCGGTGAAGATCACGGCTTATGCCCGCGAGGAAAAACCCCTGCGCGATCGGATCAGCGACCAGGTCAACCGCTACAATCGCTACAAGCGGGATCTGAGGCTTGTCTTCGTCAACCCGGATACTCAGCCGGACAAGGTTCGCGAGCTGGGCATTACGGTTGACGGCGAAATGATCGTCGAATATCAGGGCCGCAACGAAGAGGTTCAGGATGCTTCCGAAACCGCGATCACCAATGCGCTGCAGAGGCTCGCCCATGCCGGTGAACGGCATGTGGTGTTCCTCGAAGGCCATGGCGAACGCTCGCCCAAGGGCCAGGCGAATCACGATCTCGGCCAATTCGGCGACGAACTGACACGCAAGGGCATCAATATTTCGATGGTCAATCTCGCGGTGACGCCAAGCATCCCCGACAACACCGATGTCCTCGTGCTGGCCGGCCCCCATGTCAACCTGTTGCCCGGGGAGATCGACCTGGTTCGGGAGTTCGTCAATAAAGGCGGCAACTTGCTGTGGCTGGCCGACCCGGGCGACCTGCACGGGCTCGCGCCGCTGCTGCAACAGCTGGGCCTGAAGTTCCTGCCCGGCGTCGTGGTCGACGCCTCCACCCGGCTGTTCGGCATCGACGATCCGACTTTCGCCCTGGTCGCGGAGTATCCACCGCACGCGATAACCATGGGGTTTCAATCCATGACGCTGTTTCCGGTGTCGGCGGCGCTGGAAAAGGAGGGAGAGAGCGCGTTCGAGCGTACGCCCGTCCTGCGCACGCTGGCGCGTTCCTGGACCGAAACGGGCGCGATCGAGGGCAAGATCCAATTTGACGCCGACAAGGGCGAGCACGAAGGCCCACTGACAATCGGTTTCGCTCTGACCCGCGAGCGGAAATTCGCGCCCGAAAACAAGCCCGAAGCAAAGGTCGAAGGGGACAAGAAAACCGAAGAAGCCAAGCCCGCCGAGCAGCGCATGGTCGTCATCGGCGATGGCGATTTTCTCTCCAACGCCTATCTGGGCAACGGCGGCAACCTGAATCTAGGACTGAACATCATCCACTGGCTCAGCCAGAACGAACAATTCATCAATGTCCCCGCCAAAACCGCCCGGGATCGTGCGCTGAATCTTTCGCCCACAGCTTCCGGAGCCATCGCCCTGGGCTTCCTGTTCCTGCTACCCATCGTTCTGATCGGAGCTGGCGCTTTAATTTGGTTCAAACGCCGGAGACGCTGATGCAAAAGAGGCTGCTGTTGAATCTGATCCTGCTGGCGGTGGTCGCAGGACTCGCCGCCCTGGCTTTCTTCGAGCCCGGGAAGCAAGAGCCGAAGATTACGCGGCTCGCTGAAATTGACGACGGCGCCGTTAATCAGCTCACGCTACAAAACAAGGACACGATCGTCTTCGAGCGGCGCGAAGGCCACTGGTGGTTGAAATCGCCCTTCGCCGCGCCGGCGAACGAGATTCGGATACGGCAATTGTTGGATATCGCCAAGGCCGAAAGCCTTGCCCGGTATCCGCTCAAGCCGGAAGAGCTGGCCAAATTCGAGCTCGACAAGCCGAAGTCCGTCTTGACGCTGGGTTCGGTCAAGCTGATTTTCGGCGGCTCGGACCCCATCGGCATGCGCCGCTACGTCCAGATGGGTGATACCCTGCATCTGGTCAACGACGATTTCTCCCACCATCTTTCCGCTTCCGCGACCGATTATGTGGACAAGAAACTGCTGCCGGAGGACGTCAAGCCGAACGAGATTTTTCTGCCCGGCCTGAAAGCCACGCTGGGCCAGGACGGCAAGTGGATTCTCGAGCCGCCCAGCGATGTCCCCGCTCGCATGACCGATCTCCTCAACGCCTGGCAGTCCGCCCGAGCCATTGAGGTCAAGCGGATCGATCAGGCGCCCCAGGGCGATATCATCCGGATCGGCTTCCCCAATCAGGCCCCGATCGAATTCGTGATCGTACAGCGCGAACCCGATCTCCTGCTCGCCCGGACGGATTGGGGCTTGCAGTACCTGCTGGCGGGCGAATCCGCCAAACAACTGCTCGGCTTGAAACAGGTGGAATCCGGTCCCCCGGATAAACAGCCGGAAGGAAAGGATGCACCCGCGGTCGATCAAGAGCAGGAAGAGGCGGAACCTGAAACCGGGGAAGAACCGGAAGAAGGGATCGAGTAAGCCCGCTTGCGCACCGCTCAAAACATCGGGCGTTTTCGAGGCGTGTCCATGCGCAACCTTGAGCCCTGGCGCGAGAGGGCACCAGTACGCCATCGGTTCTTAGCTGGCGTGTTGCGGGTTTCTGCGGTTTCTTCTCATGCCTGAGCTGCCCGAAGTCGAAACCACCCGGCGAGGCATCGCGCCTCATATCCTCGGCCAAACCGTCGCCCGGCTCGTGGTCCGCCAGCCTCGGTTGCGCTGGCCTGTCCCTGACGATCTACCGGCAAAGCTATTCCGCCGGCAGATCCGCAACGTGGGACGGCGCGGGAAATATCTCCTGATAGGCTTGGACTGCGGCACCGCGATCATGCACCTGGGCATGTCCGGGAGCCTGCGCGTGATCTCGCCCGAAGCGCCGCCGAGACAGCACGACCATTTGGACATTGTGTTCGAAAACGGTCTCTGCCTGCGCTTCCACGATCCGCGTAGGTTCGGCTGCCTGCTGTGGGCGGAGGGGGATCCCCAGGAACATCCTCTACTGGCGGATCTGGGGCCTGAACCCTTCGAGGACTCCTTTTCCGGTGACTATCTTCACGATGCGGCGAAAGGCCGGAAAGCGCCGGTCAAGTCATTCGTCATGGATAGTCGCCTAGTCGTCGGCGTCGGGAATATCTATGCCAACGAGGCCTTGTTCCGTTCCGGCATCGACCCCAGGCGCGCTGCGGGCCGTATCGGCAGGGAACGCTACGAGCGGCTGGCGGAGACGATCCGCACGGTGCTGGGCGAAGCCATCGCCCAAGGTGGAACCACACTCAGGGACTTCGTCAACGAGGCGGGCAAGCCCGGCTACTTCCAGCAAACTCTCACCGTCTACGGCCGGGAGGGCTTGCCTTGCGCACATTGCGGCGCGTCCATTCGCAGCATCCGGTTGGGACAGCGCGCCACTTTCTATTGCCCACGCTGCCAACGCTGATGCGAAGTCACTGGCGTTTACCTGATGAAATTGAGTCCCGGTAGCTGCGGAAGAAGGAAATCGCGGCGTAAATCATGACGGCGAACAAAACCCATTCCTGAATCGAGACGCTAGTCGGATCTTCGTCCAGAACGACGATTCCGACCACGGCGACCATAAACAGCGCGAAGTAATTCCACATGAGCGTTAACTCCTAGGTGCGAGTGAAGCGGTCTCGACAGATCGCTTCGCCAAAATAATCACGTTAGGCTTTTCAGTTCAAGCCCTAACGAGTTTCGCCGCACGGCGGGGTTATGTGCTTCGACGAACCGGTTCTACAGGGCCAGAATTTCCAAACCCGCGGCGGAAGGCTCGGATTGAGGGGCGGCGGTATTACGCAGCGTTTCAAGCTTGGCGAAATCGAACAGCGTGGCGTCCGCCAAGTGGGAAGGTGCAACGTTTTGCAGGGAGGTGAAGATCGAATCCAGGCGTCCCGGATAACGCCTGTCCCATTCGCGCAACATATCCTTCATGGCTTGGCGCTGGAGGTTTTCCTGCGACCCGCAGAGATTGCAGGGGATGATGGGGAATTCCTTGATTCGGGCGTATGCCTCGATATCCTTTTCCTTGCAGTAGGCCAAGGGGCGGATCACGATGTGACGGCGGTCGTCGCTAAGCAGTTTGGGCGACATGGCTTTGAGCGTTCCGCCGTGGAACAGATTGAGAAAAAAGGTTTCCAGGATGTCGTCGCGGTGATGTCCCAGGGCGATCTTGGTCACGCCGTTTTCCCGCGCATAGCGATACAGGATCCCACGCCTGAGCCTTGAACACAGCCCGCAGGTGGTTTTTCCTTCGGGCACCACGCGTTTTACCGTGCTGTAGGTATCCTGCTCGATGATGTGGAAGGATATGTCACGCTCGCTGAGGTATCCCGGCAAGACGTGCTCGGGAAAGCCCGGCTGCTTCTGATCGAGGTTGACGGCGACGATGTCGAAACGGACCGGCGCATTGAGCTTTAGGCTCAGGAGAATGTCGAGAAGGGTATAGGAATCCTTGCCGCCGGACAGGCACACCATGACCTTGTCGCCGTCCTCGATCATCCGATAGTCGGCGATCGCCTCACCGGTCAGACGGCGCAACCGCTTCTGCAGCTTGTTGAATTCGAATCGCTGCTTTTCGCTTAGGATTTCGATCGCCTTAGCCGGCATAACGCTGGAAGATCAGGGTCGCATTGGTGCCGCCGAAGCCAAAACTGTTCGACATGACCGTGTTCAGCGTGGCACGGTCGATCCGCTCGCGGACGACGGTCACGCCTTCGGCGCCGGGGTCGAGGTGCCTGATATTGGCCGAGGCGCTGATGAAACCGGCCTCCATCATCAGCAGTGAATAAATCGCCTCGTGCACACCGGCCGCGCCCAGAGCATGACCGGACAGCGATTTGGTCGAGGCGATCGGCGGAATGTTGTCGCCGAATACTTCCCTGACCGCCTGCAATTCCTTGATGTCGCCGATGGGCGTGCTGGTGCCGTGGGCATTGATGTAATCGATGGGATCGGCAACGGTGGACATGGCCTGGCGCATGCAACGGACCGCACCCTCTCCGGAAGGCTGCACCATGTCGTAACCGTCGGAAGTCGCTCCGTAGCCGACCAGTTCGGCATAGATTTTCGCGCCACGCGCCTGGGCGTGCTCCAGTTCTTCGAGCACCAGAACGCCGCCGCCGCCCGAAATCACGAAACCGTCGCGGGTCTCGTCATAGGGTCTGGAGGCGGTGGTCGGCGCGTCGTTGTATTTCGAGGACAGGGCGCCCATGGCGTCGAACAGCACCGTCATGGTCCAGTGGACCTCTTCGCCACCTCCGGCGAAGACGATGTCCTGCTTGTCGAGCTGAATCTGTTCTGCTCCGTTACCGATACAATGGGCGCTGGTGGCGCAGGCGGAACTGATGGAGTAATTGACGCCCTTGATCCGAAACGGCGTCGCCAGACAGGCGGAATTGGTATTCGACATGGTGCGGGGGACCATGTAAGGCCCGACCTTCTTCACCCCCTTCTCGCGGAAACTGTCCCAAGCCAGCAACAAGTTGGCGGTCGAAGGCCCGCCGGAGCCCATGACCAAACCGGTACGCGGATTGGAAACCTCGTTTTCCCGAAGGCCCGCATCAAGAATGGCCTCCTGCATGGCCAAGTAATTGAAGGCCGCGCCGTCACCCATGAAGCGGCGAACCTTGCGATCGATCAAATCATCGACGTTCAGCTTGATGGAGCCATAAACATGGCTGCGAAAGCCCAGCTCTCGATATTCCTCGCTGAAATCGATACCCGATCGGCCTTGGCGCAGGGCTTCCGTCACTTCCTGCCGGTTATTGCCGATACTGGAAACAATGCCGATACCTGTTACAACTACGCGTCTCATAGCAAAAAACTCCCTCAGAAATCGTCTGTGGAAGTGAACAAACCGACCCGAAGATCGGTGGCTTCGTAAATGACCTTGCCGTCGCATTCCATTTCGGCGTCGGCGATGCCCATGACGAGTTTGCGCATGATGACCCGCTTGAGGTTGATACGATAAGTCACCAATTTGTTCCGCGGCAAAACCTGGCCACGGAATTTGACTTCGCCGACACCCAGAGCACGTCCGCGGCCGGGCCCACCCATCCAGCCCAGATAGAACCCGATCATCTGCCACATGGCGTCGAGGCCGAGACAGCCTGGCATGACCGGATCGTTCTGAAAATGGCAGGCAAAGAACCATAGGTCGGGATCAAGGTCCAGTTCGGCGACGATCAAACCCTTGGTGTAGGCGCCCCCATCGGAATCGATGTGGGTGATCCGGTCGAACATCAGCATGGGCGGAAGCGGTAGCTGGGCGTTTCCCGGACCAAACATCTCGCCCCGGCCGCACTGGAGCAACTCTTCCCGGGTATAGCTCTGCTGCTTTTGCATTAACTTGAGTACCTTGCCGACCATTTGGAAAAGCGCGGTATTATCGCTCAGGTAAAAAATAAATTCAGTAACGGATTGAGGAAGGCCCAGGGCGTGCCGAAATCGGTACTTGCTCGCGGGTCTGCGCCGACGCCGAACGATCGGGCTAAGCCGGTTTTGGTGTATCTGCTGCGGGTCGCGCATTCTCGGAAGGCGCCGCAACGGCATATCCCCTCAAAATGCGGAGTGCGTCAAAGTTTACGCCTTTCAATAGCGGTTTTCAGCCCGCACGCCGCTTGTTAAAGTGTCATACTGATAATAATTTGACGGGAAAGCCTTGCCCCACCTACTTCCCGCTCTTCGAGGAACTCCGGCTTGCATCATGAAACCGCGTGAGATCGACATACTGGACGCCTCCCAGGCGGAATCGGGCCAGCGCTTTGACTGGGCTTACATCCGCGGCGTCGCCTTAGAGCATAAACGCAAGCTGATCAAGGCGCATTTCGTCGCGATCCTCGCTGTATTGACCAGTGTGCCGATTCCTTTGCTCATGCCGCTGCTGGTTGACGAGGTCTTGTTGCAAAAGCCCGGCTTCACCGTCCACACCATCGACAGGTTCTTTCCTTCCCAGTGGCATGGCCCGATCCTTTACATACTGGCCGTACTGGCGCTAACCCTGTTGCTGCGGCTAAGCGCCGTTCTCCTGAACGTCTGGCAGACGCGTCAATTCGCCCTTGTTTCAAAGGATGTGACGTATCGTATACGCAGTCGCCTGATCCACCGCCTGGAACGGATATCCATGGCCGAATACGAAATCCTCGGAAGCGGCAAGGTGGTCACCCATCTGGTGACCGACCTGGACACCCTGGACGCCTTCATCGGCAGCACCGTCTCGCGCCTGCTGGTGGCCGCGCTTTCCATCGTCGGCACCGCCGCCATCCTGCTGTGGATGCACTGGCCACTGGCCCTGTTCATTTTGCTATTGAACCCACTGGTGATTTATTTCACCGGCGTGCTCGGCAAGCGCGTCAAACACCTGAAGAAACGGGAGAACGCAGCCATCGGAGCGTTCCAGCAAGCGCTCACGGAAACCCTGGATGCGATCCATCAAATTCGCGCCAGCAACCGGGAAAAGCACTATATGGGTCGTCTCCTGGAAGCGGCTTGGGCCGTGAAAAACCATTCCGCCGCCTTTTCCTGGAAAAGCGATGCCGCCAGCCGCCTGAGTTTCCTGGTCTTCCTGTTCGGCTTCGACGTGTTTCGCGCGCTGGCGATGTTCATGGTGATTTATTCCGACCTGTCCATCGGCGAAATGATGGCCGTGTTCGGCTATTTGTGGTTCATGATGTCCCCGGTACAGGAAATCCTCGGCATTCAATACGCCTTGTTCGGGGCCAGGGGTGCTCTGGAGCGGATCAACCAGCTGCTGGATCTGAAACAAGAGCCGCAGTATCCCCACATGTTCAATCCCTTCGCCGACAAACAAACGGTCGGTCTCTTCATCGATGATCTGTACTTTTCCTATCCGAACGGACGCGACGTGCTGAAGGGGATCACCATGGATATCCGTCCCGGGGAAAAAATCGCGCTGATCGGCGCGAGTGGGGGCGGCAAATCCACCCTCGTGCAAAACCTGATCGGGCTCTATCCGCCCACCGCCGGCATGATTTATTTCGATGGCGTGCCGATGACGGAAACCGGCATGGACGTCGTGCGCGAGCACGTTGTCACCGTCTTGCAGCATCCGGCGATGTTCAACGACACAGTACGCGCCAACCTCACCCTGGGTCGTAAGGCCAGCGATGAAGAACTCTGGCAGGCCTTGGCCATAGCCCAGCTCAAGGATACCGTGCAAGATTTTCCTCAGGGCTTGGACACTGTCGTCGGCCGCTTCGGCATGCGACTTTCCGGCGGCCAGCGCCAGCGCCTCGCCATCGCCCGCATGATCCTGTCCAATCCGAGCGTGGTTATCCTCGACGAGGCTACCTCGGCGTTGGATAGCGAAACCGAAGCGCGGTTGCACCTTGCATTAGCAGCGTTCCTGGCAAACAAGACGACGATCATCGTCGCCCACCGGCTCAGCGCCATCCGGCACGCCGATCGGGTGTTTGTGTTCGAGGACGGTCGCATCTGCGAGCAAGGCGATCACGACATGCTCCTCACTAAAGGAGGTTTGTACGCCCGCCTTTATGGCGAGCGTCACTAGCCTTCCGGGTTCATGGCGACCGCAAGGCTGATCGCCCTCGCGCCGGACCCGCAAACAGTCGAACGCATCCGAATAATGCCAGTCGTCTACGATCTACATACCCACTCCACCGCCTCCGATGGGGCCTACGCGCCGGCGGAGCTGGTCCGGCAGGCTGCTTCGGCCGGCGTGACCCACATCGCGTTGACCGACCACGACTCCACCGTCGGCATCGGTGAGGCGCAAGGTGCCGCGAGGGAGTGCGGGAACATCCGGCTGATACCGGGGGTGGAAATTTCCGTCAGCTGGCAGGGCAAGTCGGTGCATATCGTCGGTTTGAACGTCGATATCCGATGTGCCTCCTTGCAAGAGGGACTTGAGCGCCTGCAGGCCATACGCCTGTCGCGGGCGCAGGAGATGGGCAGGCGCCTCGCCAAGTATGGCGTGGAAGATGCGTTCGAGTCCTCGCGGGCCATGGCGGGAACCGGCATGATCACCCGCACCCATTTCGCTCGCTACCTGGTCCGGTTGGGCTTGGCCCCCGGCGTGAAGGAAGTGTTCGACCGTTATCTCTCCCAGGGCAAGCCCGGCTATGTCCCGACCCAGTGGGCTGAGCTGGGCGATGCCGTTGGCTGGATTCGGCGGGCGGGCGGTATCGCCGTCCTCGCCCATCCACAACGCTACAAGCTCACTGGTAGCTGGATGCGCCGGCTGCTTGTCGAGTTCAAGGAAACCGGCGGCGCCGCGCTGGAGGTGATTTCCGGAACCGGCAACGCCAACGAGATTCAGACCGCGGCCCAGAATGCCCGGCACTTCGGGTTGCTTGCCTCGCTGGGCTCCGACTTCCACAGCCCGGAACACAGCTGGCTCAAGCTGGGGCGGTTGCCTCCTCTGCCTCCGGATCTCGTTCCGGTGTGGCGGCTCTGGAATGATTGATCTGCGCACGCGCTGCGCCTGGGCGGGGAAGACGCCGGAAGAGCGGAATTACCACGACCATGAGTGGGGAACGCCGGTGCACGACGACCGGATGTTGTTTGAATTCCTGATTCTGGAAGGAGCCCAGGCGGGCCTGAGCTGGCTGACCATACTCCGCAAGCGGGAACATTATCGGGCGGTATTCGATCGCTTTGACCCCGAACTCGTCGCCCGTTACGATGACGGGCGAGTGCGGGCGCTGCTGGATGATCCCGGCATCGTCAGAAACCGGCTCAAGATCGAGGCGGCCGTCCGCAACGCCCGTGCGTTTCTGGCCGTACAGGAACAAAACGGCAGTTTCGACGCCTACCTGTGGCGTTTCGTGGATGGCGAGCCCCGCCAGAACGCCTGGCGCGACATCCGGGAAGCCCCCACCCGCACGCCCGAATCGGATGCGCTCAGCAAAGACCTGAAGCGACGCGGGTTCAAATTCGTCGGTACGAAGATTTGCTATGCGCTGATGCAGGCCGTGGGCATGGTGAATGACCATACCGTGGATTGCTTTCGTTGGCGGGAACTGGGTGGGGGATAGGTGAGGTGTCAGCAAATCTTACGATTTTCCGTGCATCCCCTTCTTTAAAACCGGCAAGCGACTGATCTCGATCACAAAAATCCGTCTTGGCATAGCCCGTGCTTTTGAACGAAAAAGAATCACCCTCGGCGAGAAACGAAGGCATGGGCTGGCAAAATCGCTTACTCGCGGGTTTGTTTATGCTTCCCGCTGCGCAGCTTGGCGCGATCCAAATCGACCCGGAACCGCAAGGCATCCGCAATATGGCAGTGGTTTACGAACATGGTCGGGGCGTCAAGCAGGATTATGCTGAGGCCTACAAGCTTTACTGTAAGGCGGCCCTGATGGGCGATGAACAATCGGCCTACAACCTCGGCTGGATGTACTTCAACGGCCGTGGACTGCCCCGCGATATGGGGATTGCGATGTACTGGTTCCGGCGCGCCGCCGACGGCGGCGACACCTTCGCCAAACGCATGGCCGCCCGCCTGGGGGACATCTCGACCGTCACCGATGCAGCCTGTCAACCCCCGCCACCGGAGATTCGCGAAATTCAGAGCCCCAACCGCAAGATCGTGGAAGCTTGGGTCAATCAGATCGCACCCCGTTATGCCATCGATCCCCAATTGGTGATGGCCGTCATCCAGGCCGAATCGGCATTCAATCCGGGCGCGCTCTCAAACAAGAACGCCCAAGGCCTGATGCAGCTGATTCCGGCCACGGCCGAACGCTTCCGCGTCAAGGACGTTTGGAATCCAGTCGAGAACATCAAAGGCGGCACGGCCTATCTGCACTGGCTGATGCGCCACTTCTCCGGCAACGTCGAATGGGTGGTAGCGGCCTACAATGCCGGCGAGGGTGCCGTTGAGCGCTACCAGGGCGTGCCGCCTTACGAGGAAACCCGAAACTATGTGAAGCGGATTCTGACGCGATACCAGAAAACGGCCCATCCCGTTCCGCCGGAACTTCCGGAGAAAGCGACCTCGCTCGAGCGGACCAAACTGGCTTTCCTCAGCCCGTCCCAACCCCTCAGCAAGGACTGATTGCGGTTGACGAGTGTAACCTAGCAACTTGCCGCGCTGGCAGTTACTGGTCCTGCGGCATGGGTTTCGGTATTTGGGACAGATGTTCGGCGTAGTAGTCCCGCCGATGCATCGGGCCGATTAAGACGAGCCCGGCCAAGAACCCCCCGATATGCGCCCAGAACGCCACCCCGCCCGCACCTTGCAGGCCTGGCATCGCGCCGGCCAGCTGGATGAAGAACCAATACCCCAGCATGGCGATGGCGGGCAAGGTTATGGTGGTCACATAAAAGCCCAGGAAGATCACCGTGACGATCCGGGCATGCGGATATAGGCGGGCATAAGCACCGAGCACGCCCCCGATAGCCCCGGACGCGCCCACCATCGGGATGAGGGCACCGGGATCCGTGATGATCTGCGTGGTCGCGGCGGCCAGTCCGGATAACAGGTAGAAGGCGATAAAGCGTGCCGGCCCCATTGCGTCCTCGATGTTATCGCCAAATATCCACAGGAACCACATGTTGGTGATTAGATGAAACCAGCCGCCATGCAGGAACATGTGAGTCAACAAGGTGACGACTGAACCTTCCTCCAGAGCGCAGACTAGGTTTTCGTTCAGGGGGATGACGGTGCCTATGGGCGCTGGGCCGAGGAGCTCACCCGGAATCAGGCCGTACAGGCACAGCGATTTGGCGAGGGGTATAGCGCTCCCGGCCCCTTGTGCCAACACCCAGGCGGCGACGTTGAGAGCGATAAGCGTAACCGTCGCTACGGGCTTGCGTATGGTGGGGTTGACATCGCGGATCGGAAACATGGCTCCTCTTTGGCGGTTCTTGGCGCTTACGAAGATGTAGACATCATAAGAGAGGCGCCCTGTGAAATACAGTGGGTCACCGAATTGGGTTTGTCGATAGGGTGCGACCCACGCAAGTCGCAGATGGCTGGCGTTTTCTCCGCAGCGGGTTTTCATCCCGGTCATGGGCTCGGGTAAAATAGTGTGGAGCACGGAGCATCCGCTTTTGATCCGCCTTCAGCCGTCATGCCGCCCATTCAGGAACTGCCGCCAGCCACCCCCGCCTTTGTTTACGACGAAAGCCGCATCCTGGAAACGGCGAGGTTGCTGCACCGCGCAAGGACGGCCAGCGGCTGCAGGATCCTTTACTCGATCAAATCGTTTCCGTTCGAGTCGGTGCTGGGGCTGCTGGAGCCGTGGGTCGACGGTTTTTCGGTCAGCTCATTGTTCGAGGCGCGGCTGGCCGCGACGATCGGCGACGGGGGCCGCTCGCTTCATATCAGCACGCCGGGCCTGCGGCGGGAAGAAATGTCCGAGATTGGCTCCCTGTGCGGGTTCATCGGTTTCAACTCGTTGGGACAGTTCCGCCGGTTCCTGCCTTTTCTTCGCAATGGCTCGAGCGCAGGACTGCGCATCAATCCGAAGCTTTCCTTCCTCGATGACCGCCGCTACGATCCCTGCCGAGAGTTCTCCAAGCTCGGCGTCCCCCTGGAAGAGCTGGAGCGCGTGTTGGCGAAGGGCGATTTTCCGGGAAACCGCCTGAGGGGCCTGCATTTTCACAACGTGTTTTCGTCGCGCTCCTTCGACCCGTTGCAAAAGACGGTGGCGCGCATCGAGGAAAGCCTGGCGGATTGGCTCCCCGAATTGGAATGGCTCAACCTGGGGGGCGGCTACCTGTTTGAAACAGAAGCCGACTTGCAGGGCTTATGCGAAGTCGCCGGCGGTTTGCGGCGACGCTGGGACTTGGACGTGTATTTCGAGCCCGGCAAAGCTTTGGTTGGCCAGGCGGGTTATCTCGTTGCCAGCGTGATCGATTTGTTTGAAAACGACGGCAAGTTAGTCGCCATCCTTGACACCGCGGTCAATCATCATCCCGAAACGTTCGAATACCAGATTCGCCCCGAACCGGCCTGGGATGAACCGGGTGAGGGCCAAGTTGCGATCCTGGCGGGTTGCACCTGCCTCGCCGGCGACGTGTTCGGCGAATACCGCTTCGAGCGGCCCCTGGTCCTGGGCGATCGGGTGGCGTTCCAAAATGTGGGGGCTTACAGCTTGATCAAGGCCAACCGCTTCAACGGCTATAATCTGCCGGCGATTTACGCATGGGACGGACGGGACGGTCTGCGGCTGATGAAAAGCTACGACTACGAGGGATATGCAAGTCAATGGACGGCTGACGCCGAAGCCCCGCTCGATTATCATTCAAGGAACGTGAGGGATTATCCTAAGCCCTGATCGGGAGTCGCTATGTTAAATCGGAGGTGTTTCGCATGTGCCGTGCGGCATATCCCTATGCCACACCCCGCGGGCCCTGCACGTGCAAACCGGCTTTCCTGTCGGGTTGTCCGGCCGGCTTGCTTCGCTCGATGGACGCGGTCTCGCTGAACGGCTCTGCGTGGCTCGTTCTGCTGGCGGCCATGCTGCTGATGGCCGGCTGCGCCGGAATGCCCGAGAAAACCCCCATTGGCGGCGCCGACAACACCAAGCTCGTCAATTACGCCCTCAGCTTACAGGGCACCCCTTACCGTTACGGTAAGGCATCGCCTGCGGAAGGTTTCGATTGCAGCGGCTTCGTCAAGCATGTCTACGAAAAACACGGCGTCTCCCTGCCGCGCACCACCCGCGAAATGGCCGCGTCATTGCCGCCTGTGGACAAGCAGGAGCGCCGTCCCGGTGACTTGATCTTCTTCAATACTAGCGGCAAACCGTTTTCCCATGTCGGGATTTATGTCGGCAACGATTCTTTCGTTCACGCCCCCAGCAGCCGGACCGGGCGCGTCACAGTCTCCAGCCTCGGCCGTTCCTATTGGTGGCAGCGCTTCATCGGCGTCCGCAGGCCGGGGCTACTGGATCGTTTTCTAAGCGGCAAGTAGTGCGGCCATCGGGTCGTTCGAACCCCAGTGCTCACAACTCGACCATTCGGAGGAACCCAATGAAAGCCATACTCATGACCCGGCCGGGAGCGCCGGACGTATTGCAAGCGGACGACATCGCCGAACCGCACGTCACCACGCCGAGCCAGATCAAGGTGCAATTGAAGGCGGCCGGCGTCAATCCGATCGATACCAAGCTGCGCCAGCGCGGCCTGTTCTACGAAAACGCGCTGCCGGCCGTGCTGGGCTGCGATGGCGCAGGTATCGTCGTCGAAGTCGGCGCAGCCGTGACACGGTTCAAGACCGGCGAAAAGGTTTGGTTTTGCCACGGCGGCTTGGGTGCCGACCAGGGCAACTACGCCGAATACACCGTGCTGGATGAGCGCTGGGTCGCACCCATGCCGAAGTCGCTGAGCTTCGAGGCGGCTGCGGCAGCCCCATTGGTGCTGATCACGGCCTGGGGCGCCTTATACGATCGGGCGCGCCTTCAGGCCGGGCAAACGGTACTGATCCACGCTGGGGCCGGCGGCGTTGGCCATGTGGCGATTCAGTTGGCCAAACTCAGGGGGGCGCAGGTCTTGACTACGGTGGGCTCGCAGGAAAAGGCGGCACTGGCAAGACGATGGGGCGCGGATGACACAATCGACTATCGGAGCGATGATTTCGTACAGGTCGTCAATGATCTGACGGTGGGCAAAGGCGCCAATGTCGTGCTGGACACCGTGGGGCCCGAGGTGTTCAAGCGCAGCATCGAATGCACGGCGCACTTCGGCGACATCGTCACCTTGCTCGATATCGGGGATGCCTCGCTCAAGGAGGCGAGAATGCGCAACCTGCGCATCGGTTTCGAGTTGATGCTCACGCCCATGCTCCGCGATCTCCATGAGGCCAGGGATCATCAGGTGGACATCCTGAATAAGTGCGGCCACTGGATCGACGATGGCAGGCTGCAGATTCACGTCGGCCGGATCCTGCCGTTGAAGGAAGCCGCTGCCGCGCATGACCTGATTGAGGCGGGGCACATGACCGGCAAGGTGGTGCTGGAAACGGGATAGTGGGCAGTGATCTGCCCTTTCATTTCAACGTCCTGATTCCTTCCTCCGAGCCCAGCAAAACCACATCGGCCGGTCTCAAGGCAAAGATGCCGACGGTGACGACGCCGGGGATGTTGTTGATCTCACCCTCCAGCTGGGGCGGATTGAGAATTTCAAGATTGTAGACGTCGAGAATCTGGCATCCGTTGTCGGTGACGTAACCTTCGCGCCATTGTGGCTGACCGCCCAATTTCACCATTTCCCGGGCGACGAAGCTGCGAGCCATCGGGATGACTTCGACCGGCAGGGGGAATCGCCCCAGCACGTCCACGTACTTGGTCTCGTCGACGATGCAGACGAATTTGCGGCTGGCGCCGGCGATGATTTTTTCCCGCGTCAGCGCACCGCCGCCGCCCTTGATCATCTGCAGATGGGCGTTGACCTCGTCCGCGCCGTCGATATACACATCCAACCCGCCCGCCGCGTTCAGATCGATGACCGGGATGCCGATTTTCTTCAGTCGGGCCGTGCTCATCTCAGAGCTGGAAACCGCAGCTTCGATGTCGGCTTTGAGATCGGCCAGCAAATCAATAAAATGGTTAACGGTCGAACCCGTACCTATGCCTACGATCGAAACGCCTTTTGCATAGTTCAAGGCGGCTTCGGCGACTTTCTTTTTCAGTTCGTCTTGCGTCATTTTGGCGCTCCATCATACGGTTGAGATAATGGGATCATACTCTGGGATCGCCGAGTCTGTCATGCCCTTCAGCGCGCGCGAACCGGCCTTCGGCTCAGCTTCGCGCTATCACCTGAGACATTGAATGATTCACAAATATGTCGAGCGAATCCTGCGCGCCCGCGTCTACGACGTGGCGGTGGAAACGCCGTTGGATTTCGCGCCCAGCCTGTCCAAGCGCCTGAACAATGCGGTTTATGTCAAGCGCGAGGATTTGCAGCCGGTGTTTTCCTTCAAGCTCCGCGGCGCTTACAACAAGATCGCCTCGCTCAGCGAGGCGGTACGCCAGGCTGGCGTCATTGCCGCCTCGGCCGGCAACCACGCCCAGGGCGTTGCACTGTCCGCACGCCAGTTCGGCATCCGCGCACTGATCGTCATGCCCTGCACCACCCCGGCGATCAAGGTGCTCGCCGTGCAGAGTCTGGGCGGCGAAACCGTGCTCCACGGCGATTCCTACGATGAAGCCTGCGAGCATGCCTTGACCCTGGCGCGCGAGCAGAAGCTGACATTCATCCATCCCTACGACGACCCGGAAGTGATTGCCGGCCAGGGCACGATCGCCATGGAGATACTGCGCCAGCAAATGGGCGATATCCACTCGATCTTCGTTCCGGTGGGCGGCGGCGGCCTGATTGCCGGAATCGCGACCTATGTCAAGTTCGTGCGCCCCGAGGTCAAGATCATTGGCGTCGAACCGGACGATGCGGATTGTCTGAACAAGGCGCTGATGGCCAGGCGCAGGGTCGCGTTGAAACAAGTCGGCCTATTCGCCGACGGCGCCGCCGTCAAACAGGTCGGCAAGGAGCCGTTCCATATCGCCCAACAATATGTGGACGAAGTGATCACGGTCGGTACGGACGAGATCTGCGCCGCGATCAAGGACATTTTCGACGACACCCGCTCGATCGCCGAACCGGCCGGCGCGCTCGCCATTGCCGGCCTGAAAAAATATGCCGTTCTCAACAACTTTGAGGAGCAGTGCCTCATTGCCATCGAGAGCGGAGCCAACATCAATTTCGACCGTCTCCGTCACGTGGCGGAGCGCGCGGAAGTCGGCGAAGAGCGGGAGCTGCTGTTGGCGGTGACGATCCCGGAAAGACCGGGCAGTTTCCTGAACTTCTGTCGCTCCTTGGGCAGGCGCAGCATCACCGAGTTCAACTACCGCTTCTTCGACCCCGCCTGTGCCCATGTGTTCGTCGGCGTGCAAATCGCCGACGGCGGGCAAGATAGCGCCTCACTCATCAAGCAACTCAAGGCCGAAGGCTTTGCCGTCACCGACATGACCGGCAACGAACTGGCGGTGGAGCACATCCGCTACATGGTGGGCGGCCATCCGCCGAGCCTGCTCGACGAAATCGTGTATAGTTTTGAATTTCCCGAACGGCCGGGCGCACTGTTGAAATTCCTGTCGACCATGGGCGGCCGCTGGAACATCAGCCTTTTCCATTACCGCAACCACGGTGCGGCGTTCGGAAGGGTGTTGATGGGCATCCAGGTGCCCAAGGCGGAAAGGCGTGCATTCAGGGAGTTTCTCGACGCCCTGGGATTTGCCTACCGCGAGCAAACCGACAATCCGGCCTATCGCTTGTTTGCGGGGGGCGGGAGACTTGTTTGTGGGAAATGATGGTGGATGCTCGAAATGCCTGCCCAAGACGCACGTCGGGTAGTTTGCCCAAACAGGATTAGTTGTTTAACAACCGTCTAGCAATTGCAAGGTTAAAGATGAATCCACAGGAACGCGAACAATTGGCTCGTTTTCTCAATCAACTCACCGAAGCGCGCATCAGCGAAAAGAACCCTGAGGCCGACGCCCTGATTCGCGAGGCTGTGGCCGAACAGCCGGATGCCGCCTATCTGCTCGTGCAGCGCGCGATGTTGGTGGAGCAGGCATTGAACGGTGCCAAGGCGCAAATCGCACAACTGCAAAGCCAGCTCCCAGCTGGACAGTCCGCGGGCAAGGGCGGCTTTCTCGAGGGGAACAACCCCTGGGCAAGCCACTCGAGCAATTCGCAGAATCCGGCGGGTGTTCCGGGCGCCGGCGAATATCAGCTTCCCCGCGCTACCGTGCCGCATGCCGCTGCAGCGGGCGGCGGAGCCTCGAGCTTTCTAGGTAACGTGGCCACGACAGCGGCCGGCGTGGTCGCCGGTTCCTTTCTGTTCCAGGGTATCGAAAACCTTCTCGGTCATCACCGACCCCTGTCCTCTTGGACCGAACCGACCGGGGAACAGGTGTCGGAGCAAACCGTCATCAATAACTATTACGACTCAGGCCAGGGCGATGCCTGGCAATCACAGGATAACGGCAATGGCTTCCTGGCCGGCAATGCCGATTCTAGTTTTCTGGACGATGATGATCTTGCGGACGATGGCGACGATTCGGATTGGGTTTGACCGGATGTCCGTCTGCGCGCTCAAATTTTTTGAAGAGGTTTACTGACATGATACAAGTAACGACCCTCGCCCGACTTCCCATGAAGTACAAGGTTTTGTTTACAGGGTTCCTGATGGTGATCGGTGTGGGTTTGCTGATGGCGGGAGCGCAAATCATGCTTACGCACGGCATGGCCGATGGCAAGCCGGGTCTATCCATCAACGACATTGTTTACAGCTACTATGGGAATCGGTCCGGTTCCAAGCTGGAGTCCATGCTCAACGGCCAGATGAAAGCCATGGCGCCGGACGATGTCCGTTTTGAGCTCATCCAATGGGCGCGCGATGGTGCACCTGCCCTGCAGTGGCGGTCCAAGATCGAGCCGTTGATACAACAGTATTGCGTCTCCTGTCACAGTGGTGAGTCGGCCCTACCCGATTTCCACAAGCGCGAAATCGTGCAGAAAGTGGCTGAGGTGGACCAGGGCGCAAGTATTGGCTTCCTGACGCGGGTATCGCACATTCATCTTTTCGGAATTGCCTTCATCTTCCTGTTTGTCGGCTGGATTTTTGCGCTGGCGGAATTTCCTGCCCGTTGGCAGTTGATCTTGATCGCGACGCCATTTGCCTTTCTGATCCTCGATATTTTGTCCTGGTGGCTGACCAAATTCTGGCCAGGGTTTGCCTGGCTAACGATGATCGGCGGCATTGGCTACAGTTTGGCCTCCACCGTGATGATATTTACGTCGCTGGGGCAGATGTGGCTGCCGGATTGGGTGGCGCGCAAATCCAGTTAAGGATGAGGCGTGTGGCAAGGGCGCTCGTGGGAAGTCACGCGGAGTGAAACGGGATTGATGAGATCAGCGATTCGGTGCCTTCCATTCCGCTGGCGCTACACTGAGGCTCCCTTGCTCATTCCAGCAAGCTGTGGATCAACCTACCCAACGTCTCGGCTTGTCGCTCAGTTTTAAGGCGACTGGCGATGACGATGCTGCACATCTCTTCCAGCGCCGTCTCGAAATCATCGTTGACGATCAGGTAGTCGTATTCGGCGTAATGCGACATCTCCGATATGGCGTCGCGCATCCTGCGGGCGATGGTTTCCGAGTCATCCTGGCCGCGTCCGTGCAAGCGCTGCGCCAGGGTTTGGCGCGAAGGTGGAAGTACGAAAATGGACAGACAAGCGGGAATCTGCGCCTTGATTTGGCGCGCGCCCTGCCAGTCGATTTCCAGCATCACATCCTTGCCTTCGGCCAGCGCGGTCGCCACCGTTTCCCGCGCGGTGCCGTAGTAATTGTCAAATACCCGAGCGTACTCAAGGAATGCGCTGTCCGCGACCATGCGCTCGAATTCGGCCCGTTCTATGAAAAAATAATCCTGCCCGTGCTGTTCGCCGGGACGCTGCGCCCTGGTGGTATGGGACACCGAAACGGTGAAACCCGCGACCCGCGCCCGCAACTCTCTGACCAAACTGGTCTTGCCAGCGCCCGAGGGCGCCGACACCACAAACAATGTGCCTCGTTTCATTCGGCTTAACTCTCTATTCCTGATAATGCGGTGCGTTGGTAGGGCTTGTGGCTTGTGGTCGCGCGAATAGGGGCTGCCGGTCTGCTTGGAAAGGCCGTCAGGCCTGTACAGCTCATCGCGATTTGATTGCCTAAGGATATTCGATTTTTCCGTCTCTACACACCAGGCTGACGCGAATCCATCCAGAATCCGGGTGGATCGGCTCCAGGTCGCCATCGTGCGGAAACTCTCCCGCGGGAACAATAAGCAATCACTTCGGGTATCCGGCCAGGCCGGACGAACGCCAACAAGTCACGCGGTAGCACCCGGGCGGCATTCGTGTCCCTGCCGTGCCCGATCAGGCGAAAAACCTGAAGGCACCAGCGCGGCAGGCCGGTATAATTCACGCTCGCCCCGGTGGGCGGCTCCGGGTAATCCTGGTTTTCAACAAAGCAGTCGCAGCAAAGAACCTACGCATGAGCAAACCCAATACCGAAAAGCAGCGCCTTACCGACGGCTTCGTCATCTATCGCCGCCTTCTGCGCTATGGACTTCCCTACTGGAAGATGTTCATGGTTTCCGTTCTTGCCATGATCGTCTATGCCGCGCTGGGCCCGGTTTTCGCCAAGCTGATCCAGCCCCTGATCGACGGCAGCTTCATCAAGAACGATCCGGAATTTCTCCGCATGGCGCCTTATGTGCTCGTGGGCTTGTCGTTTGCGCGCGGCGTTGCCGGTTTCGGCGGCGATTATTGCTCCGGTTGGGTCGGTCGTAGGGTGGTCGCCGACCTGCGCCGCGACCTGTTCGACCAACTGCTGAATCTGCCGTGTAGCTTTTACGACAATTCCTCTTCCGGCCAGCTTCTGGCCAAACTGCTGTACAACACCGAGCAGGTGGCGAGAGCCTTGACCGATGGTGTCGTCACGGTGATCAAGGACGGTCTGAGCATCGTCGGTTTGACGGCTTTGATGGTCTATGAAAACGTCCAGCTCTCGCTGATCTTCATGGTGGTAGGACCTATTCTTGGCATCGCCGTCCGCAAACTGACCAAGCGCTTCCGCAAGATCAGCACGCGCATTCAGGAGTCCATGGGCAACGTCAGCCATGTTGCCCAGGAAGTGATTGACGCTCAACGCATCGTCAAGGTATTCAACGGCAAAGATTATGAAACCGCCAAGTTCTTCAAGGAAAACGAGCGCAACCAGAAGCGGCAGATGAAGCTGATCGCCACCGATGCGACAAGCACTTCGGTGATCCAGTTCATTTACATAGGCGGCTTCGCCGCGATCCTTTACGTGGTGTCGCTGGAATCTGTGCGGCAGACCATCACGCCGGGCAGCCTCATCGCTTTTATCGCCGCTATGGCCATGATGCTGACGCCCATCAAGCGCCTGACCAAGGTGATCGGCACCATGCAGCGGGGCGTCGCAGCGGGAGACAGCATCTTCGAGATGCTGGATCTGCGGCGGGAGCAGGATCGTGGGACGCTCGAGCTGGATGCCGTCAAGGGCCGCATCGAGTATCGAAATGTGACTCTGGCCTACGGCGAGCGGCAGGAAAGGGCGCTCGACGGCGTCAATATTACCGTTCCTGCCGGTAAGACGATTGCCTTGGTCGGCCAGTCCGGGAGTGGCAAGACCTCACTGATCCGGCTTTTGCCCAGGTTGTACGAGCCGAGTGCCGGAGATATCCGCATCGATGGGCACGACATTAAGGATTTCACCCTGAGGAACCTGAGAAGACACATCGCTTATGTGGGGCAGGAAGTAACCTTGTTTAACGATACGGTGGCCAAGAACATCGCCTACGGCAGTCCGGATACGGTGACCCTAGACGAGATTCGGGAGGCGGCAAGGGCGGCTCATGCTCTGGCGTTCATCGAAGAGCTGCCGGAGGGCTTCGACACCGTGGTCGGTCAGCAAGGCATCGTGCTGTCCGGCGGCCAGCGCCAGCGCATTGCCATCGCTCGGGCGTTGCTCAAGAATGCGCCCATCCTGATTCTGGACGAGGCGACCTCGGCGCTCGACGCCGAGTCCGAACGCCATGTCCAGCAGGCATTGGAAGTCTTGATGCGAAATCGTACGACGCTGGTGATCGCCCACCGGCTGTCCACCATCCAGAGCGCCGACCGGATTTACGTCATGCGCAGCGGTCGTATCGTGGAGGAGGGTTCACATGCCGAACTGCTCGCAGCGGACGCGTATTACGCCGCGCTGCACCGGATGCAATTCGGACATGACGATATCGGGCGATTGGCCCCGGGTCGGGTGATGGGAGGATGAGGCGGCGGCCCGCATGGCGGGGTATCGGGCGGGTGTTGCAGTTGCGCTGATTTTGTCCGGGGATGTTGCGGTTTTTGCTGTTTCGGCCTATGGTGTGCATGTTTTCTTACAGTGAATCGTCGGCGGGCCTCGTCCTCCAGAGGTGATGGCTGCCCGGCCCCGATCCAGCACAACGACAATAAGGAGAAACGCTATGACAGAACTGCTATTCGGCTTGACGGTGGTCTTTGTGGTTTATGTCTTGTACGAAGTCTTTAAAACCGTTTCCCGATCCGACAGCGGTCAAACCCGCCTGACCGAGAGCGCGCCCGTTTCACTCGAGCAAACGCCGGTCGCGGCGTCTCCCGCTGAGCCGCCGGCCCCCGCCGCGGAAGCCGAGAAGACCATCGTCCTGCGCAATCCTGAAACCGGAGAGACCTCGCCCGTCCCAACCAATTACCGTTTTGCGAAGAAATGGATCAAGGAGGCCCTGGTCGCGGAGGGTCTGCTCAAGAAGGTTTACAAGAATTCCGAGCTGACCGAGGCGGTCAGTCCGAAAGTGAAGGAAGCGCTGGATAGATTCAAGCTGATCGACAAGTATCACGCCTGACGCCGCCGGCCGGAATCGCCTCGATTCCGGCTCTGAGCTGGTTTCCCGGGAGGCGCCGGTGTCTGCCCTCGATCCGGCATGATCCGCCTCTCCTCCCGTTTCAATCGAGTCCCAGCCGTTTCAGGCGATAGCGCAGGGCCCTGAAGGTAATCCCCAAGACCTTGGCGGCCGCTGTCTTGTTCCAGCGGGTTTTTTCCAGGGCCGTGATGATGGCCTTTTTTTCGACCTCGTCCATGTAACTTTCGAGGGACATGTCGCCTTCCGGCAAGGGCGTTGCAGCGGCCGAAAGCTCCGGGTCGACGGACGGCAGCTGCAAATCGTCCTCGCGAATCCGGTCGCCTTCACACAAGGCAACCGCCCGTTCAAGTATATTTTCCAACTCGCGGACATTGCCCGGAAACGGATAGTTCCGCAGGGCGGCCAATGCCTGGTCGTCCAGGTGTGCTTTCCCTTTGGCGCCGGTGTGGACCAGTTTCGACAAAACATGCTCAATGAGCAGGGGGATGTCGCTGCGGCGCTCGCGGAGCGGCGGCACGAGCAGTTCGATGACATTGATGCGGTAAAACAAATCCTGACGGAATTCGCCTTTGCGCACCAGATCCGAAAGGTTGCGGTGGGTTGCGCTGAGAATACGGACGTCGACCGGGATTTCCCGCTGCTCGCCCACCGGGCGGATGGATTTTTCCTGGATCACCCGCAACAGCTTGACCTGAAGGTTGAGCGGCAGATCGGCCACCTCATCGAGAAACAGGGTGCCGCCCTCGGCGGCTTGGAACAGCCCTTGTTTGTCGTTGATCGCGCCGGTGAAGCTGCCCTTCTTGTGTCCGAAGAACTCGCTTTCCATCAGCTCCTGAGGAATCGCCCCACAGTTGACGGCGAGGAAAGGCTTTTCAGTGCGAGGGCTTTTGGCGTGGATCAAGCGCGCGACCAATTCCTTTCCAGTGCCCGATTCCCCGCCGATGAAAATGGGCGCCTGGCTACGGGCGAGCTTGACGATCTTGCTGCGGATATCCCTAAGGGCCGGGGAGTCGCCGAGGAGGATGTGTCGCGAGCGACGGTCTTCGAAAGCTTGGCGTTCCAGCCGGAGTGCCGTGTTGACGAGATTGCGCAGGATTTGCAGGTCGATCGGCTTGGAGACGAAGTCGAAGGCACCGTTCTTCAGAGCGCGGATGGCCGCCTCCATGCTGCCGTGGGCGGTGATGACCGCGACCGGCAGGGCGGGATGGTTCTGCTGGATGTGTTCGACCAATTCCAGTCCGTCGCCGTCGGGGAGTTTCATGTCCGTCAGGCAGAGGTCGAAATGGTGCTGGAGAAGCAGGTTTCGCGCCTGCTCCAGGTTGTCCGCCGCCTTTACGCCGAGATCCATTCGTTCCAGGGTGATGGCGAGGAGTTCGCGAATGCCCGGCTCGTCGTCGACGACGAGCGCGCAGGGTTTGCTCATAGTTCGATCACCGTTTTTTCCGCATCCGCCAAGCACAGGCGGAAACAGCCGCCAGCGGACGTGGTTTCATATTCCAGTCGGGCCTGATTGAGCTCTGCCAGTTCCCTTGCGATGTACAGGCCGAGCCCGGTGCCGGTTCTGGACGTGGTGAAAAAAGGTTCGAACATTTGCTGGACAGTCTGCGCGTCGATACCCTCGCCGTGGTCGACGACCTCGACGCAGGGCGTGCCATACCTGGGGTGGCGATTGACCCGGACGGTGATGGGCCCCTTTTCGGGATGGCCATATTTCAACGCATTTGTGCAGAGATTCTCAAGAATCTGTTTCAAGTGGCTGGGATCGACGGCTGCCTTCGCGCCGTCGGTTTCGACGACCACACGTAACGCTGATGCCGCCTGTCGCTCAGGGTGCGCCAGCTCGAAATCGTGGAGAAATTTGCTCAGCCAGGGCGACAGGTCGAGGTTTTCCCGCTGGGAGGGACTGCGCCTGGAAATCTGCAGCACGTTTTCGACGATCGAATTTACTCGGGCGACATGATCATGAATGATTTGGGTCAGGCGTCGATCCTGCGGACCCAGTTCTCGGCATTCGGCGAGAAGCTGGCTGGCATGGCCGATGACGCTCAGGGGGTTGCGAATCTCGTGGGCGATGCTGGCGGTGAGGCGGCCCAGGGAAGCCAGCTTGCTTTGCTGGACGCGTTCGAGATAGAGCGCGTTGTCTTCCAGAAAGATCATATGAAGGAGCGTATTGCTCAGGTGAGAGAATCGCACGTGTACCGGGTTGGCGCCCCGCACGTCCAGGTTCGCGGCGTTGCGCGCGGGTTCGGCTAGCCAGGTTTGGAAATGCTTGGCCAGTTGCGGACAGATGAGGGTCAGCGATTGGCCTATCGCTTCCCTGCCTACCAGTTGTTGTGCGGCCTGGTTCAGCATGCGGATGGTTTGCTGCGCGTCGACGATGAGGATGCCCGACTGCAGGTGCTGGATGATGTGCTCGTTCAGTTGCTGAAGATTCGCCAGCGCGATGCCCCTTTGTGCGGCGATGGCCTCGCTCAGCTCGGCGCGGCGTGCGAGCGCCATCGCCAGGATCGCGATGGCGAAAAAGGCCCCGCCGAGCATCCCGCCATAGGTATAAGCGGTGTTGGGAAAGGCCCCGCCGAGGTCGGCGTAAACCTGCTCGCCGAGCACCGCCAGACTGGCCAGGGCGGCGAACAGCAAGGCGCAGCGTCCGCCGACGAGGATGCCCCCGGCTGCAACCGACAACGCGAGCAGGATTCCGATGCCGCTGCCGATGCCTCCACTGGCGTGCATGATGATGGGGATGAGGGTGATGTCGGCGAAAATTTGTAGCTGTGCCTGGAACGAATACGCCGGCCAGCGCAGCAAAAGGGTGATCATCGCCAGCAGGTTGGTGCCCAGGTAAAGGCTGCTGACCACCGCGTAAAGCGCCGGATCATGTTTGCCGAGCAGCGCAGGTGGCGCCGCGAAAAAAAACGGGAAAACCAGTACGCTGCCCAGCACCAGCCGGTAAAGTAGAAAACCGGTCAGCAACTGCCAGGCCTGGCGTGCCGGTATCCGGTAGTGCTCTGAGAAGGGGCATGGGGCGATCCTGTCGTCGATTTCCATTGAAAAAGCTAAATTCCGGAGGCGAACTGGTTTTTGGGTAGGATACGGACGGCTTTCCCGTTCGATGCAGTTTTGCGGCGACTCGGTTAGAATGAATCCCGCTTGAATATTAGCATCCACGTACGGCAACTTGGCGGGTTTGGCCTTCTGGGAAGGGATAATTTAATGAATCTTCACGAATATCAGGCGAAACGTCTGCTCTCGGCTTACGGCATCGCCGTGCCGCGCGGGAAACCCGCGTTTTCCGAACGGGAGGCGTGCGAGGCGGCAGAAGCCCTGGGCGGACGCGGCTGGGTGGTCAAGGCGCAAATTCACGCCGGCGGACGCGGCAAAGGCGGCGGCGTCAGGCTGGCAGACAGCGTGGATGCGGTCGGACAGATCACGGGTGCCCTGCTCGGCTCGCGCCTGGTGACGGCGCAGACCGGCGGGGAGGGGCTCCCGGTCGAGGCCGTTCTGGTGGAGGAGGTGCGTCCCATCGTCCGCGAACTGTATCTGAGCTGCCTGGTCGATCGCGCCAGCGAGCGAGTTGTTTTCATGGCCTCCAGCGCGGGCGGCATGGACATCGAGGAAGTCGCAGCGCTCACCCCCGAAAGAATTCTCGCCTGCAAGGTCGATCCGGCCGCCGGCCTGCAACCCTATCAATGCCGGGAAATGGCGTTCGGGATGGGGCTGGAAGGCGATCAAATCAATGCGCTGGTCGGGATCATGTTCGGGCTGTATCGCCTGTTCCTGGACAAAGACGCCAGCCAGATCGAGATCAATCCGCTCATCGTCACGGGCGAGGGCCAACTGCTTGCTCTGGACGCCAAGATCAACCTCGACGATAACGCCCTGTTCGCCCACCCTGACCTCGTCGAGCTGCGCGATCCCGCCCAAGAAGACCCGAAAGAGCAAGCAGCCCGCCGGCACGGCCTCAACTACATCACCCTCGGCGGCAATATCGGCTGCATGGTCAACGGTGCCGGGCTGGCGATGGCGACCATGGATCTCGTCAAATTGCACGGCGGCGAACCCGCCAACTTTCTCGACGTCGGCGGCGGCGCCACGCAGGAGAAAGTGGCCGAAGCGTTCAAGCTGATTCTGTCCGATGCGGGCATCAAAGCCGTGCTGGTCAACATCTTCGGTGGTATCGTGCGCTGCGATCTCATCGCCGAGGGCATCATCGCCGCCGTGGAGGAAGTTCATGTCAAGGTGCCCGTGGTGGTGCGGCTGGAAGGCACCAACGCCGCGGAAGGCCGCGAACTGCTGGCGGAATCCGGGCTCGCCATCATTGCGGCCGAGGATTTGGACGAGGCGGCCAGGAAGGCGGTAGAGGCTGCGGCGTAAAATGCGCTGCACGCGTCAGACTGGATTGAACATATGAGCATACTCGTCGACAAGAACACCAAGGTCATCTGTCAGGGCTTTACCGGCAAGCAGGCCACTTTTCATTCCCGGCAATGCCTGGATTACGGCACGCAACTGGTCGGGGGAGTCACCCCTGGACGCGGCGGACAGACCCATTTAGGCCTTCCGGTTTTCAATACCGTTCGACAGGCTGTCGCGACCACCGGCGCGACCGCCACCATGATCTATGTGCCGCCGCCCTTCGCCGCCGACGCCATTCTCGAAGCGGCCGATGCCGGAGTCAAAATCATCGTGTGCATCACCGAGGGGATCCCCGTCCTGCACATGCTGCGGGTGAAGGCGGCGCTGAAGGCTTACGACGCCCTTCTGATCGGCCCCAACTGTCCCGGGATCATCACGCCGGGCGAATGCAAGATCGGCATCATGCCCGGGTTCATCCACCAGCCCGGCTGCATCGGCGTGGTGTCGCGCTCTGGCACGCTGACTTACGAAGCCGTCCACCAAACCACTCGCGAAGGCTTGGGTCAAAGCACCTGCGTCGGGATCGGCGGCGATCCGATCCACGGCCTGGATTTCATCGACGTGCTGGCGATGTTTCAGAACGATCCGCAAACCCGGGGCATCATCATGGTGGGCGAAATAGGCGGCAGTGCCGAGGAAGAGGCGGCGGAATATATCCGGGCCCAGGTCACCAAGCCGGTGGTCGGCTACATCGCCGGCATCACCGCACCGCCTGGTAAGCGCATGGGCCATGCCGGGGCCATCGTCACCGGCAGCAAAGGGACGGCGACAGGTAAATTCGCCGCCATGCGGGCGGCCGGCGTAAATATCGTCGATTCGCCGGCGAAGATGGGGTGGGCAATGGCGGCGTGTTTGGGCGCGCGCTGACCGGTAGTTTTGACACGATTGCCGGCACACGGGGGAGCGCGCATCATGAAAAACGGCCCCACCGCTGTGCTTTCGATGACGGTCGATGAAATTTGCCACCGCGTGAGCTGGTGCTGATCGCTCCCCCTTTGCAACTCCAACAAACCCTGCCGTGAATCTCAGAATCGCCATCGCTCAAATCGATCTTTTGGTCGGTGACATTGCCGGCAATACGCGCCGCGTGCTGGAGACCGCCCAGCGCGCCCGCGGCGAACTCCAGGCCCAAGCCGTGGTTTTCCCCGAGTTGACCCTGGCCGGCTATCCGCCGGAGGACTTGATTCAGCGCCCCGATTTCCTGAAACAGATCGATTGCGCCTTGCACGAGTTGGTGGGCGAAGTGCATGGGGTCGATGTGGTGCTGGGCTTTCCCGAGAAGCAACTGGGAATGCCATATAACAGCGCCGCCGTGCTGCGCGATGGGAGGATCCATGCGGTTTACCGCAAGCATGCTTTGCCTAATTACGGCGTGTTCGACGAGAAGCGGTACTTCCTGCCGGGCACCGAGCCCTGTGTGTTCGATCTTCAAGGCGTTCCGGTCGGCATCACCATTTGCGAGGACGTGTGGCTGCCCGGCGCGGTCGAACAGGCCGCCGAAGCCGGCGCGAAGCTGGTGCTCAATCTCAACGCCTCGCCCTATCACGCCAACAAGACCCAGGAACGGGAAAAGGTGGTGTGGGAACGCATCGCCGTGGCGGGCGTGCCGGTGGCTTATGTCAACTTGGTCGGCGGCCAGGACGAACTGGTGTTCGACGGGGCGTCTTTCGTCATGGATGCCGGCGGGCGGGTCGTGGCGCGGGCGCCCGAGTTCGAGGAAAGCCTCACGGCGGTCGATTTTGATTGGGATCACGGAAAGATCCAGTC
>DATIXD010000015.1:0-15934 GCA_035518875.1 Methylococcaceae bacterium | reverse complement strand
CAAGGTGAGAACCAGCAACTGATCCTTGTCGTCTTGCTGAACCTTATTCCATTCGAGTCGGAAGAGGTCGATTGCCTCATCAGTCGCAAGGTCAAGAATGTCGTCCGTCTTCTGTCCTTGGAGCAGCAAGCGTCTCACGCTCTGAGTAACGCCGGGACTTCCGTTACAGAACTTGCTAAGACGGCCGACGTCCGAGTCCGTTAGGCCGCAACCTTCGAGAGCTCTGCGTTGCTCGTCATGGCTAAATCCGCCCAGCACGAAAGTCTTCAGACAATCCGCCGAACGGATTCTCTCTGGTAAGCGGTCGACGTCTCCTGAAAGCAAAATGCGAAATGACTCCATCTCAAGAGGTAGTACTTCGAGAATCCACTGTGTGACATCGGCGTGTACAGTAGGAACATCGGCAAGCCCATCCACGATGAAGTAAAGAGTTTTCTTTGTTTGGCGAGCTTGACGAACGAAACGATGTATTAGCTCACGCGCATCTGCTTGAGTTGGTACTACAGTCTCGTTGAGACGAACGCCGTCGAGAATGAAAGTCAGTTGGTTGCACAGGTCATATTGAAACTGGACGGGGTCGTATCCGAGATCACTAATCGGCCGAATGAAGAAGCTGATTGCTGCGTTTCCTTTTGAGGCGGCAAACTGTGCCAATAGCGTTGTTTTTCCGATGTCGGCTTGCCCGGTTACCACGACAATGCGCCCCCCCGAATGAAACATGTGGTCGATTGTCTTGAGATTGTGCTCGCGATCGATGCACGGCGACGGCAAAATCGGGAAGCTCAGGGAAACATCCGTTACGAATACAGTTGTCGACGAAGCCATAGTTACCTCCGCGGAGTGGGATATAAGAAGAATAAACTACCTCTTCGGGATCCGCATGACGTATTGCTCCGGCAATCAGGTACTACCCGCATAGCGGGTAGTTTGAGGAAGCCTCCTTATAAGGGGGCAAAAACGCCCATTCGTTTCTCAAGTGAATCAGCAAATCCAAGTGGTCCCTCTTCATATCAACGTCATGCCGGAACCTTTACGGGCTAGCACAGATGGACATCATTCTTCTGTGCCTTCAAGTAAGCGTGATGCCTTCTTCTGGGCCAGGCAGTTCCAACAAAGTACACATCAACTCCATAGGTTGCTGCTATTCCAGTAACGGCAGAGCCCTTGTTATTCGCACGGTCAGCGGCGGTGGCTTAGTGTTGGAGTTACAAACTATTTTCCACGTCCCACGTTCGACCCATCAAGGGCGGGTCCGCTCCTAATCGCCCCGTTTCTTGAGGAACTCCTCGGGCACTTCCAGATTCGAGGGCGGAACGGGGATGTCGGCGCCATATTGCCTGGCCGCCTTGAGCTGATAGACATAGGCCAGCACCTGGGCGACCGCCAGATACAGGCCCGGCGGGATTTCCTTCTCCAGATTGGTGGAAAAATAGAGCGCGCGGGCGAGCGGCGGCGCGGCCAGCAACGGCACGCCCGCCCCCTTCGCCAGATTGCGGATTTGCGCCGCCATGAGGTCCGCTCCCTTCGCCACCACTTTTGGGGCGCCCCTGGCCTTCTGGTCGTATTTCAGGGCGACGGCGTAGTGGGTCGGGTTGGTGACGACAACGTCCGCCTTGGGAACCTCCTCCATCATGCGTTTGCGTGAATATTCCATCTGTAGGCTGCGGATGCGGCTCTTGACCTCCGGCTTGCCTTCCAGGTCGCGCATTTCGTCCCTGACTTCCTGACGCGTCATTCTCAGGTGACGCTTGTGACTCCATAACTGAAATGGAACGTCGATGGCTGCGATCAGCCCTAAGGAAGCGCAAAGATACAATAGGCAAACCAGGATCAGGTGCCCCGCTTGCCGGGAAGCCGGCTGCACGGTTTGGCGACTCAGGCCGAGGAAATCGTCGAGATAGTGCATGAGCAAAAAGGCTGTCACCCCACCGATCAATACGAATTTGAGTAACGCCTTGACCAGCTCGCTAAGCGCCTGTGCCGATACCATGCGCGCTAGACCCTTGAGGGGATTGAGCTTTTCCCATTTGGGCAGATACGCTTCGCTGCTGAAATTCCAGCCCCCCAAAGACAAGGGCGCGGCCAGGGCGATAAGCACCGTCAGACCGAGAAACGGCGCGAGCATTTTGCCCATGCTCGCGAAATCGTGAAAAAAATGCGCCTTGATCGCCCCGGGATCGAAAATATCCTGGCGATTTAGCCTGAAATCGCCTTCCATCAGCTTTCCCAGGTTTTGCATGATCCAGTGGCCGAACACGAACATCGCCAGCGAGCCCGCCAGCAGCATGGCCAGGGTGTTCAACTCCCGGGAGCGGGGAATCTGCCCTTTCTCGCGCGCCTCGCTGAGGCGCTTGGCGGTGGGTTCCTCTGTGCGTTCCTGCTCGGTATCTTCAGCCATTCATCGCCCCTGTCATTCCAACAGTCGGCCGATCACTTGATAGCCTTCGTCTAGAAAGCCGACGAACAGGTTCAGCACGTTGGGCAGGCTGATCCAGATCAGCAAGAGGCCTACCAACAGGCTCACCGGAAAACCAACGGCAAAGATGTTGAGCTGGGGCGCGGAACGGCTCGCCACACCGAAGCCGAGGTTGATCAGCAACAGGGCGCCGATGATGGGCAGCGACAATAAGATTCCGGCGGCGAACGATCGGCTGCTCCAGAGCAAAACGCCCCACAGGCGATCGCGGCCCAGACCGGCTAGATCTACCGGAATCGCCCGAAAACTGTCGGCTAACAGCTGGATCACCAAGAGATGCCCATCCATGCCCAGAAACAACAGGGTCGCCAGAATCAGATAGAACTGGGCGATCACCGGCACCTGCACCCCGGTCTGCGGATCGACGAGGGAAGCGAATCCCAGCCCCATGTTGTAGGCGATGCTTTGTCCGCCGAAAACCATTGCGGCGAACACCAGGTTGAGAATGAGGCCGAACAGGAGGCCGACCAGAACCTGCTGAATGCCGATCAGCAAACCGGGAATGCTGAACATCTCGATTACCGGCATGGGCGGCAGCGTGGGTGCGATTAGGAGGGTGACGGCGAACGCTAACAGGGTTCGAACGCGCAGCGGCACGCTGTGGCTCGAAAAGACAGGGATCGCGACGAACAAGGCGCCGACCCTCAGGAACGGCCAGAGAAAGCGGGCCAGCGTCTCGAGCAGCTCGGTTTCGCTGAAACGCATGGCCGCTCCCTCGTTGAGCTAACCGATCAGTTCCGGAATGCTGCGGATCAGGTTCTGAGTGTAATCGATCAGCAGACGCAGCATCCAGGGGCCGGCAAGGAGCATGATCAGGGCCATCACGACCAGCTTGGGCACGAAGCTCAAGGTCATTTCGTTGATCTGGGTCGCCGCCTGAAACATGGCGATCACCAGGCCCACGGCCAAGGTAGCGAGCAAAATGGGCGCGGTCAGTTGAACGGTGACGGTGATAGCCTGCTGCCCAAGACTGACGATTGCATCGGGCGTCATCCGGTTCTCCTATTCGCCATAAAAGCTCGCCGCCAGCGTTTCCATCACCAGCGCCCAGCCGTCCACCAAGACGAACAGCATGAGCTTGAAGGGCAGGGAAATGACCATGGGCGACAGCATCATCATACCCATCGACATCAGGATGGTGGCCACCACCAGGTCGATGATGAGAAACGGCAGGAACAAAAGGAAGCCCATCTGGAACGCCGTCTTCAGTTCGCTGGTGATAAACGCCGGGGCCAGCAGGGTGTACGGCGTTTCCTCCGGGGTCGTGATTTCGGGCTTGCCCGAGATGCGCACGAACAACTCCAAATCCGTCTCCCGGGTCTGCTTGAGCATGAACTGGCGAAATGGTGCGAAGGCTTGCTCCAAGGCGACGGAATCCGCGATTTGCTCCTTCAGGTACGGTTGCAGGGCTTTTTCATTAACCTGATCGAAGACCGGAGCCATGGTGAACAGCGTCAGGAACAGCGAGAGACCGAGCAATACCTGATTGCTGGGCGTCTGGGCGGTTCCGAGCGCCTGCCGCAAAATCGCCAGCACAATCATGATGCGGGTAAAGGAGGTCATGCTGAGCAGCAGGGCCGGCAACAGCGTCAGCGCCGTCATCAGCGCCAGAACCTGGATGGTGACCGTGTATTTCTGGCCACCCTGTCCGTCAGCGGTGACGGCGAAGGCGTCTATGCCCGGCGCCGCCTGGGCCAAATCCGGCAGTACCGTTAACCCCGCGAGCAAACCCAGCGCCAACCACAACCCAAGGCGGTTCATGATCGCTTCCCCGGCAGCAAAGCCGCCAGCCGCTGCGCGAAAGCATCGCCTTTGCCCGGCGCGGCGAGACCAGTCTTGATCGCCTCCTCGCCTTCCAGGATGCAAAGCGTCTGCACCCGGCCCGGCGCAACTCCCAGCAGCAGCTGCTTGTCGCCCGCCTGCACCAGCACCACCCGCTCCCGCGCACCCACGGAAATCGCCGCCAGGACCTGGAAGCGCCCGGCCTCCAACCTGGAAAAATTGCCCAGCCTGCGCAAGGCCCAGCCGAAAACCAGGATGGCGGTCAACACCACGACCAGTCCTCCAATCCATTGCACGATGTCGATGGCAGGCGGCGCCTTGAACCCCGAACGCTCGCCCTCGGCGGCCATCGCCGGCGCCAGAACCAAGCAACTGGCAACTAGGCCTGTACGCCTCATTTGAGCTTCCTGACCCGCTCCGCCGGGCTGAGCACATCGGTCAGGCGGATGCCGAATTTGTCGTTCACGACCACTACCTCGCCGTGGGCGATCAGCGTCCCGTTCACCAAAACGTCCATGGGCTCGCCGGCCAGCCGATCCAATTCAACGACAGAGCCCTGGGTCAGCTGCAGAAGGTTGCGGATATTGATCCGGGTACGCCCGATTTCCATGGCGATCGTCACCGGCACATCCAGAATTACGTCCAGATTGATGTCGTCCCGCCGGTCCCCGGCCTCTTTTGCCTGAAGCGATGCCTCCAGATTTTGGAATGCGGCGGGCTCCGCCGGCGCGGACTGTTTTTCCACCGGTTTTTTGACGGCCTGTTTCTCCTCATTCAGGGCAGCCGCCCATTCGTCCATCAAATCGTTGTCCCCGGCCATATCGACCCCTTTCATCGAATCGTCCAACTCATTCTCACTCATTTTTCGTTCCCGTTTTTCCAATGACGGATCGAACGTCCCCTCGCCTGCCCGCTACACCGACCCGCGCCTGACGTCGCTTTGCCGGTTCGCGCCGACGACCTGCAACATGTCATTCTTCATCTGCTCGCAGACCACCTTGTCTTGGATTTTCAGGGCGTAATTGGCGTTGGAAACGCCTACCTTCCCGCGCAGAAGCGGTACATCTTCGATCATCAGCAACACCTGTTCGGGCAGCTCGACCGGGATGACATCCCCCGCCCTGAGCTGGAGCACCTCGTGCAGGGACAAGGCCTTTTGCGCCAGGGTACAGTGCAAATCGACCTCCGCGTCCAGGAGTTCCTTATACAAGGCCGCTCTCCAGATTTCGTCGACACTGCTGTCGCGATCGAGTTGGGCACCCGCGTCTAGAAGTTCGCGGATCGGTTCGATCATCGAATAGGGCAAAGTGACGTGCAAATCACCGCCGCCACGATCGAATTCGATGTGGAAAGTCGACACCACCACCACTTCCGTGGGGCCGACGACATTGGCGAACTGCGGGTTGACCTCCGAATTCATATATTCGAAGTCCACGTTCATCACTGGCGCCCAGGACTCCTTCATGTCCTTGAAAATCAGATCCAGCACGATCCGGATCACGCGTAATTCGGTCGGCGTGAATTCCCGCCCCTCGACCTTGTTATGAAACAACCCCTGCCCGCCGAAAAAACTGTCCACCGTCATGAAGATAAGCGTCGGCTCCATCACGATGAGCGCTCGCCCGCGCAAGGGATTCATGCGGATCACGTTCAGGTTCGTCGGCACGTAGAGACTGTGCACATATTCGGAGAACTTCAGAATCTGTATCCCGGAAACCGAAATTTCCGCCGAACGGCGAAGCAGGTTGAACAAGCTGACGCGGAAATGACGGACGAAACGGTCGTTGAGCATATCCAACGTCGGCATCCGCCCCCGCACGATGCGATCCTGGCTGGCAAAGTCGTAGGACCGCCAACCATTGTCGGGGAGATGGTTGGACGGTTCAGTGCTGACTTCCCCTTCATCGACACCCCGCAGCAGTGCGTCGATTTCGTCCTGGCTGAGTAGATCGGTGACGGCCATGGCTATTGCATTATGAAGCCGGTAAAGAACACATCGTCCACGCCGGATTTCTTGCCGGTCTGCGCCACCACCACCTTCGTGATCGCCCCCTTGATCTTGCCGCGTAGCGCCTCTTTCCCCTCGAGTGTCTTCAGCGCCGCCGGATCCTCCCCGCCCAGTAACAACAGCAGGTTGTTCCGGATCATCGGGGTATGCTTCTTCACCGCATCGATAATGGCCTGATCGGTCGAAGCCACATTGATCTCCACCTGCAACAGACGGGCGTCGGGACTGTTCTTGAAATTGGCCACGAAAGCGGGCTGAAGCGGCAGATAGATTATCGGCTTGCGTTCCGCGTGATCGGCCGATTTTTCGGCGGAATGCTTGCCGTGACCGGTCGACGCCGCCTTATCCTTGGGCGGGAATATGCCCATGAAATAAAGCGCGGCGAACACTGCCACCAGCGTCCCCAGAATTGCCCCCAGCACGATGAAGATGATTCCTTTGGACGATTTCTTTTTTTCTTCGCCCAAATCCAGTGTTTCTTTTTCTGCCATTGCCAGACCTCATCATTCGGATAACTGCTATAGGCAATTATGGTGCCCAAATAAAAGTAGCAGAATTACAACAACTTGAAGACTCGCCCCGGATTTCCGTCGCCGATCGTTCGGATGGCTGGCGGGTTGGAGTCAAAATATTGTCGCCCCTTGTCGGCGAGGACGGGGAGCCTTGGCCTGTGGCCATGGAGGGTGGAGAACGCCTGAGAAGCTCTGTTTTATGTCCGGGTTTCACCCGGTTGACTTGGACGAGATATGCCCGAGGATCTGGGTTTTCATGCCGAAAGCCCTTCAACTTTCCCTCAGTTCTGCTGCGCCAAGATCGCTCACCACAGCGGCAGGAGAGCCCGTAGTTGGGTGGCGTGCCGCTCGCCCCACCAGCACCCGGTCTTTAAGACGCCTTGGATCCATCGTCACCAGCAACTCATCGGTTCCAAGCCCGCATTCCATCGGCAGGCGCAGGCCGTTGATTTGGAGGCAAAACTCCCGTTCTGACCGACCTCAAGCAAGCCGAAGGCCGATAAATTAGGCAAGCGCTTTTAGAACACCCTCTAGGCGCGAAGCGACCGCCTTGCGCGGACGTGCTGAATGCCGCGAACTAACCGGTCATCCTGAAGGCAAATACTGTCACCAGCAACCACGCAATCAGGAAGGCCGTGCCGCCGAGTGGGGTTATGGCGCCCAGCCAGGCGATGCTGCTGATGCTCAGGAGATACAGGCTGCCGGAGAATATGAGAATCCCCGCGAACATCAACCAGCCCGCCCAGCGCAGCAGCGCCGCATCCGGATACAGCTTCAACAGCACGGCAATCAGGCCCAACCCGAGCGCGTGCCAGAAGTGGTACTGCACCCCGGTCTGGTAGACCGACAGCATGTGCTCGTCCAGCCTGCTGCGCAAACCGTGCGCGCCGAACGCGCCGAATGCCACGGCCAAAAAGGCGCTGAGCGAGGAGAGCAACAAAAACCATTTATGCACGGGGGGACTCCCGAATAAGATCGTTCATACCCCGATATCCTCATTCCACAATTCCGGATGTGCATCGATAAAACGGGCCATCAGGCCGATGCAGGTCGGATCCTGTAGGACACTCACCGCCACGCCATGGGAACGCAACCAGTCTTCCTCCCCCGTGAAGTTTCTGTTTTCGCCGACCACGACGCGGCGAATCTTGTAGAGCAGGATGGCGCCAGCGCACATCGGACAAGGGGAAAGCGTGGTATACAAGGTACATTCACGATAGAGGTCCGCCGGTTGACGGCCTGCGTTTTCAAGGGCGTCCATTTCCCCGTGCAGCACCACGCTGCCCGACTGCACCCGGCGATTGTGGCCCCGGCCGATGATCCGGCCTCGATGTGCCAGGACGGAACCGATCGGGATGCCGCCTTCCCGCAATCCCTTTTCGGCCTCTTCGATAGCCGCTTGCATGAATTCATCCATCACAACACCGCCTCGAACCCCTCGAACTGCGGATGGCCCAAATAAACGCCCTTTGCCCCGCCGGCGCGTGCATGCGCTTTGCGGAAGGCTTCCGAGTGGGTCCAGGCTTCGAAGGCCTCTCTGGACTCCCAGCTTGAATGGGAGGCGAAGAGCGTGAACTCCTCATTGCTCGGGCCTCGCAACAGGCGAAACTCCCGAAATCCCGGAACTTCATCCAGATAAGTTTCACGGCTGCGCCAGATCTCGATGAAGTCGTTTTCTTTCCCGAGCGCGATTTTGAATCGGTTCATTGCGATAAACATTTCAATACCCTATGAGTACATTTGCCTAACCAGGCATGACCGGCTCGATCTCCTGGGGATCGTCATGCGGCGGATTGTTCACCCAGGTGCCGACCGGATTGGCATTCATCTGAGCACAGTCACTGGGTTTGAGCAATGCTTGCACAGCGAGGCTGCCCTGGTATTCCGGTCAAGCCAGGCCTGAAAAGCGGAAGAATCGCGAATGACCGGCATGCGATCCTGAATGTCGCGAAAAATGGAGCAGGCGTCATCTCGGTAAAGATCGACGACGAACTCAGCTTCGGCGCTGGCCTGAATGGGCAGTATCTCGACGCGAAACTGACGAACGCCGTCGATTTCGGCAGCGTTTGTCTGGGAACGCTGGGACCGTCGGCCCGACAGGCGATCTCCTCTCGGCCGATTCTCCGACCAGATCGACATCGTAGGCCTACAGCTCCACTGGCGCTTTTAACGAAACGCTTAATTGCGCAACGAAGCATATCTGGCGAGGGGCGCGCACGACCGACGCAGCAGGCTGTTGGCGTTCTTGATCGCCCCCAATCCCAACCTTCCCCCGAAAAGGGAAAGGGTCTGGAGTCCATTTTTTAGGTCAGTAGCGCCCGCATGCCGTGTCCAGCGCCGCCACTTGTGCACTGTGTTCAACATAGCGGCAGCGGACTTCCCGCGAATGTTCGAAGTATTTACCCGTGACCGTTTGCATGCCGGGATCGGTGGCTAGCCAAACCGGCGTTCTGGCGCCTTGGTCGGGGGGTTCGTGGCCACCGAAGCCAAGTGCATTGCTCAATGTTGAATTGACATCACCGGAATGACAGGCATTGACAGTCACACGGTGGGGTCTCAGCCTCTCGGCGAGAGCGGCCGTGAGCATTCTGTTGGCCTGCTTTGATTGCCGATAGGCTTGATGTTGATCGTAACGCCGGCGCTTGAATTCCAGATCGCCGACATCCAGATCCCCTGCCCAGTAACTCGCGACATTGACGACGCGTCCGGGCGCGGATCGGATGAGCTGCGGTTCCAGTGCCCGGGTCAGCCAGTAGTAGCCCAGCACGTTGGTCGCAAACTGTAATTCAATCCCCTCCCGGGTTTCCTCCCGCGTAAGGGGAGCGATCGCCGCGTTGTTGACCAGGACATGGACGGGCTTGCGCCAACCCGATGCGAAGGCGCCTATCGAAGCACGCAGAGACAGGTCGACCACCGCGTAAGACACCTTGTCGTTGCAGGTTCTGGACTTGATTGCGCTCACCGCGCGCTCGGCCTTGTGCGGATTTCGACAAAGCAAGACGACCTCATAATCCTCTCTCGAGGCGATCTGACACGCGATGGCGTTGCCGATCGCCCCGGTGGCTCCGGTGATGAGGGCGACGAAGGTCATCGGACTGGGATTCATGTCGGGAAGATTTGTTCAGAAAAATTCTTGTCGATGCTCATGCGCATTGTTCAACTTCACTCAGCCATTTGCAAACTCACGAGAACTACAGCGATCAATACCCGCATGGAGCCGAATCACGGCGGTGAGATGCCTGGATAAGTGAGCGCACCTCCAAAGAAGGGCGATTTGAGGTGCCGATGGTGCTCGGAAAGCCGGCGCCACCTAGGCCCGGGAGCAAAATTTGCCAAAAGGCCTCACTCGCGGGTGATGAATGCCAGCTTGGTAATGCCCGCCCGATGGGCGACAGCCATAGCTTCGGCGACCTTGCCGTAAGGGACGGCGGCATCGGCCTGGAATTGGACGATGAGTTCCGGATCAGCCTGTTGCAGGCCGTACAGTTGCACCCCCAGCCCTTCCAGGGGTTGCGGCTGCTCGTTCAGGGTAATTTGGCCCTGGGCGTCGATGGCGATGGTGGCCAGATGCTTGTCCGGCGCCGGCTCGGTTTTCTCGGTTTTCGGCAGGTCGACGCGCACGGCCTGGGTGAGCAGCGGCGCGGTGACGATGAACACCACCAGCAACACCAGCATGACGTCCACCAGGGGCGTCACATTGATTTCACTCATGGCTTCCCGGTCGGAAGAATCGGTCTTGAACGCCATCGTCATTCGCCTCCGTTGTTGGCCTTGAGTCCGGCCTTGACCGCCAGATTGAGAAAATCGATGGCGAAGTATTCCAGCTCCGCCTCGCACAGCTTGATGCGCCTCAGAAAAAAGTTGTAAGCCAGCACCGCCGGGATGGCGGCGGCAATGCCGATGGCGGTGGCGATCAGGGCTTCGCCGATGGGGCCGGCCACCACGTCCAGGCTGGCCGACTTGGCTTTGCTGATGTCCTCCAGGGCGTGCATGATCCCCCATACGGTACCGAACAGACCGACGAAGGGCGAAGTGCTGCCAATGCTGGCCAGCATGGACAGGCCTTGTTCCAGTACCTTGCGCTCCTTGCTGATCTGCTGACGCAAAGAACGCTCCAGAATCGACTGGATATCGCCGCTCAACTCCAGCATGCGCGAAGCCTTGCTGCGAACGTCGCTCAGCACGTGGAAGCCGGCTCGGGCGATGCGGCCCATGGCGCTGGCGGCGTGATCAAGATCGGCTGCCGCCCGCAGATCGGCCGCAGCCCAGAAGGCCTGGCCGTAGGCGCGGTTGTGACGGCCTATGCGCCAAATCGTCCAGCTTTTGAGGAAAATGATGCCCCAGGTCAGGACGGAAAATCCGATCAGCACCCATAAGGTGATCTGAACGATCCCGGCGGAAGACATTTCAATCATGAGTTGATCCTTGTTAGCGTTTCAGTTTGTATTCAATCGGGATAATGACCCAGCTGACGACGGCCTGATCGCCCTTGCGGGCCGGGATGAAGCGCCAGTTTCTGACCTGTTCGATGGTCGCCTCGTCGAGAATCTCGTGGCCGCTGGTGCGTTCAACCTTTATCTCGCCGGCCGAGCCGTTGGCCAGCACCTGCACCCGCAGGGTCACCGCGCCCTCCCACTGCCGCTCCAGAGCGATCCGCGGATAACGCGTCGGCGGATTGTGCAGCGACGGCGATTTGTAACTGGCCTCGACGAAGGGAGCGGGCGCCGGCGCGGTCGGTTTCGCTTCGACCGGCGCCGGCGGGGCCTGCAGCATCGGCGCAGGGGACTCCTCGGCGGGCTCGGGTGCAGGTTCCGATCGTGGAGCCGGTTTCGCCGTCGGCTTGGGTTTGGGCTTGTCCGGCTTTTTCGGCGCGGGCTTCTCCACCGGTTTCTCCTGCTTGGGCTGGGGTTTGGGCGGTTCGGGCGGCGGCTGGACTTGCGGCGGCGGCGCCGCGGGTTGCGCGGCGATCAGCGAGACCTCGATGACCTCCGGCGGCTTGAATTCCGGCTCGGGTTCGGTTTTCAAAGTCAGCCACGTGCTCCAGATCGCGCCATGCAGCAAGGCCGAAACGGCGATGGCCAACACCGGTGCGTTCCACGGGCGAAGTCCCGGATCGAGGTCGGCGTGGATCGAATTCATGCGTGTTGCTTGGGTTTCTCTTTTGATGTTGGGCAGCCTTCAGGCCCCACGAGTGTTTTAGATAGCTTGAACGCCGGAATTGAGTCTTGCGTTTCAGGAAATTCCGTTTGAACAAGATCGACCCGCGAACGAATCAGGGCGAGCACACCACCCTCGCGCGGCCATCGTTCGGAATGCACGAACCGTTCTTCGACCATGCGTCGAGACGGAGCATCATTTTATCTTCTTTGCGCGGCGCGGTGTGGCCCATAGCGCGGGTTTTGTCCACCGCACGGTTCGGTTTAACCATGTCTGCCATCGGTGTCGGGGCGCCGTCAGGGAACAGTCCGGATTCGAGAAGACTACCGCCCGCTTGCCGAGGATTTCCGCCGCTGTTAGGGTAGATGGCTATGACTGCCTCAGCTAATCGGGGTTACGCTTACCGCCCGCAGAATTTTTCGTGAGCTAGGGGACGGTCTCGGCGTTCGCGAAGAGCTTTCGTAGCTCATTAACGCTGCCTTTTGGGTTCGATTGATGAATGAAAAGCGACTCCTAAGTGCTATTCTGGATTCCCTCGAAGACGGCGTTTGCCTGCTTGATCGGGAGGGGCGGGTGCAGGCAGTGAATGCGGCCGCATTGAGTCTTCTGGGTTACAGGGAAGACGCAATTGTCGGCAGTAACCCGCTCGCGACGTTTGCCGCCGAGAGCCTGACCCCATTTCTAAGGCGTGCGCTCGCTCTGGGACAATCGTGCCTCTATGAAAGCGGCCTGTTCAAACGCGGCGACGGCAGCGTCCTTCAGGTTTTTTTCAGCCTCTTGCCCATCCGCGAAGCCCCCACAACGGATGGCGCGGTGCTCAGATTTCATGTGATTTCCGCCGCGCAGGCCTGCGATGTAGCCTTGCGCGAGAGCGAAACCAAACTCAAGGCGATACTCGATACCATCGCCGACGGGGTGGTCGCCGCGGATGAAAACGGCATCATCCAGCTGTTCAATCCCGCAGCGGAGCATTTGTTCGGCTACCGCGACGAGGAAGTCCTGGGCCGTAACGTCAGCCTGCTCATGCCCTCGCCCGACCACGAGGCACACGACAGTTATATCGCGAACTACCTGCGTACGGGCGTCAAGAAGATCATCGGCATAGGCCGGGAAGTGACGGGCAAGCGCCAGGATGGAACCCTCTTCCCGATCCATCTTTCCATCGGCGAGGCGCAAGTCGGCGAGAGGCGGCTGTTCGTCGCCGTGATCCATGATCTGACCGGCAGGAAACGGGCCGAAGAAAAGCTCCTTACCCTCTCCAGCGCTGTGGAACAGAGCCCCAGCGCCGTGATGATCACCGACCTGGAGGGGACGATCGAATACGTGAATCCCAGTTTTACCCGCCTCACCGGCTATACCGCCGAGGAAATCATCGGCAAGAACCCCTCGCTGTTGCAGTCGCCTCAAACAACCCCGGAACAGTACCTGCGGTTGCGGAAAACCCTCCGGCAGGGCGGCGAATGGAGGGAAGAAATCCGGGATAAAAAAAAATGCGGGGCGCTTTATTGGGCGCTGGAGACCATCTCGCCGATACGAAATGCGGCGGGCGCGGTCACCCATTTCCTGGCGATCCAGCAGGACATCACCGAAGGGAAGCGGGACAAGGAAGCCTTGCAGGAGAGTGAGGAGCGCTTCCGCCAAGTGGCCGAGATGACCGGCGAATGGTTATGGGAGCAGGACCCCGAGGGACGTTACGTCTACAGCAGCGGGGCGGTGCGCCAGATTCTCGGGTACCAGCCGGAGGAGGTTCTCGGCAGACCCTATCTGGATCTGTTGACGGACGAAGATAAATTGCGTTGGACCACCGAGTTGCCGCCCACGCCGGAAGTCCAGGCGCCCTTCTTCCGGCTGGTCAACCGCTACCGTCACAAAGACGGCCACGAGGTGTTCACCGAATCCACCGGCGAGCCGATCTTCGACGGCCAGGGGCGGCTGATCAAATGGCGCGGCGTCGACCATGACATCACCGCGCGCAAGCGCTATGAAGACGCCCTGCGCCTGCGCGACCGCGCCATCGAGGCGGTGAGCGTAGGCATCGACATCACCGATGCCCGCAAGAAGGGCAATCCCAACATATACGTGAACCCGGCCTTGAGCCGCATCACCGGCTACACACGGGAAGAGCTTCTGGGCCAGGGCATGTGGGTCTTGCAAGGACCGGACACCGACAAGACCGCTGTCGAGGAAATCAGCCGCGCCATTCGCGAAGGGCATGGCTGCGAAGTCACGCTGAAAAATTATCGCAAGGACGGCGCAGCGTTCTGGAATGAATTGCTCATCTCGCCGGTGCGGGACGAAGCCGGACAACTGACCCATTTCATCGGCGTGCAGACCGACGTGACCGAACGTCGGCGCGCCGAGGAAGAACGCCACGAGCTGGAAATCGCCAAGCAAATCCAGCTTTCGCTCCTGCCGAAGGCGCCCCTGCGCCTGGAGAGCGTGCAGGTTGCGGGCATTTGCTTGCCGGCGACTCATGTCGGCGGCGATTATTATGATTATTTTTTTACCGGTGACGCCTTGGACATCGTCATCGCCGACGTTTCCGGCCACAGCGTGGGTGCGGCTCTGGTGATCGCTGGCGTGCGCAGCGCGCTCAAGGCGGAAGCCCGTAGAACCGGGCAGGCCGATCAGGGTGCGGCGGGGGTCTTGTGCGCGCTGAACGAACTGCTCCATGATGATCTCAGCGGCGCGGAGCTTTTCATCACCATGTTCTACCTGCGCTACGACCTGGCCTCGCGGCAGCTGTGTTATGCCAATGCCGGCCACAATTGTGCCCTGCTGCTGCGTGCAGACGAGGTCGGCTGCCGGCAGCTGGACGCCGACGGCATGATCCTCGGCATCAGGAGGGTGGTCGAGTTCGAGGATAAACGCATGCGGCTGAACAAGGGCGACAGGGTGTTGCTCTACACGGACGGAATCACCGAGGCTCAGAACCAGGCCGGCGAATTCTTCGGGGTATCCCGTCTGGATGAACTGTTTTCCGCCTATCGGCTGGAATCGCCCGAAGCCGTCATCACCAGGCTGCTCGAATCACTGTACGAGTTTTGCGGCGGCCAATCATTCAACGACGATGTCAGCATGGTAGTCCTGCAGGTGGAGTGAGCGGCCAAACCCTCATCGCAGAGGGTCTGCATCATTCCGCGCTGAGACATATTGCCGGAAATTAGCCTCGGACAGCGGTCGGCTGATGCAATAACCCTGGGCCTTATTACATCCCATCTGTTTCAGGGACGCCATGGTAAGGTCGTCCTCGACCCCTTCCGCCACGACGTCTAAATCGAAATTCTTCGCCAAATCCAGGACGGATTTGACGATACGCCGATTCTTCTCGTTCGTGGCCATATCGAGGATAAACGACTTGTCGATTTTCAATTCGTCGACCGGCAAGTCACCGATATACTGCAAAGAGGAATATCCGGTGCCGAAATCATCGATCGATAATGTAACGCCTAAGGACTTCAGCTGTTCCAGCATATCCCGGGCCTGCGCCGGCTGATCCAGCATGGCGCCTTCGGTCAATTCCAGGGTCAACCGGCTCGCAGGAACACCCCATATCCCCAAGCTCTGCTCGATGAAATCGGGAAGCGAGCGGTCCTTCAGGTTGAGGGGTGATACATTGATCGCCAGATTAAACTCTTGCCCCGCGGAAAAAAACTCGCTGTGGAAATTGAGCGCCTTTTGAATGATCCATTCCGTAATATCGTTAATCAAGCCATTCTTCTCGGCGATGGGGATGAACAGATCGGGAGGCACGAACCCCAACCGCGCGCTGTTCCAGCGGAGCAGAACTTCGGCGCAGGACATTTTCCCGGATTCCAGGTCCAGTTGCGGCTGATAGAATAATTCGAACTCGTAGTTGCCCACTGATTTCCGCAACTCTTCCTCGATATCGACCTCCCGTTGGATGATTTGCCTATTGTCTGCGGAATACTCCAGGAAATCGCGGCAGTCACGTTCGGCGCACAACATCGCGAGGTAAGCGCTCCTGTAGAGTTCCTT
>DATIXD010000014.1:0-41072 GCA_035518875.1 Methylococcaceae bacterium | reverse complement strand
GCAAGCATTGCGAACGGCCGGTGGCAAGATCAACGGACCAAGTGGAGCTGCGCAACTCCTGGGGCTTCACCCAAATACTCTTAGGAAGCGGATGAACAAGCTCGGTATTCCATACGGCAGGAAAAGCTGGCAACCTCAAGTGGTCAAAAATCAATAGTTGTAATGAAGGAACACGCCCCTCATCTGATCTGGTGATATTTCACTCTACGAAAAATCTTCAGATAACTCCACCAATACCTTACCACAACTTCCACCGATACAAAAGCTGGACAAAGATTAATCCATAACAGGGATAAGTATGTCTAAGAATCTGTAAGATGGTAGCAGAGAGGTAGCAGAAATGTCAATGAACCACTTAAAACATACAACCATCGTTTCGGTGATCTTTCTGGCCCCGTTGTTCTTCGCAGCATCGAATTCGATCGGCGCAGACTATTATCTTGTAACCCGTGCCGTGGATGGGAATACGATTGTGCTGGCCAATAAGGACAGGGTGAGGCTGATCGGGGTGGATACACCGGAGCTTCATCACCCCCGGAAGCCCGTTCAGTATTATGCGGAGGAGGCCTATCGGTTTACTCAGAAAATCGTGGAGGGCAAGAAGGTCAGGCTGGAGAGTACGACTGGCAAAGGCGGGATCGTTACGGCGGCCTCCTGGCCTTTGTCTATCTCCCCGACGACACCTTCCTCAACGCCGAGCTGATCCGCCAGGGCTACGGACATGCCTACAAGAAATACCCGTTCAAATACCTGGATGAGTTCAGACAGTTTGAGCGTGAGGCGAGGGAAACCGGGAAGGGATTGTGGAAGTAGATCCCAGAGAAAGATTGGATCCTGATGGATCATTGCCTCACCTGCCACCGACTAAATGATCTTTGCGATATCCATAAGATATCCGGCCACCCTCTAAATTATAACTCCGCTGCTCTTCAAAGCAACGAGTCTGCCAATCGCGCAATATTCTGGGTTACCTTCGCGAGCCAAGGACGATTCCTCCATTTCTCGGCAATCACAAGCTGGCTCTCCGCAATATAACGATCCTGGATGTCACGAAGAGTGGCAATGACCTTTGGATCATAAATGAGCATACATAACTCGGCGTTAAGGGCGAATGACCGTATGTCGATGTTGGTTGATCCTATTAATGCAATTTCGTCGTCCACACTCATATGTTTCGCGTGCAGGAAACGAGGAATGAAGAGGTGAATTCGAACCCCGGCATCCAGCAATTGTTCGTAATAGGACCGTTGCGCCAGGTTTGTAACGCGCTGGTTGGATTTCGCGGACAATACCAGATCTACAGTAACCCCCTGCTGCACGGCAGTTTCCATCGCTTGCAGAAAACTTTCATCCGGAACGAAATAGGGGGTGGCAATGACCACCCTTTCCCGGGCGGAATACAGGAGAGCGATCATGAGTTTCTGTACGTTCTCATAGAAATAGCCGGGGCCGCTCAGCATTAATTGCGCGGGAGAATCTCCGGAGGGTTTCGTTTCCTTAAAGTGCGTCCCCTCCCCGGTAACATTGCCCGTCTCAAAATACCAGTCAGACAGAAATGCCGCTTGAAGCTGTTGGACAATTGGCCCACAAACGCGGGCAACCAGTTCCTCATTGGGATAGCCTTTTATGAACTCTGGATTTGCGATATTCTGCGAGCCCGTGTAACCGATTAGCGAGTCCACCACCGCGATTTTCCGGTGATTGCGAAGGTCAAATCGCTCTGCGTTTCGTCGGAAAAGACCGACAGGCAACAACGCCTGCACTTTAACCCCTTGAGTCCTAAGTTTCATGGCGAGTCCGCTGAGCGCTGTTCGCGACCCAACGGCATCCATCATGAGCCGGCAATCCACGCCGCGTTTTACTGCCCTGATTAGCGCCTCGGCCACTCGCCGGCCTGTTTCGTCGTCCTCATAGATATAGTATAAAAGGTGCACATGAGTGCGGGAGGCATCAATATCTGCCACCAGCCGCTCAATTATTTCCGAATAGTTTACGATCAAGTCGACTTTGTTTCCGGAGACCGCTTCGAAATCGGCCAATTGATAGGTTAGTCGACTTACACGCTCCGTCCTTGGGGAAATGTCGCGGCCATCCCAACGTTCCAATTGTGGCATTTGGGCCTGAGCGGATCGGATCATGGCCGAAACCCGACGCTGCTGCTGGATGCGTCCGGCGGACACATAAATTCGGCCGAAGAGCGCGTAAACCAGGAGGCCTGGCCAAGGCAAAAGGAATATCAGCAATAACCAGGTTCTTGACGCAGCGGCACTTCTTCGTTGAGGAACGTAAACAAGCATCACCAGTCGAATGATCCATTCACTGAGATAGTAAAGTCCGCTAGCAGAGAACATCGAGCGCTTAATCCCGTTTTAGCTTCAATTCAAGTTCAAACATAGGGAAACTGGCTCCGAGGCGCAGCGTGGATTCATTGCAACCGGTCAAGAATCCTTTGTCGTGAGGTTTATCGTTATCTGATTGGCAATCGTACTGTTGGGCACCACAATTCTCCGATTATCAGTAGTTTTTAATATGGTATATCCCAGCGTAAGGCGTTCTACATCCCCGATTTCGACGGGTTTATCAGCAATATAAATTTGCAATCGATCACCCAGCTTAAAAGGCCTGTAAAGAAGAAGAGAAATCCCGGAAACTAAATTTCCCAGAGTAGCCTGTGCCGCGAAGGCTATAACAACAGGGCCGATGCTAACCCCGGCAAGCAGTACCGTACTAATAGACCTGAGCACAGGAATGAGGTGGGCATACAGCGTGATTAATACCAAATCGAACTCGATTTGGAGCAATTGCGTCACAAAGGTGAGAGCCGTGTGGTCGAACAAGTCATGATCGCCTCGCTGAAATTTCAACAGCTTGTCAGCGACAAAACGGATGACCCTGGTTCCAAGCCAGCCGATCAGTATGAAAACAATTCCGTAAAATAGGGCTCCCAAAAAAGTGGCGGGATTTATGAAATCACCTCTTGAGATTTTTTCCAGTAAAGTCATGGATATCTCCTGATCAAAATTGTCGGCATAAAAAAGTCTATAAACCTCACCGGGATTTCCCGCGAACAAGTTCCGCATTCTCTCGCCAGTTTACCGCCATCAAAGCGCTCTCTACCACTCACCATTATTCACTTCAATTTTAGTCACGGGATCTATTTCCCAATTTGAAGCAGATCCCAAAAAATTAATAGCCCATAGATGATTCCAAAAAACAACGGGAAACTGATGGCGCGATGGGTCCACCATTTCCGGTGTTGACGGAGTGCCCAATTGGGTCGAAATACAGGGGGATCGTTTCCTTCATCATGGAGGGACTCTTGCAACTGTCTTAGCCGATATAAATCTTCAAACAATTTTTTTTGTTTCCAATTCGCTTTTCTTTCAGTGCCACGGAGTTGCCACTCCCACAACTCGTTTTGTGAAGAAAATCTTCCGAGGACGATCGCCATCTGTAAACTTATAAGAATGCCGAAGACACACAAAATGAAAACCAAAAAGGAGATTATTAGTGTGACAGGCTGGCGGGAAAGGAGAAATCCGATTACCGCCGCGAAGATTGAATTCGCGGTTAGATAATCACCCAGCAAACTGTGAAAGTCCCGGATTCCTGAAGTCCAGAGATCGAGGAGGTATTTGTACGAAAGCTCAGGATTTTCCACGTCTGTCTGGTTCTCATTGAGGTTCATGGAGTACTTGCCCACGAATAGGCCTGAAAAATCATCCACCGTTCCCGAGCGGGTTCTCCCACGGAAATGTAGACTTTCATCCACTACCGAGTAAAGCTGTCTTTTTGAACCCATCAAACAATATGCCGAATTCCCGTAAAAATCAATCCCCGGGTTTTTGGATAGGAAACAGGTTTTTGAGCGGGTATTCTATTTGAATTACGACATCGCGATCTGAATTCTGGGGCTATGTTCTTGGAGGCGAAATCTACTTTATGATCGTGCTACGGCATTTAGGTTTCTTCCAAGCATCTCCACAAAATTTGCCGCGCTCGAATTGTACAGTTTACTTCAGAGCACTGTCTATTTCTTCACGGCCGTAGCTCTGCACGGAGCTTGACCAACTCCTTCTTGTAGGCATCCGCGTCGCCGAAGTCGAGAAACTCATGGTAGCGCAGGTGGGGTCCAGAGCAGCGGTGGGCGTGTTTAATCGGACAAAAGTACTGCTCGGTGCGGGAGGCGACTTCCCGCGCGTAAGCGATCAATCCGTTAGCATACCCGCAGTAGTTGCAGTTGAGCCGCTCGATCCAATTGAGGTACTTGAGATGGCCCCGGTCGAGCATCACGTAGCGCGAGCGGTCCACCTTGGCAATCTTGTAGACGGGGAAGCATACCGCCTGATACAACCAGATCCAGCAGTCCAGCAAGACAAGTGGGATTATCAGTGAATAGATGACCGGAGCAACCAGCAGGCTCGCCACGGGCGCTTCCCAAAGAAAGGCCACCACGCCCTGACGAAGTTTCTTGTGAAGCGCACCTGTTTCGCGTTCGAAGGCAATCTTGCCCTTCTCGATATTGTAATGGAACTTGCGACGCGTCTCCTCGATCTCCTCCTCAAATTCATGTTCCAGTTCCCGTTCCAACTCAGCAATCCTAGATGCAATCCGGGAGATCTTCGTATTCATAAAACCCTCCAATTCACGAGTTGATGATCATGATACCGACTGACCTCATCATGATTATCTCCTTAGGATCCCGGAATCGCGGCACACAACACGGGTTACCTTCTTACTACAAGAACAGGGATCTTTGTTTCCTTATGGATTACTCCAAATGTAACGCTGCCAAGGACCGCTGCTTTTATGGCGCTCTTGCCATGAGAACCAATAACGATGAGGTCCATTTTGGATTTTTCTGCTTCTTTTATTATTTCTTCAACCGGATGCCCCGACCTGATGACCTTTCTTGACTGAACGCCATTCGCCCCGCAGAGTCTTTCAGCTTCTTTAAGATAAGATTCAGCAGCCTGCCGCAGGTAATCTTCAACCGTCTCCATTAGGCGCGTTGGGGATGCTGTAGCAGGAATCGATTGAGCTAAATAACCCCTTTTATCGATTACGCCAACAAACATTATCGTTGCCCCAGTTTGTTTTGCAAGCTCTACGGCATATTTCGTGGCCTTCTTTGCTGTCCCTGAGCCATCTGTGGGTACAAGAATCTTTGAAATCATTTGGAGACGATCCGCGACATGGCCGACGACCTCTTTACGGAGACGGATGGGCTTTTTACCGACCAATGTGTAAAACGAGATGGCCTTCTGGACGGTTTCCAAAGATGCCTTTGCGCCCGCCACCACCTCTTGTGGGCGCCCACCTCTAATGAGTGTGCACTTTCGGTGCGCCACAAAAAGCCGGTTAGATGCAACGAACCGCTAGCGACGACTGCGTCCAGCGCGGAGGGGTTTGAAACCTGTCCCTTGACGGGCCCCGGCGCCATCACGTCAAGTGGCGGACCGGCAAACATTATTAAACTCCCTTTTCTCCCGCTCGATCTTTTCTCGAGCGGAGCCCTTTCACGATCGACACGGCTGAGGGAATCAGAAGCTTCTGAACGGCGACGTCCAAAGGATTGTGGACGAATTGCGCAATCGTATCCTTGGTCTCCCGGACCTCTTGGCGAAACGCATCGAGGGTGGCCTGAAGATCTCGCGTATCTGCCTGGAAGGATTCGATCGCCGTCTTGCGAACTTCAAGAATCAGGTTGAACTCGCGTCCTGGCTCGGAGTGCTTCCCGGCCAGCATGACCATTGAAGCGAGCACGAAATCGGCCACAGCGACGATCAAAGCGGCCCAAACAGAACCGACAGATCCCTGAAGGGCATAAAAGACTGCAACGTTCGCCATCACAAGCCCGAAGACCGCAATTAGACCCGCAAACAGGAAGAAGCCGAACCGGCGAATCATGAAGTTCAGCCATATTTTCCCGATCATGGAATCGGCCTTCCAAAGAAGCCGGAGATCCCGAATCAAAGCGTCCATCATATCGTAACTCCTATCGACGCCCCAAGAGACGTCCTATCAATATCCCCACTACCAAGGCGCCAACCACGCTCGCGGTCGGATGCTCGGATACGTTCTGCTCTGCCTCTTCGACAAACTCAGTGATCACGTTTGCAAGGTCGCGAAGCTCGCCGACGAGATGGTGTTCTTCGGCTCCTTCGTCCGGCCGACGGTCGCGATTAACTTCGGCGTCGGTGGCGGGCGCACGCCCTTCGCTTCGCACCGAGCGTTCCTGATGCGAGACCGCCAATTCTTCCTGGAGAGCCCTCAATTCCTTGGACAACACGGCATCGATGCCCACATCATCCTCCCTTCAAATGGTTAGGCGGATTTTCACCCCGATCTCGTCACATGCCCGGGTGATTTCATCTCGATCGCGACATTCACCCTCATTTGGCGCCTTTGAATGCGTCATGCGCCTTTTGATTGGCATGATCGAAAGCGGTGCGTGTCTCCGCCAAGGCCTTTCTATAGGAAGACCAGGACTCGGTCCCCGCAACCTTCAGTTTTTCGAGCTTCGCTTCCGCCGCGGCCGCATCTGCTTTCATCTGCTTCACGGCAGAGTCGACGTCGGCCCGGCGATCGGCAGCAACTCCCGCCGCGGTATTCTCAAACTTGTCGATCGCTTCCTGCCAGGCTTTCCGCTGCGCATCCGCGCGCACCTGAAAGGCGGCCTTCTGCTGTTCGCCTTTCACACCAGCCGCGTCAATATATTTTTGAACACTCGCCTCAAAAGCGCCCCAGTCGGCCTCCAGCGCCACCTTGGCGCGAGTCCAATCGGCTTCGGTCATCTCCCCTTCCTTCCTGATCGTTTCCCGGAAGGCATCGCGCTTTGCACGCATGTCGGTGAGAGCGCTCTCCGCCTTGGCGCGTGCATCACCCTGAAACGTGCCGACTTTACTTTCGAACAAGGCCAATGTGGCATCCATCTCGTCGAGCCTCTCCTTGGCCCAATTCAAATAATTGTGCATGTGGCTCTGTTTCGTCATTTGTTCTTGCGACTTTGGGCTGTCCACACGGCGAGCGGAGGTCTCCTTCGCAACGGCGGCGCCATTGGCCAAGGCGACGACCTCGCCGGCCGAAACGCCAAAAACCGCCCCACCAGCCACCGGTGGCTTGGCTTCAGCCTGTTTGCCTCCAAAGGTGAACACCATCACCGCCATTCCAAGCATAACCGCCAAAATGTTTTTCATATTCTTTCTCCTTCTCGTACTCTTCGGCACCCCGCTCCGGCCGCATTCGAGAAATCTTCGAAGGGGATTTCACTGCTTACCTCTTGGTTCCCCTTCCTCATATTCTCCGTGCAGCGGTATTAGGCGGCCGCTGATTATGACCTCTGTTTTTATTTCAGCGCAACGCCACGATCAGGACGGACCAGAACGCCCATAGCCCGGAATTCCCCGGACAACAAATCCCCGGACCCCAAAACTCTTGCAGGATCCTGCGTACTTTAAGATTTCAGCTTGGCGGCGAGCCTGCTAACCTCTGCCTCAAAATTGGCCACATTCGTCTCGATGTCCGACTTAACCTGTGAGGCCTTGGCCTCGCCCGCAGCCGTGAACTCCTGCACCCTCGCCTGGATATTATCCCTCTTGGCTCTGAGAGCGGTTATGGCTTCAATCTCTGCCTGTGCCTTTCGCTCCTTCGCCGTGGCCTCAAGCCCCTCCAGCTTAGCCTTGGCTTGCTGTAATTTCGCGTTGATCTTATCCTTAAGAGCTTTCGCCATTGTGTCCTCGTTCTTCACTTCTTATCTCCTTTCGGGTCCGTTATAGGGTTGCAGACTTCGGGGAATAGTCCCGCCCCCGGTTAAGTACTTTCTCGATCTTCGCCGCCTGTTTGTTGCTCAGGGTCGTACGGATGATCTTGCCGCCATACCCCGAAAACCGATTGACGGCCTGCTCCGAGTTTGCGGAGATGAGTGCGAAAATGGCTGAGTCTCCGAGCTGGATGGTCTCACCCACGTCTCTCACGAACTCATCGGAGATCCCGAAATCCTCCTTCCACCAGTCGGCGTCGATGGCACCCGCTGTCGCGCCAATAGCCCCAACGCTGACCGCGCCGGCAGCGAGCGCCCCAGCGGCGGCGGCTGCGCTCATGCCGCCGGTAAAGGGGATGGCGAGAATAGCACCGAGCAACGAGCCCCATAGTCCTCCCCAGGCCGCCCCTTCACCCGTCGTCGGGTCGTAGCTCTGGTCGATACGGAGCTTTCCGTTTTGGCCCCGGTGGACCGCGACCGCATCTTCCAAGTTTACGGTCCAGTCCTCATTCATCTGCCTCAATTGATTGAGAACGTCCGATGCCTTGAACATGTTATTCTTGAATCCCACCACGATTAAGTCTGACATGACCCACCTCCTTTTTGATGAACGCAATTTCGTGCCGTCGTTTATAAGTTTGAGTTCACGCTCCTAGCGCCTGCTTGGTGAGTTCCCAAGCTTGCTTCAGCTTGTCCATGCGCCGGTTATACTCGGACCGCACCTCGACGATGCGCGTCTCGAGCTTGGCCTTCGCGTCACCCTTCGCCTTGGCCGCCTGTTCCTGCAGAGACTTGATCTTCGCGTCCATCTTTTTTCTCGAGGCTTCAAGCGCCGCCTTGGCACGGTCATGCGTGGCTTGCAGCTTGGCCTTGGCCGCGTCAATCTTTGCCTGGAGTTTGGCCTTTGCCTGCCCGGTCGCCTGGGCGTGTTCGGCTTTCAAATGGGCGATCTCGGCCTTGAGTGCATTGGCGTCCCTTTCGATCAGTGCGTCCTGGACTTCCCCGAGTCCCCGGCGGAAGACGACACCTCCCGCGGCTTCCATGCGGGTATCGACCGGCATCACCCACTCCTCCTCGACTTCGGCGACAACGGCCGTCTTGCCCGGCTTCAGGCGTCCACCGACCTCGGCCAGAAAGTCATCGCCAATCCCAACGGTCCCCAGGTCGTACATGATGCCCCCAAGCGTCCCCGCATAGGCACCGATTGCCACACCCACGGGCCCCCCAATCAGCCCGATCAGGCTCCCGGTGACAAGACCCACGGCCGTTCCGAGGGGGCCCTGGTCGGCCGCCTCTTTGACGGTCACCTTCCCCGTTGCGTCCTTCGCGATCACGCCCACCGCGTAAAGCGTAATGCTGCCCTCGGCATCCAATTCCTTGAGGGCCTTGGAACCCTCGTATGCCTTGCCCTCGCTGTCGAACACGACCGCAATCATCCTATCCATGGTTACTCTCCTTTAATGTTTGAAAATCTTTCCATCGCGAGCCCATCTGCGATCTCCCAGTATCGCATTCACGGGCAGTCGCTTGTTTTCTGTTTTCAGGCCGTCGCCTTCAGTTCCCTTCGAGCAGCCCCCGAATACATCAGCCGGGTGAAACCGCTCACGAGGAGGTTAACACCTACAAGGGTTCCGATGGCCCACGCTGAACTTAAGGGCCATGGGTATGCGATCAGGAATCCCAGAATCAGGGTCACTATGCCGTCAACAAGGACCCAGCCGGCACCCGGCAGGGAGCGGAACTGGAAAAACACGATCATCTGCAGCGCGCCTTCTGCGAACAAGATGGCCGCCACCACTAATGTAAGGGACTCCAATGCGAGTCCCGGATGGAATACGAGATAGAGACCGCCAACGACATAGACAATCCCTATCAGCATTCGCCAGAGAAAGGCTCCGGCACCTTGGGCAGCGAAGGCATAAGCAAGGTAGGCGAATCCGCTGAAGACGATAATCCAACCGACCATAATGGCAACGCCAATGCCCGTGGCAAGGGGCAGAGCAATCGCCAAAAATCCCAACACGATCATCAGAATGGCCCATCCGATGGACATTCCCGTAATTTCCTTGAATACGTTCGTGGTGCTTTGTGCGTTCATATTTTCTCCTCCTTTCTAATGTGATAATGCTCCAGAAGCACTATCTGGGTTTGTTGCAATCTATTTGGCGCAATTTTTTAATTGCCTTCACGGCCGAAACCTTATTACTGCTTGAAACCACCCCCATGCACTGTCATATTGCAATACGAATGCCAATAGTAATCCATTGAAAATGCTATGGCTCATGAGCCCAAAAATGCCGATTCTTCGAGAATTATCGAAATTTAGTGAATAAGGCGCGGGTTTTCAGGGAAAGGTTTTTGCAAATGATTTAATCAGTCCACCCTCTTGAAGTCTATGAATCCGCGCTCCACGTCCGTGCTGATCAGCTGTACCCGCAGCCTGTTACCGACATCCATCCCTTCAAAACCGATCGCCAGCCTTCCTTCAATCGGGGGATCGAGAAGGCGGACCCAGGTGTCTGTTTCAGTTGCGCTTGTGATGATGGCATCGAACCGTTCCCCGATCCGATATTCCAGCAGCATTGCCGCTGCGGATTTCCTGACTTGCCGTTCGACCTTCTTGGCTGCGTCCTCTTTTTCCGTGCAGTGTATTGCCAGCGTGGAAAGTTCTTCGTTTTCGTAGGGAGGCGGCTGCCCATCCATTGCTGCCTTTAAAAGTCGCTGCGTGATGAGGTCCGGGTAACGCCGGTTTGGGGCTGTGGAATGGGTATAATCCGAGACGGCCAGACCGAAATGGCCGTTTGATTTGTCCTCCGGATGTTGGACAACGTATTCACCCGCCCCCAACAGCTTGATGATGGAAAGGGAAAGATCGGGAAATCGGAGCGGGTCGGCAGCTTTCGCTTGTGTGAGAAACTGCTCCAACGCTTTTGACTCAGGCTTGGTCGGCAGCGTGAAGCGGTGTTCCGAGGCGAGTTCGACGATCCGGTCCCACCGTTTGGGTGTCCGGACGACGCGCCGCAATGAGAGCAATCCTTTGGAACCGAGAAAGCGTGCGGTAATTCCGTTTGCCGCGATCATGAAGTCCTCAATAATGTCTTTAGCTCTGTTCTTTTTCTCGGCTTCAACACCCTTGAGCTCACCGTCGTCAAAAACCAGGCGTGTTTCTATCGTCTCGAGAGTGAGTGCGCCGTGCTCGTATCGGAGCGCCTTCATCTGTTGGGCCACCCGGTCCTGGAGGCGGAGGTTTTCGGCAAGGCCAGGAACGGCCCCGATCTCCGTTGGCATCGGCCCTGTATTCTCTAGCCAGGTGGCAACGCTGTTGTAGGCCAACTTTGCTTGATTTCGGACCAGCGCAACGTAAACATCGGATTTCTGAATCGTTCCAACTTTGGCAATGATCATATCAACGACCACGGCATATCGTTCCGACGCGTAATGGAGGGAAGTCATATCTGTCGAGAGTTTCTCGGGCAACATCGGAAATGTCTCGGCCGGGGTGTATACCGACGTGGTGTTTTTCCGCGCGTGATCGTCAATGGCCGAACCCTTTTTGACAAGAGCATCGACATCGGCAATAGCAACGAGGATCTTCACGGCATCATCGGGGATGATTTCTGCGACGGTGAGCTGGTCCAGATCGCGAGAATCATCGTTGTCTATGGAACACCAGGGAAGGTGCCGCAGGTCCCGCGTCGCCTCGGAGGCTCTCGTCGCAGGCCCATGGATTTTGTCTAACTCTGCGAGGGCCTGGGGAGAGAACTCGGGAAACAATCCTCGTTCAATCATCACACGACGGGCGATTCTTTGTAAGAGAGAGCGGCCTTGCCTGTCGTTTGTCCCCATCATAAGAAGCCCTCGGCGAGATTAATTATCATTAGTCCCTTTGGGGCCCTTGACCATCGGGCAGGCCCTGAACCATTACCAGATGCACTTGGGCAGTCGCTGCGCTGTACAGAAACCAGCCAATGAAGGCCATCCATACGCCGCCGCCAAAATCGCCCCTGAACATGCTCCAACCGCCGATGATGATGAAGAGAAGCCCAAAGAAGCGCCCCACGTTCGCGGATAGAAGCGTAGCGCGTCGCATATTGCGGGTGAGGGCCCACACGATGGCGCGGAGGACACGTCCACCGTCGAGCGGGTAACCGGGGATGAGGTTAAACAGCACCAGGGCCAAGTTGATGTAGGCCAGATACTCGGCCAGCCCCCACAGGGGTTGAATGTCGATAACCACCGGCTGAACCGCGTAGAATAAGACGGCCAAGGCCAAGCTCACGAGAGGGCCCGCAATCGCGATGAAAAACTCCGCGTGGGCGCTGGGCGGTTCCGCTTCAATCCGAGCGACCCCTCCGAAGATGAATAGTGTGATGCTCCGCACCGGAACGTTGTACCGCAGCGCCACCACCGAGTGCCCCAGTTCATGGAGCAGCACGCTCATAAAGAGCATGATGGCCGTCACCGCGCCCATAAACCAATACAGCCATGGCGGCCAATTGGGGAATTCCGCCGGATAGTAGCTGCCTCCCAACGAAAAGGTGAGCAGCGCAAAGATCAGAAACCAGGAATAGTCCACGCCAATGGAAATTCCCATGATTCTGCCTAACGAAATATCTTGTCGCGTCATTGGCCTACTCACACAAAGGCGATCAGCGGCTTCAGAACGCCGTCCGCTTTCGTTCGTATCAGATCAAAAGCCGTCTCGACGTCGTGGAATGTGAATGGACCTCGAAGCATCGTTGTCCGGACGCGACGCGTCGTGGCCGGGCACACATCCGCGTGGGATCTTTGGTGTGCCCGGCCAGCGATCAATGACAACCTCACCGCCACCCACTCGTTGAGCGGCAGGCTCACGCGCGTCTCCAGGTTTCAGCGCTTGCTTGTCTTTCCAGTGCTTCGCAACTACTAATAAGCTGCAGTGGCTGCGGCGGCGTAATTGATTGTGATGGAATTTTTCACTTCTGTGACACCCGGCGCCGCCCAGGCGGCATCCTCCGCCTCCTCACGCTCCGTCCAGGAACTTACACTCCCGCTTAGGGTCACTTTCGAGCCATCGGCCTTTACCTTAATGTGCTGCGCGTCCAAGATGGCACTGCGTTTGAAGGCAGCTTCGATCTTGGATTTGATTTCCCCGGGTGCCACCGTCGGCTTTAGGACGATTTTGTTGGAAACTCCTCTTATTCCTGTGAGGTATCGCACATCATCCTCGGCACTCGATCTCTGATATTGCCAGTCGACGTTACCTTCCAGAGTCACCCACCCGTTCTCCACCATGACTTTGACGCAGTCGTTCGGCAATGTGGCATCCCAGTTCAATGCGTTCTCGGCCGCCTTCGCGATATCCGTGTCGGTCCGCTTGGCGAAAACAGGCAGCTTCACTTCGAGCTCGACCGCCAAGGCATTGACACCAAATACCCGCTTGGCGGCCCGCTCGGCAGCCCATTTCTCAAAGTGGCTATTTACGGTGCCGGTGAGCGTTACTATGCCGTCCTTGACGGCCACCCCTATCTTCGAGGCATTGGTAACACCCGGCTCCCACTTGAGTTCCTCCTGCACACTTCTTTGCACTTCCGAGTCGTTTTTCATTTTAATTCTCCTTTTTGGTTAGACCAGTGAGTTCATTTCCCGTTCGATCCATCGACAAATGAACCTCTTAATAATTACAGATTGACAATGAGATCTAATTGTCCACCTGTCCTGCCTTCCGAGACAGGACAGGTGGCCCGATTTCTATTTCTTGTACTCGAACGCGGGCATCGCCTTGATGGCATCTTTGCTCGCCCCTGGCAGAACTATCTTGCCATCCTCCATCTTGAACTGATTCGCAGGGATGGCCACGTCATGCTTGCCCAGGCCCAGGAATCCGCCGGCCGCGACGATCCCGTAAGACACTGCCTTGTCCGGAGCGATGATGATGTCATAGACTTTGCCCACCTTCTCGTTCTTGTCGTTATACACGGTGTGCCCCAGAATCTGCTTCTTGGCACTCCATCCGTTTGCCAGGACATCCAACTCAGCGACCGCAACGCCAAGAACCACCCCACCAGCCACCGGGGCCTCGGCTTGAGCCTGTTTGAATCCAAAGGTGAACGCCATTACCGCCACAGCTATCATAACCGCCAGACTGTTTTTCATTTTCTTCCTCCGTTTTTATGTTTAATACTATAAATCGTTTCGTAATCCCTGCCGATGCTCCTGCGCCTATACTCCCTCCCCTTTTCTTCCTCCTTTCTCAGGTCGATATCCCAGACCCCATGTTGCCATTCTTCTTCCCGGGTCCCAATGTTATTCGTCCGATCAGGTAATATTTTTGAGAATTATCCTCAATCCCTGATTGTGAGATTATTTTCGACTTCGAACACCCCCGGCGTCCACCAGGCAGTTCGTCCGGCCTCCTCTCGCTCCGCCCAGGAACCGACACTACCGGTTAGAGTGACTTTGGAGCCTGTGGCCGTCACATTGATTCCTTCTGCATCAATGGCCGCATTGCGCTTGAGCGCTGCTTCGATCTTTGCCTTAACCTCGGTGGGCGACACGGCCGGTTTGATGGTAATATAGTTCATTACTCCCTTCACACCGGTCAGGTGCTGGACTGCATTCTCAGCAGCCTCCTTCTGATATTGCCAGTCAACCTGGCCTTCCAAGGTGATCCAACCGCGCTCGACGATTACCTTGATGCGATCCCTGGGAACCCAGACATGCCATGCCAATGCGTTCTCTGCTGCCCGGGCGATATCTACATCCGTCCGCTCGCTGTAGCCGGGTAGTCTGACTTCGATTTCTTCAGCCACGGCTTTTACGCCAGAAACTCGTTTGGTCGCGCGCTCGGCCGACTGCTTATCAGCCCAGCTATCCACATAGCCGGTAAGCATCACCACGTTGTCCTTAACAGCAACGCCGATTCCTGCGGAATTTAAACCTGGCGTCCACTTGAGCTCGTCTTGCACATCATTTCGCAATTCTATGTCGGTCTTCATTGTAGTTCCCTCCTTTTTTGATATGTGCGTGGAAGCCAATCCTCCACCCGCTAGACTATTGGGTAATCCTCAGTTTCCTGGGGTTCGGATCATAATTAGTTGACCTTTACTCCACCTTGAGCTTGACCTCTTTTCGCTTGGCCTCTTCGGTCTTGGGAAGACGAATCTCCAGAATCCCATCCTTAAAAATCGCCCGGGCCTTGTCAGCATGGACCGCACGGGGAATCTGAATCGAACGCTCGAAGGAACCATACGAACGCTCGGAATAGTAATAGCCCTTCTCTTTCACCTCTTCTTCCTTCTTTTTCTCTCCCTTGGTCGTCAGGAGATCGTCTGTGATGTTGACTTCCAGTTCTTCCTTCTTGATCCCCGGGATCTCGGCCTTCACCACGACGTCGTCCTTCTCTTCATAGACCTCGATGGCCGGCTCCCGGAACCCAATCTCCCCAAGGCGTTGGGGCAACTTCAAGCCGAACCAGGGCCTTTCGAAGAAGCCCCCGAACCTCCGCTCCATATCACGTTCGAAGCGGGACAGGTCCGAGAACGGCCTCCAAGGGGTTATTTCTCGCGCCGCTTTTTTTTCTTCCTTTTCATTTAACATGGCAATACCTCCTTTTTGAGCCCGCTACGGTGAAATGCCGTTCAGCAAGGCGAAGTTTATGGTCTAAGACCACTTCTTTTTCCCCCAATCTCTGAATTTTAAACCTCATCGATTCTTTCTTGAAACCACTATCATGCAGTGTCATAGTGCAATGGGAATGCCAATCGTAAATTATTGAAAACACTATGGCTCACGAACCCAAATTTGCCGATTCTTCGAGAATTAACTATATTTAGAGAAAAGGGTGTTGGTTTTCAGGGAAAGGTTATCGCAAATGCGATGCAGGTTTGAAGCAATGCTTGTTGATCATGAGTGATCTGATCTTCCATTCCAGAGTCGGGGGCGGAATACCGAACTTTGCGGCCGCACCCGATAGTCCAGCTTGAGCCGTGTGTGGACCATGAAACTGAATCTCCCCGGAGAACATGCGGCAGTCTCGCCGTGCTTACGCTTATGGTTTATGCGAGTCATTCACCCTAAGGTTTAAAAACCGGGCGTCTCTGCCCGGATCGGTCATGGAAAATCCGGTCTACATTTAAGACATCTGTGCCGTAGGATCCGATCATAAATCCAGGTTGTGATAGATCGGCAGCAGGGGGTCAATCGGTCTCATCGCAGGAAGACGACCGGAGCCTTCTTGGAAACGGAGAACGGCGCCGCCGACTTCGTGTCCGGGTTGAACTTTCCAAAGACCGTAGGATTGGTACGGAAGTGATTCTCTAGCGCGGCGATACGATTGTCGTTATTCGGGTGGTCTGACAAGAGCTGGGGGATCTCGCCGATTTCGGCGTTTTTGAAATCCTCAAACAACCAGACGAGCCCCCAGGGGTTGAATCCGGCAGCAGCACAGATTTCTGAGCCTGTCAGGTCGGCTCGCGACTCCACGTCTCGGGAGTAGCTCAAGGACTGGAGCTTTCCAAGCAGAGCGATCGCCAACACGTGCGCTCCGGTGGGGCCCAGGACAGCTGCGGCCCCGAGCTCCAATGCAAGGCGCCGCTTCTCCTTCTCAATCAGCGTCATCGTGTCGTGATGGATTGTGTGGGCTATCTCGTGACAAAGGGTGCCGGCGAGCTCCTCCCTGTTCTTTACCAGATAGAGGAGCGAATCCACGACATAGACATTCCCCCCGGGAGTCGAGAACGCGTTTGGTTGAGGTTCGTGGACCAGGTAAAACTTGAAGGGGTGGTTGTACCGCGGTTGCGCCGCCGCCGCGATGGCGTCGGCGACAGGCGTTAGTGCATCGTACAGGGGGGAAGATTCGATGATCTCAACGTTGGCTTTGAGCTCGTTGAAGACCTCCTGGCCTATCGCCAGCTCGAGGTCCTGATTCTGCTGATCGGCGGCTGAGAGTGCTCTTGCGCCGCCCAGTACCGCCAGGCACGCGAGGGCGGCACCAGCGACAATTAGTACACGATATGGTTTGAATGCATCCATCGATCGCCTCCTGGCACAATATTTGTGCACGTTGGTCGTTACTCGAAACCACGAACGCGCCTTGGTCCGAGCCCGCGTAATCCTTCATCACTTTAGCGCGGCGGGTTACACGACTCCGTCGCGACACCTTCGACGGTAGCCGCGGCGCAACAGCCCACACCTCGGCCTCGGCGCCGAACCCGGCACCGAGGCCACCATTGAGGCGGGGTTATTAGCCCCTACCAGAGGGGATAGCTGCTCGGGATGTACTCGTAAGGGTAGAGATAGCTGTCGTCGAACCATGTATCGGCTCGTACATCACTCCATGCGCGCCGAAAGACAATTCCGCCAAGGTTGCGCATCCGCGTATCGATCGCCGACGTCCAGTCTTCGCTCACGTCGGCGATGACGGCAGATTGGCCAGCGCCAATAACGGACCTCGTCTCGAAGCCCGCTTGATCGCGATTGTCTGCGCGAATCAGATCCGTAGTGGCGCCAACCACGCCTCCCGTTGCGGCGCCGATAGCCGCTCCCCCAGCGGCGCCAACCGCTGCGCCCGCCGGTCCCGCCAAAGCGCCCAGCAAGGCGCCAACGCCTACGCCAACGGCGGTAGCCAAGGCGGGATGCGTCTCCTTTGTATCGACTTGGAACTGGCCCCAGTCGTTACGATGGACCACCGCAGTTCCGTGTACGGTGATTTCTCCTTCGTCATCAAGTTGCCAGAGCGCGTGCAGACCTTCGTACGCTTTGGTTGTACCGTCAAAGACCACAGCGATGTAATTGTGCATGGCACCCTCCTACTATTTGCGGGTTTTTGTAGACTCAGCCGAACGCTTTGCTGCAACGGCTTCGCTGACCTTTTGAGCCGAAGCGCGCGCGTCGGCGAGGGTTTGTCTGATCGAGGCCTGGAATGCGTGGCCGGTCCTCTTCAGACCCTCGGCGGCGTGCTTCTGCACCGCTTCGAGATACGTGGCGGCCTCTTTGAGGTCCTTCTTTATGGCCTCGTTCTGGGTATCAATGGAGCCCTTGATAGACTCCGTGATCGCCTTGGCCTTTTGCGGAACGACCTCGAGATCGGCCTTTAGGGCCCCGCCGCGCTTTGCCGCGGCATCACTGATCGCTTTATGCAGCTCTTGCGTAGATGCTCGAATGTGGTCGAGCGCGTCTTTAACCTTAGTATCCATCATGACTGTCTCCTTTCTTTGTTGAGGGGGAAGCGAACAATTTTCTGAAGAGCATCATGCATCCCCCCTGGCTTGCTTGAGTACATCTATGGCGCTTTGTACGTTCATGTTTATACGTTCATGTTTGTCCTCCTTTCTAATGTGATAATGCTCCAGAAATACTAACTGCGCTGAACTTCTTTCAAATTCAGATCGATGCGGTGGTCTTGTTCTTCGACTTCGAAGAGTCTTTGCAACTCTGCCACCTCTTCCGCCTTGATTCGACCACTCAGGGTAAAGGTCACGACTTCCATTTTCCCCCGATCTCTGAATTCTCAACCTCATCGATTCTTTCTTGAAACCACTTTTATGCACTATACATATTGCAACGGGTATGCCAATCGTAATTTATTGAAAACACTATGGCTCACGAACCCAAATTTGCCGATTCTTCGAGAATTAACTATATTTAGTGAAAAGGGTGTTGGTTTTCAGGGAAAGGTTATGGCAAATGCGATGCAGGTTTGAAGCAATGCTTGTTGATCGCGGTCAGCGCCTCGATCTCGACGGGTTCGGGCACCGGCAGGGAGTGGATCGAAAGGGCACTGGTCTCGCCGAATGAATCGATCGCGGCGGCGCGCATGGTCTCGGGATGCTCGCGCACGCGTTCGAGCATCGCTTTTCTCCTTCTCTTCACCGCCGTGCGAAAAGGTTTCGCATTAGTGCAGACCGAAGGTCCGATTCTGGAGGATGATCCTGCCACCCCGCTCAACCTGCGGATCCTCCCCTCTCAAATTAGGCTCCACCAGTGGCTCCAATGTCAGCTGCGCTCAGGCACCGTGAACCTTTCTTATTCCTTCGACTTGATGTCGCCGGACTTCTTGATGGCACGCAGCAGACGCCAACTGAGATAAATTGCGATGAGGAAACCGGCCGCGCCGACAACCGAAACGTCCTTGATTGTCGGCGGCGCTTTCATGCTCCAGAGTAGGGAAGACCCGACAAACAGCGCGGCGGTCATCACCCCAAGCACCAGGCGGTTGATCACGGGGTCGATACGACGGAGGTCCAGGTGGACGGAGAAGGTGCTGTCGCGCACCCGCTTGAGGACGTCGTTCAGGTCGCGCGGCAGCGACGCCGCGAGCCGCTCCCAGTCGCTATACGCGTGCTGAAGCCGGCCCAAGATGCGCCGGACCGAAAACCGCTTGCGGACCATCGTGTCGTAATACGGGCGGATCACTTCGGCGAGGCTGAACTCCGGACTCAACCGCTGGGCAGTCCCCTCCAATTCGACCAGGGTGCGCAGCAGCATCGAAAGCGGGGGCGGCAAGATGATATTGTTGCGGCGGATGATTCCAAACAGATCGTTCAACGCGCCGCTCATGTTCATGTCCTGAATGGACTGGCTCACGTAGTCGGCGATAAAATCGGTGAGGTCGGCGCGCAAGAGTTGGCGGGGCGTGGCCGCCGGCGCGGAGCCGACGCGAAGGAGTGTTTCCTCCAGGTCCACCGAGTTGTGGTTGACCACGGCCATAAGCAAGTCATCGAGGCCTTCCGCCAGTTCTTCATCGACGCGTCCGACCATGCCGCAGTCAAGCACCCCGACCACACCGCCGGGCAGGAGCATGAGGTTACCGGGATGCGGGTCGGCATGGTAGAACGCATCCCGGAAAATCATCTGGAGATACATCGTGGCACCGCGGCGAGCGAATTCATTGAGGTCAACGCCCGAGTTGGCGAGCGCCCTGGGGTGGGTGACGAGGATGCCGTCCAGCTTTTCCATTGTCAGAACGCGGCGCGTCGAGAAGGGCGCATAAGCACGGGGGAAATGAACGGTCCCGTCCTGGGCGAAATTTTTCGCGAATTCCTCGAGATTGCGGCGTTCGAAGGTGAAATCCAGCTCGCGCAGGAGGGTGCGGCGGAATTGCCGGGCGACCGCTTCGGGCTGGTAGGGACGCAGCTGGGAAGAGTGTTCTTCCACCCACTCGGCCAGGCCGCCAAGAATATCGAGGTCGGGCATGATCTTGTCCTCAATGCCGGCGTGCTGGACTTTGACGACAACGTGCTCGCCCGAGTGCAGGCGGGCCACATGGACCTGGGCGATCGAAGCCGAAGCTAATGGCTCCTCATTGAAATGCGCAAACAGATTGCCCGGCGGCTTACCGAACTCGGCTTTGATCGTGGCCCGGACCGTGGCGGGCGGATCGGCCGGGACTGCCGTTTGCAGGTGGGCCAGTTCCCCGGCCATCTCAGGGCCGACGAGGTCGGGCCGCGTGCTGAGCATCTGGCCGAGTTTAATGAAGGTGGTGCCGAGTTCGGTGAAGGCCAGGCGCACACGCTCCTCGATTTTGAGGTCGGGGATATGCTGGCCGTCTACGCTCCGAATGCGCTCCTGGATCCACGGGACATCCAGACCCTTGACCCAATCGGCGAGGCCGTACTTGGCCAGAACGCCGATAATATCGCCTACCCGGTGGACGTTGCGATCCAATCGTGTGAGTAGTGAAATGTTCATGGATGATGCTGCCCTTTGGCTTCGTCTTCGGGTGAAAAAGGTTGTCGTCGACCGCTATCAGCCTACAATATCTGAATCCTGCAAGCAATGATTTCCTCATCTATCCTAATCTTTCCGCCATCTCCTTCACGCTTAGAATAGTCGCAGCCAGGGGCCGCAATCCAATCTCTCCGGTGGACTTTGGCAGAACCCTGTATGGTCCCTGTCGGGCCGAGTTGTTGCGCCGATCCCGAAATAGCGGACAGAACTGATGCACGCAGCACATACCAAGTGACGAGTCCGGCTTATTGATAATGGCGAGAACATTCGGAACAGCCTCCACGGAAAATCCGAGCAAGATCCCGATTGTTACGTTCATTCATGTATGGCAGCAGCTTAACTGTGATGATCTCATTGATGACTGCTCAAATATCGACAACGCGTTCCGCCACAAGCTCACTCGCTTACCTCTTGCTTTGACTCTGCCATGTGGGCGCCATCGCCAGGAGATCCTGGGCCCGGACTATTTTCCAGTGCCTCTTTCACGACACTACCGCTCACCGTTTCTTGCTTCAGCAGTTGCTGGGCCAATGTCTTAAGGGCCGCGTGGTGGTCCTTCAGAAGTGCCTGAGCACGCTCGTACTGTTCGGTCACGAGAAGCCGGACTTCCGCGTCGATCACTTGACGAGTCTCTGGACTGATCTGGCTATCGTCCCCGACCGATCCCCCCAGGTATTGGAGCTGTTGACCTGCGTAGCGCACCGAGCCAAGCTTTTCACTCATGCCAAATTCCGTGACCATACGGCGGGCCAGCTCAGTTGCCCGCATAATGTCGTCACTGGCCCCGGTGCTGATGGTCCCGAACTCCACCCTTTCGCCGGCACGCCCGCCCAACATTACGGCGATCCTGTCCTTCAGTTCGTCGATCGAGAGCAGATAGCGGTCTTCGGTTGGTATTTGCATGGTGTAGCCCAAGGCGCCACGGGTGTGTGGAACGATGCTGATCTTGCCGACCGGTTCACCATGCGGTACCAGTTCAGCCACCAGCGCGTGGCCAGACTCGTGGTATGCAACCGTAGTTCGCTCCTGCTCGTTCATCACCCGACTCTTTTTCTCGGATCCCGCAATCACCCGTTCGATCGCCGCCTCGAAATCATTCAGCGTAACTGCCGCGGCCCTGTGCCGGGCGGCGAGTAATGCCGCCTCATTCATGGCATTCGCCAGATCAGCGCCGCTAAAACCCGCTGTCATCCGGGCGGCCCGCTCCAAGTCAAAGTCTGCCGCCAGCTTTACACTCTTGCTATGAATCCGCAGGATTTGCACTCGGCCAACGAGATCTGGATTGCCGATGGCGATCTGGCGATCAAAGCGGCCCGCGCGCAGAAGTGCCGGGTCGAGCACCTCCGGACAGTTCGTGGCGGCCATGATAATCACCGGGGCGCTGGTGTCGGTTTTGAAACCGTCAATCTCCGCCAGCAACTGGTTGAGGGTCTGCTCACGCTCGTCATTGCTGCCCAGGCGCATCACGCCTCCCCGGCTCTGACCAATGGCATCAATCTCGTCAATGAAAACGATCGCAGGAGCCGCCTTGCGCGCCTGCTCGAACAGGTCGCGCACGCGTGCGGCGCCCACGCCAACGAACATCTCGACAAACTCGGAGCCACTGGTCTCGAAGAACGCGACCTGGGCCTCGCCGGCCGTTGCTTTGGCCAGCAGCGTCTTGCCGGTGCCCGGGGGTCCGACGATCAACACGCCCTTGGGGATATGCCCGCCGAGTTGAGCAAATTGCTCTGGCGCCTTCAGAAACTGAATGATCTCTTGGAGCTCGGCAATGGCTTCATCCGCTCCGCCCACATCTTTGTATGTGACCGTAACATCCTCGGGCTTGACCTCGGTCGCTTTGCTCTTGCCGATCCCAAAGATGCCGCCCAGCCCTCCGCCGGCGGCCACGCCCCCTCGCCGGTAGGCCATGTACCAGAAACCGCCGAGTAAGGCGAGCGGCAGAAGATATTCCAGTAAAATGCCAGCCAGGGGGTTCGGTGGGCGCTCGAACGAGTAAGTTACTTTTGCGTTTTGTAACTCCTCAATCAGCTTGGGGTCGCCCCCAGACGCAGGTACGGTATTGAATGAGACGACCGGAGGAGCTCCGTCCGGTTTGGGATTTTTCATCTCACCGACGATGCCCCTTCCGCCGATGGTTACCTTTACGATTTGAGCATCAGCCAGTTTTGTCTTGAACTCGCTGTAAGGAATTTCTGTGCTCGGGGTGAGAGGATTCAAGACAAATTGCTGGAACAGCCACAAGACTATTAGGCTTGTGATCAAGTAGGTGATGCCGAAATGAAACTGACGCCGACCTTGCTCCTGGCGCTTCTTTTCATCGTCGCGGTCGTGTTTTCTTTGTGACGATTCCGGTTCGTTCATGGTCCACCCCCCTTAAGGTTTTAAATTCATGCCAGGTCGCGTTTTGTAAAACCATGCCTTCGCCCCTTCAGTCGCTGCGACGTATCCAACGACGATGACAAGAACGGTCCCCATCTGGAGCGCCGACAGCGGCACAAAACCGAACACAGAGGGAAGGGGTCCGAGGTAGGGGATGACGAGGGCGACGACGCTCATGACGACAGTGGTCCACAACAGCGTGTTGCTCGGCTTGCTGCGGAACGCGGAACCGTGCGTTCGAAGAACCAGGACAACGGCGAGTTCCGTCAGCAGTGAAATGACGAACCATGTCGTCTGGAAAACCGCTTCAGTGGCATGAAAGGCCAGCAGCAGAATCCCGAACGTCAGCAGATCGAAGACGGAGCTGATCAGCCCGAAGACGATCATGAACCGATGCACGTCTTTGATCTGCCAGCGCTGAGGACTTGTGACGTTTTCCGGATCGACGTTGTCGGTCGAGATTGCAATCGACGGTACGTCAGATAGGAAATTGTTGAGCAGGATTTGCTTGGCGGCGAGCGGGAGGAACGGGAGCAGCGGGGTTGCCAGCGCCATGCTGACCATGTTGCCGAAATTCGCGCTGGTCGTAATGTTGATGTATTTGAGCGTGTTGGCGAAGGTGCGTCGGCCATCCTCCACGCCGCGGCGCAAGACATCCAGATCGGGCTTCAAAAGAATGATGTCGGCGCTCTCACGGGCCACGTCCACCGCCTGGTCGACCGAGATGCCGACATCGGCCGCATGCAGCGCAGGCGCATCGTTGATGCCGTCGCCGAGATACCCGACGGCATGTCCGGTCTTCTGCAAGGCGCGGATAATGCGCTCCTTCTGCTGGGGATCGACTTCGACGAAGAGATCGGTGCGCGGCGCGCGCTGCCCGAGCGCTTCGTTGTTGAGCCTGGCCAGTTCCTCGCCGGTAATCATCGCCTTCGGATCGAGTCCCACCGCTTCCGCCAGGTGCGCCGTGACGTGGCGATTGTCGCCGCTGATGACCTTGACGCGGATGCCGAGGTTGGTGAGATCGCGGATCGTCTGCTGCGCGTCCGATTTGGGCGGATCGAAGAAGACCAGGAATCCGGCAAATGCCATCCCGCCCTCATCGTCGCGGCCGTAGCGGTCTTTCGCCGCGATCCTGCGTGTCGCCACGGCCAGGACCCGAAATCCTGCCTCACCCTTGGCCTGGTAGAACGCCCCAAGCCGCTCGTGAAGGTCCGTCGTGAGAGGAACATTCCCACCGTCGCGGTCTACCGTGGAACAGATGGCAAGCAGATTCGCGAAAGCGCCCTTGGTGACGATCAGGTGCTGCGATGTATCGCCGTCCACCGCCGAGACGATCGTCAGCCGCTTGCGTTGAAAGTCATAGGGAATCTCATCGATCTTGCGGTATCCACTCGTCGTCAGTCCGGTACTCTTGCCGACCGCTACGAGGGCGGCATCGAGGGGGTTGTCGATGCCGGTCTCGAAGGCCGCGTTGAGAAAGGCGAGCTGCATGACCCGCGTCGATGTCCGGCCATCTGCGTCTGTGGCGTCCTGAAGGACGATGACGCCCTCGGTCAGCGTGCCGGTCTTGTCCGTACAGAATATATCCATGCTGCCAAGGTTCTCGATGGCATTCAGGCGGCGGACGATGACACCCTGCTTGGCCATCGCGCGTGCGCCGGCGGACAGCGTCACGCTGATGATGGCGGGCAGCAGTTCCGGCGATAGACCGACAGCGAGCGCTACCGCAAACAGCAGCGACTCGATCAACGGCCGGCCAAGAAGCAGGTTTACCGTCAGCACGAACAGAACGATGACGATCATCACCCGGATCAGCATGTAGCCGAAATGCCGAATACCGCGCTCGAACTCCGTCTCGGGCTCGCGCGCCTTGAGCCGCACCACAATCGCGCCGAAGGCGGTCCGGCTCCCCGTTTCGACCACAAGCATCTTCGCCTTGCCGCTCTGGACCGAAGCTCCAAGGTAGACGGCGTTGGTACGCCCCGCGACGGGCGTCTCCGGCGGAACGATCCCGGGCTGCTTCTCGACGGGGAAGGATTCGCCGGTCAGGCTGGCTTCGTTGACCAGGAAGTCCATGGCCTCGATCAGGCGCCCATCGGCAGGAATGAGGTTGCCTGCCGATAGCACGATGACATCGCCGGGCACGATGGTGCTTACAGGCACAGTTTGCTCAATGCCATTTCGCACCACACGGCATGTCAACGCGAGGCGGCGCTTGAGCTCTTCGACCGCGGCCGATGCCCGGTACTCCTGATAGAAACCGAGCAGGGTGCTGCCGAGCACGATCGTCAGAATGATGCTTGCGTCCACCCATTCCCCCAGCGCCAGCGATATCACGGCGCCGAAGATGAGAATGAGTACGAGCGGGCTTTCGAATTGCCGCAGGAGCAGGCGCAGAGCGCTCAGGTGGCTCGCGTCCTCGACGCTGTTGGGGCCGACTTCGCGAAGTTTCGCGGCGGCATTTTCGGACGACAACCCCCCCGAGTCCGAGCCCAGAGCAGCGCTCAGCTCAGCAACATCACGACTCCAGTATGGGAAATCAGTTATTGGGTCGGCCATACGCCATCATTCTCATTCGTCAATCGCGTTGCCGCGAATCATACTGCAACTCTGTATTAATTGGTCCGGTTCCATAGTCTAGGACGGGAGCGGCTTCAGAGAACGACCGGCTTATCCGGAAGTTCGTTAGGGCCAGGACGCTGTTTCGGGAAATGTCGCTTCAGAAGTTCGGCAACGGCGCGGACTCCTTCGACCACTCCGACCTCGAACTCGCCCCGGCCCAAGCGCTCCTCCATGCGGCGGCAGATTGATTCCCACCCATCTCCCACGTGCGCCTGTACGCCGCGGTCGGCGATGATCTCGACGCCCCTGTCAGCCAGCAGCAGATAGATCAGCACCCCGCTGTTGTGCTCCGTGTCCCAGACGCGGAGTTGTGAGAACAGATCCACCGCACGCTCGCGTGCCGACTGTCCGGCCAGCAGCTGAGGCAGGTCGAGTGCATGCTCGACCGCAAAACGCACTTGGCCCTCGTGTGTCGCTTCAGTCTCGCGAATCGCGCGCTCCACCGCTTGCATCGAGGACGCAGGAAACGCACGGTGCCCACTCCACACGGTGGTGGACAGGTGCCGGAAAATGCGCTTGAGATCCATGTTCACCAATTGCCCGACGCGCCTCCACCGCCGAAGCCGCCTCCACCGCCGCCGAAGCCGCCTCCACCACCACCGAAAACCCCGTAACCCCTACCTCCCCCGAGCATGCCGCCTAAAAGCGTGAGTACGAAAGCGATAAAGCCGACGATAGCCGCCACCCCCAGAGAGCTTGTCAGAAACCAAGTAATGCCCCCGGCGATTGCACTCATCAGGCCAGCGGCCGGCAAACGCCCGAGCACGGCGCGCAATATGCCGCCTAACACGACCGCAAAGATGATACCGACGATCAAATACAAATAAAGATCGCCCCCATTGGCGTTGCCCGGAGCACCCCACTCCGTTTCCGACGGCGGCAGGACTTCGCCCTCCACCACCCTCATTATCGCATCAATACCGGCATCGATGCCGCCGTAGAAATCGCCCGTCTTGAAGCGCGGAACGATAATGTCTGCGATAATCCGCTTGGCGACGACGTCCGGCAGCGCGCCTTCGAGTCCGTACCCGACCTCGACGCGCAGCGCTCGGTCGTCTTTGGCCACCAACAACAGTGCCCCATCATCCACGCCCCTGCGCCCCAACTTCCACTGCTCGGCCACGCGGATGGAATATTGCTCGATGGTCTCGGGCTGCGTAGTTGGAACGATCAGCACCGCTATTTGGCTGCCTTTGCGGGCTTCGAAATCGGCGAGCTTTTCCTCCAGCGCTGCCGATTGGTCGGGCGTAAGTGTGGCGGTGAGATCAGTCACCCGCGCCTTCAGCGCCGGAACCGGGACCATCTCCTGGCCCCGGGGAGCAGGAAGTAGCGCGAGACTGCAAACGAGCAGCCCGGCGATGCGCAAGACTAGAGTCGGAGACACCGTCTATTGCTTCGGTGTGGGCCCCGGCTGTCTCTCCGCCGGGGGTACTCTCGGCGCGTTTTCGCCCGGAGCCGGTTTAGTGAAGTCGACCGCCGGCGGTTTGGCGATCGCCGATTCGTTCTCCACGGTGAAGTTGGCCTTCTCCTTGTAGCCAAACATCATCGCCGTCAGGTTGACCGGGAACTGCCGCACGGTTGTGTTGTATTCCTGCACCGCCTTAATGTAGCGCTGGCGTGCGACCGTGATGCGGTTCTCGGTGCCTTCCAGCTGAGCTTGCAGATCACGGAAGTTCTGGTCGGACTTGAGCTGGGGATAATTCTCCGATACTACCAGCAAGCGCGACAACGCGGAGCTCAGTTCGCCCTGAGCTTGCTGAAACTTGGCGAAGGCCTGCGGATCGTTGATCAGCTCCGGTGTGGCCTGGATGCTGCCCACCTTGGCGCGGGCATTGGTCACGCCCAGCAGCACGTCCTGCTCCTGCTGCGCGAAGCCCTTGACCGTGTTCACTAAGTTGGGAATCAGGTCGGCCCGGCGTTGATACTGGTTGACGACCTCGCTCCAGGCAGCCTTGACCTGTTCGTCCTGAGCTTGGATGGTGTTGTAACCGCAACCGCTGATGCCAAGCGCGGCTCCGATCAGGGCTAAGATCGTCAGCAATCGCTTCATTCGTACGCTCCTCTGACAGGGGGATAGCAAGACAACCTCAATTGAAAGTGGGCTGCACTCGGGCATTTTGGTCGGCATACTTTTCTCCTTCATTAAGAAGTTAAGGGCGCTTGCCGGAATGGGCTTTCGGCGCTGGGCAGAATGATTTTGGGCGTGATCTGAGTGGACTGCTGGACTGGAATCGAAACATGGTGCCCGCCCACGCCCAGGAACCCGCCCGCGTCGATGATGGCCACGGACAGGCTCCCAGGCATGCGATCTGCGGGGTTGATCCCAGGAACATGCGACGTGAAAATGGGCTCAAGCTGTTGAAAATTCCACTTCTCGCCAACGACAATCGCTTCGCCGGATTTATCACAGATGGGCGACATGGCTAGGTTTCCGGTTCGGGGATGCGCTGAAAACCCTCAAAGAGTCGTGCGGTAATCGCCCCAAAGATGAAGCCGCCGACATGAGCCGTATAAGCGACGCCACCCGTCTGCACATCTGCCACCGCACCGACCTGACTGAAGAGTTGAATAAAAAACCAGAGTCCGATCAAGAGCGCTGCGGGGACAACGGTAATGCGGGCGGAAAAACCAAACAATAGCACTGTTCGTATCTGATCACGAGGGTAGGTGATTAGAAACGCACCCATCACGCCCGCAATCGCGCCACTGGCGCCCAGATTGGGGACGGTTGAACTGGGTGCTACTGCGATCTGCGCCAGCGAAGCCAACAGGCCACTGAGCAGGTAAAATGCCAAGTACCTCGGCCGCCCCATGGCGTCTTCGATTCCCGGGCCAAATGCGTATAGGAACACCATGTTGCCGATAATGTGTATCCAGCCGGCGTGCATGAACATCGCCGTCAGGAGGGTGATCCAATGGTGGCCGGCGACAATATCGGCGGGGATCACCGACCACTGCCGAACAAATGCCTCGCCTCCCGTTAGTTCCAATAGGAAGACGAGCGCGTTCACGATGATGATGGCTGTTGTGACAAGGGGGAATCGTTCGGGCCGTCGAGATGCGTCCGTTAATGGGATCATACCTGCCATGCTGTCTTCCTCCGCTTTTCGGGGTTGGGCTGTCGGGCTGCTTGGAGCTGTCGCTCGGCAACTCCTCGTTCCTCGGTTCACATCTTTTGCAAGCCAAGAGCCAGTGCAATCCAGGCCGAACCATGAAAAATCAGATCAATTCCAATGAAAAGACCGATCGCCCAAAGGCCCGAGACCGGCCATTGCGCTAAAAGCAAACTGCCCAAGACCGCCGCGATGAATCCGTTCAGGGCTTGCCAACCCCAGCCCGGAAGATGAGTCCACAAGGGGGCGATCAATTGGTACAGTCCTTCGACGAGAAAGAACACCGACATCAGAAGAGTCACCGCCTCGGCGCTGATCACCGGTTTCATCACCATCAGTGTGCCTGTTATCCCGAAGAGAATCGCGATCAGCAGGTGCAGGAAGGACCCTGCCCACATCCCGACCATGAACGCATCGACAACCTCGATGAGACTGGCAAAAACAAGCAGCCATCCGAAGAACACCATCGACGCTACCGTGGCTTTAGTGGACCGAATAATCGCGGCAATGCCGAGCAACAACAACACGACGCCAAACGCGAGGAACCATCCCCAGTTATGAATCAGCTCAGGGGTAGCTCGAATTATCACTTCGACTGGATCATGCATGGTCAGTTCTCTTTTCGCTTCCCAGGTTCGCCCAAGAATGAAACCTTGCGCTTGGCCGGATTTTCAACGAAACCATCCGAAGAACGGGCGAGTCGTTACTCTCATCAGATCATCGCCTTCAGTGTGGTGCGGGCTGCCAACGAGTACATCAGCCGGGTGAAACCGCTCACGAGGAGGTTAATGCCCACAAGGGTTCCGATGACCCAAGCTGAACTGGACGGCCAAGGATACCAGATCAGGTATGCCAGGATCAGGGTCACGATGCCGTCAAAGAGAATCCATCCCGAGCCGGGCAGCGGGCGAAACTCGAAAAAAACGCCGATTTCCAGCAGACTCTCTACTAAGAATATCGCCGACACCACTAACGTGAGAGACTCCAATGCAAGCCTCGGATGGAATGCAAGATAGAAACCGCCAACGACGTAGACAATCCCTATCAGTACTCGCCAGAGAAAGGCTCCGGCACCTTGGGCAGCGAAGGCATAAGCCAAGTAGGCGAAACCACTGAAGACGATAATCCAACCGACCATAACGGAGATCCCAATGCCCGTGGCAAGGGGCAGAGCAACAACCATGAATCCCAACACGATCATCAGGACGGCCCAACTGATGGACATCCCCGTAACTTCCTTAAATGCGTCTAGGGTGCTTTGTCCATTCATGTCTTCTCCTACTTTCTTTTGTGACTTCATGTTTTGTTCTCCTTCTTACTAACACGTCCGCCGTCCTCAGAATTTCAGATGCTATCGTTTCCCGCCGCTCAATCAATGGGTTTGGTGGCCTCTTCAATTTCTTTTGCAAGCCGGACGAAGCGCTCCGTGGCTTTATTGCGCTTCTCCACCAAACCTAAGACCACACGCTGAAGAGGTTTTGACATGCCGGAAATTCCTTTTTTCAGCGATTTAACTTCAACCGATCTTTTCTTGATTTCGCCTATGGTCTCTGCGCGGCTTAAAATCTGGGCGAGCACTTCGCTGAGGGCGGAAAGGTCACTCACGATCAATTTTATCTCGGCTCGGGTTTGTGCTGAAAGTTTCTCCAGAGCTTCCATGAAAACATCCCCTGGGACCTCTTCTACTTCCACATTGCCATCGGCGATAACCGATGCAATTCTTTGGGTCCCCCCCAGGAAAGCCATCTCTCCAAAGACATCTCCTTTTTTAAAACTGCCAATCTTCACCTGTTTGCCGTTGATGATTTTAATCACTCGGGCTTTGCCGGAACGTAAGATGTATGCATAATAGGCCCAGGTTCCTTCCTCTATGATCACTTCCCCACTCCTCATCTTGTCTGTCAAAATCTTTTTATCATCCATAAGAACCTCCTTTTTCTGATTTATGACGGCATAGCACTGACGCCGGTTACCTTCCGGATCCTTCCCTCGCAATCCACTCGCGGATATATCCCGGGCAATTCTCGAGCTGGATGCCATTCGCTTCGCAACGAGCCAGAAATCTCACGGCGGCCTGATCCACGAGCTGGACCTCTTTCAAATCCAGGACGATGCGATGGTCTTGTCCTTCGGCTTCGAAGAGTCTTTGCAACTCCGCCATCTCTTCCGCCGCGATTCGACCACTCAGGGTATAAACCGGGACTTCCCCTTTCGCCGATCTCTGAATTCTCAACGTCATCGATTCTTTTTTTTTAAAACCCTCCTCATGCACTTTCATATTGCAATTCGAATGCCAGTAGAAAGTCATTGAAAAGACGATGGCCCACGAACCCAAAATTAATGATTCTTCGATAATTACCGAAATTTAGTGAATAAGGCGCGGGTGTCAGGGAAGGGTTATTGCAAATGCGATGCAGGTTTGAAACGTTGCTTGTTGATCTTGAGCGATCGGATCTTCGATTCCAGAGTCGTGTGCGGAATACCGAGCTTGGCCGCCGCGCCCGACGGTCCGGACACGCGGCCTTTGCATTCAGCCAAGGCAGCTTCAATCATTTCTTTCTCTTGAGTCACAAGCTTGTCGGCGAGCGACTGGCTTGCCGGCTCAGTCTGACGAGACTCCCGAGACAGCCAACTCTCGTCGATCGAGAAGCTCTCCGTGTCACAGACGATAACCGACCGTTCAATCACGTTCTGTAGCTCTCGAATGTTCCCCGGCCAGGGATACGACTGCAGCAGTTCGAGGGACTTTTTGTCTATGCTCCGGATCTTCTTTCCGGCCTTCCTCGCGTAGCGATCGATGAAGTATTGGACCAGAATGGGGATGTCTTTTTTTCGTTCTCGCAGAGGAGGTATTTCAATGGGAAACACGTTGAGCCGATAGAATAGATCGCTCCGAAAGGTGCCAGCTTCAATGGCGGCCTTCAAGTCACGATTGGTGGCGGAAATCACGCGCACGTTGGTCCGTATTGTTTGATTCCCACCGACACGCTCAAATTCGTGCTCCTGCAGCACATGCAAGAGGGCAATCTGGGTTTCCCCGGGTAGCTCCCCGATTTCATCCAGGAAGATCGTCCCTCCATCCGCCATTTCGAAGCGGCCGAGGCGCCGCTTGAGGGCTCCCGTGAAAGCTCCCTTCTCATGACCGAATAATTCCGAGGCGATCAAGGGTGCGGGAATTGAAGCACAATTCACACTCACAAAGGGTCGCGAAGAGCGCTTCGACCGTTTGTGGATGGCCCGCGCGGCCAGTTCCTTGCCGGTTCCGGTCTCCCCCGTGATCAGCACGGCGGAATCCGTCGGCGCGACCTTGGCGATCCGTGCAAGCACGGCTTTCAGAGCCGGCGACGCGCCCACGATCTCCTCGAACATCGATGTCTTATCGATTTCTTCGCGCAGAGCCACGTTCTCGTGCTTAAGTCTCTCTTCCGCCTGCTTGCGATCCTCGATATCGGTCCCGGTAGCATACCAGCGAACGACGTGTCCCTGTTCATCCCTCACCGGATTAAAACGCGTTAGAAACCACCGGTATTGACCATCCTTCCCACGGGCTCGTTGTACCAGTTCAAACGGCACACCGCGTAAAAGCGCCTGGTGGCGTTCGTCCCGCAGCCTCTCCAAATCGTCCGGATGAAAGACACGGTCATAAAAGTTGTCCGCTTGAACATCTTCCAGGGTAAGACCGGTATACTCGAGCAACATTCCATTCGCATAAAGAGGTCTTCCATCCGGCGTCAGAACGAGGATGAGCCCAGGAATAGCCTCGACGATCTGCCGAAATTCTCTTTCGTTTTGCCGGATCCTCTCTTGTGCCCTCTTGGCTGCGGTGACATCCGACACCGCCCCGACAAACTCGAGTTGGCCCGACTCAAATTGAGAGGCATGAGCCACCACATGGACATGCTTGACCGATCCGTCCGGCATCAGTAATCGATGCTCTATATCGATATCGCTTCCGTCCTCGGAGGTCCGCTCGATGACCTTCCGGACAAAAGCTCTGTCATCCGGATGTACCCGCTGGATTACTAGGTCTATTTTCGGGCAAGTGGCCGGATCGTATTCAAAAATCCGAAACGTCTCCTCAGACCAGAAAATTTCCCCAGTGCGCACAACCCAGCCGAACCTGCCAGTCTGACTCACGCGCTGGGCTTGCGCCAGATATCCCCGGCTCCGTATGAGTTCCTGCGTCAGCATTTCCTCTTCGGTGATATCCATGCTCGTGCCGGCGAAACGTGTAAGAACTCCATTTTCGAACACGGGCATGCCAACACTTCGTATCCACCGCACCCCTCGATGGGGGTGCAGGATCCGATACTTTTCGTCGCAGCCTTCACCTTTCTCAATCATTCTCTCGATGACGCTTTTGACGCGTTCGCGATCATGAGGGTGCACAATATTTAGCCACTCCGGGATCGGGGGTACTCCACGAGCCGGGTCCAAACCGAGAATGTTAAACCATTCCGCCGACCAGTATTCGCGCATTCCATCGGCTGTGAAGGACCAACTCCCGCTATGGGCGAGTCGCTGCCCTTCGGCGAGGTAGAATTCGCTTCGTCGTAACTCCTCTTCGGCCCGCTTGCGGTCATCTATGTCGATGGTCTGTCCATACCACTTGACCAGTTTCCCCGTTTCATCATGCAGCGGCACTCCGAGGAACAGGGCCCAACGGTACACGCCGTCGAACCTCCGAAAACGCGCCACCGTCTTACCGGCTTTTCCAGAGGCCACTAACGACAGCCAATATCCCTCCAACCCTGGAAGGTCCTCGGGATGAAAGGCCGTTCGCCAACCCCAGCCGATGGCCTGATCGAGTGTAAGACCCGTGTATTCACGCCAACGTTGATTGACGAAGTCTACGTGACCGTTTGGCAAAGCGCTCCATACCAGTCCGGGGATGGTATCGATGACAAGTCGAAGATGGTCAGCGCTTCGTTGCAGCGCTTCCTCGACTTTTTTGCGCTCCGTGATATCGCGGATGGCAGCAGTGACCATAACGCCTTCTTCAGTATTCAGCGGACTCAGGCTGATATCAATCGGGAATTCAATCCCATCCTTGCGCAACCCATAAAGCTCTAAACCCGCGCCCATCGCCCGTGTCTTCGGTTTCTGAATATAGGCCGTTCGGTGGCCGAGATGCCTGCCGCGATATCGATCGGGGATGAGCATCTCAACGGTCTGTCCATATAGCTCTTCCCTTCCGTAGCGGAACAGCTTCTCCATCTGCGAATTGACACTGAGAATCTTCCCTTCTTCATTTATAATAACCATTGCATCCCGTGCGGACTCTAACAGCGCCTTGAACTTCTCCTCCGCTTGCCTCCGATCTTCAATGTCAATCCGTGTACCGTGCCATCGAATGATCCGTTCCTGTTCATCCCGCAACGGGTCGATACGGATTAGAAACCGGCGATATTCCCCGTCAAAGCGTCGAAAGCGTGCTACCTTCTCGATAGATTCACCGGCCGCTATGGCCGCTCGCCACTCGGCCACGAACCCTTCAATGTCTTCGGGATGAATGGCAGTCGTCCAGCCCCAACCCCGCACATCCTCCAACGCGAGGCCTAAATATTCGAGCCAACGTTGATTGATAAAATCGATAGAGCCGTCAGGCAGGGCGCTTATGGCCGGTGTAGGAATGGCGTCTGGGACAATACGAAGCGGATCCCTCGTGGAACGTTGGTCTGTTTTATTGTTGTGGGTCGTCCCCATGATGACCTCCCATTCGGGGATGGACACTCAATCGGAGAACGAGTGTTGGCTTGAGGTGGGTGGGTACAGTGGCTTTATCAGGAAAAGCCAAGTCTCAACGCATAAAAATTGTGAATATAAACCCCAACCACGTCACTTCTTAAATAAGGCGAAAATGCTAACATAAATAGATGCCTATATGCAACACAAATGCACACATTGGTATGCGCATCATTATCCGGAAAGCCTTCGGGAAGGAGTAGAAATCCTTGAGACGAAGAGGCCACCTGACACAATTTTGGCACAATCGGCGGATGGTGCGGTTGGGGTGAACAGTAACTCGTTGAAATAATGGAGCCGGCGAGTGGGATTGAACCACCGACCTGCTGATTACGAAGCCGATCCGTAGTTTTACCAGAACCTCTTGCGAAGTCAATACGATTTTGATTTTGGGAAGAGGATTGATTTATTCGCGGAGTTGGTAAGCGTTCACAGTAATTGGAGACTACCGGGTGTTCGGAAGTAAAGTTAGACATCAGAGCTGCGGATGATCTCCCGCCCCTGTATCGCAGGAATTTCCAGACGTCACATAGTCACGCCTTTTCCCATTATGATCCATGATGCTTTTCATAATGGTTAAAGTCATTGGTTCTTACATTTCAGCTTGGGATGGGATAACCTTGATTCCATTCGAATGGCATGTTACTTATCCCCCGGCATGAATTGACCATCCCACCACCCTCCTCCCAGGGCGACAAAAAGGGCCACCGTATCCTGTAGCCGCTGGGCATGCGCCTGAAGGAAGCCGATCCTCGCCTGATGGTACTGATCGTTGGCGACAAGGATTTGTAAGTAACTGGCAACGCCAGCCTCGTAGTTGGCCTTCACAATTCGTAATGCGTGTTCCGAGGCCTCGAGGGCTTGAGCTTCGGCCCGCACCGTCTCGGCGTCATGTTCCAGGGCCCGGAGGGTATCGGCCACCTGGGCGAACGCGCCGAGGACGGACTGACGATAGTTGGCCAGGGACTGCTGGTAAGCGTCCATGGCCGCTTTGCGCTCAAACCATAACGTCCCGCCGTGGAACAGCGGAGCCGTGAGGTTTGCACCGATACTCCAGAAGCTGCTCGAGCTCTTGAAGAGGTCCGAGGTGGAGTTGCTGTTCAGACCATAACCTCCATTCAACGTGAAGCTCGGGAATAACGCTGCCGTGGCCACGCCGATATTGGCGCTGGTGCTGTGCAACAGGGCCTCGGAGGCGAGGATATCGGGACGTTGGCGGACCAAATCGGATGGAAGGGTGATGGGCAGGTTATCCGGAAGCGTCAAATCGGTCAGCTCGATCTGTACCGGGTCCGCTTCCGCGGGCACGCGACCGAGCAGCGTGGCCAGCAGATGCTCGGTCTGGCTGAGCTTCTGCTCGAGCGGCGGGAGGGTGGCTTCCGTGGCCGCCTGTTGTGTTTGAAGGCTGAGGACGTTCAGATACGGAACGGTGCCCGCTTGCGCCTGGACTTCCGTAATCCGGATTTGTTCCTTCAGCAAGCCGATGATTTCCTCGGTTGCCTTAATCTGTGCAAGGTAGGCCGCCTGAGCGATAACGGTATTAACAATGTTTCCGGACAGGGCAAGGTAAGTCGCCAGGACCGTATCGCGTTGGAAGTCCACCTGGGCTTTCAGACTTTCTACGGCGCGGCGATTGCCTCCAAACAGGTCGAGAGAATAGCCGACTGTTGCGCTCAGTGTATAGAGATTGAATATGCTGCTTGAAGTGCTGCTTCCAAAGCGGACCGGAGAGAACTTCTGGCGCGTGGCGCCCAGATTGGCGTCGACTTGCGGATAAAACACTCCGTAACCGGCCAGGAGGATGTTTTGGCTTTGGTGCAGCCGAGCCTGTGCGGCCTGGAGGTCCGGGTTCTCCGTGATTGCCTGATTAATCAGGAGGTCGAGTTTTGCGGAATTAAAAAAGCGCCACCAATCCGCGGCAACCTTACCGCCCGATTCAAAGCGCTGGGCCTGACCTTCTGCAGAAATGGTTGCGGTCGGCTCTTCTCCATGGGTATAGCGGTCAACGGGGGGCGGCTTGGGACGAACAAAGTCCGGCCCTACAGAACACCCTGCGGCCGACAGCAGGGCGACCGCAAGTAGGCAGGCCCCTTTTATTATTGTTCGTGTTCCATCCGCCGGGGCGATGGTTTTCATCGAGGCCTTCCGCAGACCACGGTTGCGGTTCATTTCTCTCCGATGTAGACGTCCACTAACTGACCGGGATACAAATGAATATCCTTGGGCTGCTCGAATTTGAAGATTATCGGCAGGACCCGCACATCCACCCTTTCGGTCCTTTGATTCGACAGCTCAATCTTGGGCGACACATACGGCTGCACACGGACATATTCCAGAGGAATGCTGACCTCGGTGCCTCGAATGAACATCCGGGCGTTTATCTGGGAGGCCTGAGGCAGTCGGTGGATGAGTATCTCATCGATATAACATCGAACGCCCATATAGGCCTCTGAGTTCCCCATGACAATCACGGGTCCGAATCCCTGCGTATAGGTTCCATAGGCCCCTTGCGAGGATATGTAGCTGCCGACCGAGGCGTTGATGGATAAAATCACCCCGTCCGAAGGCGCCGTAATGGTATATTTGGCCAATAACGCAGTGGAGGACATGTAGGCCTTGGCCAGGGCGTTGTACTGTTTTTCCTGGTTTTGGATGTCGTAGCTCCAAGCGCCGGCTTTGATGAGTTCAAACTGCTTTTGAGCAACCTCAAGGTTTGCATTCGCCGCGGTGGCCGCATTCACCGCAGTATCAAGGGTGTCTTTGCTCACGGATTGCGGGTCCAATTCGAAGGACCTCATCTGCTTGGCCAATGTGTCCTGCGCGGTTTTCAGGTTGGCTCGGGCCAACTCCACCTGGGCCGCGGCCACCTCCAGGTTTTCTTTTCTCGGCTGGGCCTTGAGCTCTTCTACTAAGGATTGGGCCGCCTCGGCTTGAGACTTCTGCTGATCGGCGGTCGCCTTTTGAACCGAGTCATCGATCTTGATCAGCGGGGCTCCCTTGTGAACGACATCCCCTTCGGCCACCAGAATTTGCGTGATCCTTCCCGATACTTCGGGGAAGATGTTGATGTTTTCTCCGTGCGATTGGTAGCTCTCGATAATGCCGTTGACATAGATGCCTTTTTCGTAAGGGTTCTTGGCCGGCTCGAACACCGGAGGCAGCGGTTTTTTTTGAATGCCGTATAGGAAGGCGCTGACCAAACCGGCCAGGACCCCGACGATGGCCAAATAGAGTAACAGCCTATTTCTCACCGGAACCTCCCTTGATGACCCCCGTAATCTTTCCATCTTCCATCTTCAATATTCGGTCGGAAAACTCATAGATCCGGTCATCATGGGTCACAATGATAATGGAACGTCGGTCATTCAGAATATTCCTTTTGATAAATTCGACAATTTTCCGACCCGTGTCCCCGTCCAAGGATGCGGTCGGCTCGTCAAAGACCAGAATATCCGGACGTCCGGCAATGGCCCTTGCAATCGCCACCCGTTGCTGCTCTCCGCCGCTTAATTTGACCGGAGGGAGGTGAGCTCTGTCCTTCAGCCCGACCACGTCCAAACATTCATCGGCCAGCCTGATCGCTTCATTCCAGTCCTGCTTCTTTAAGATCAGGGGAATGGCCACATTTTCAACGGTGGTCAGTCTCGGAAACAGATGATAATCCTGAAACACAAATCCGATTCTATTGAGCCTGAATTCCGCAATCTGCTGGCTGGTCAGTTTCCAGAGCTCCTTCTCCTCAACCACAACGGATCCCGAATTTGGTCTCAGAATACCGGAAATCATGCTCAACAGAGTGGTTTTGCCGCTTCCCGACGGCCCGACGATGTAAAGCATCTCCCCAAAGTAGGCTTCAAAGCTGGCCTCCCTCACCGCAAAGGTTCTGGCTTCATCTTCCCCGAACCATTTCACCAGTTGATCCGCTTTTACCGCTAAATTAGCCAAGTTATCCTCGGAAGATATCAAAGGGTTCGATCTTGATGACCTTCCGGATCCCGATATAACTTGAAGCGGCGATAATGATGAGGACCATGAACAATGCAAACCCAAGGTTTCCGTACCGAATCGTAGCGGCATAGTCCGGTAATCTCAGCTTGGCAAGGGTGATTAATAGAGTGCACAGGCCGACTCCAAGTCCGTAGCCGGTTAAACCCGTAAACGTCGCTTGAAACAGAATCATATAAATCAGTTCGTGTCCTTTAGCCCCGATCGCCTTTAATGCGCCGAATTTCTCAAGATTCTCCAGGATAAAGGTGTAAAACGTTTGCCCCGAGATCGATAACCCCACGATGAAGCTGATGATCGTCATGATGAATAAATTCGTTCCGAGACCGGTTTGGAATATATAAAAATCGCTGATTTTTTGGACAAACTCTTCCTTCGTCAATGCCCGGTAGCCAAGTTTTTCCACTTGTTTTTCGATGTAAGGTATGACCTCGTCGTTTTTCGGCTCGACCATAATGTAGGCGGCCGTATATCTCATCGACGGGATATACTCAATGGCTCTTTTATAAGTCGTGTAGAGTGTCGGAATTCCAAACAACCCGCTGACCGGAACTTTGGCAATCCCGACGACCACTCCCCGGTGGTCGTTGATTTCAAATTCCGAACCGACCTCCGGATTTCCGAGCTTTTTGAACTCCGCATCCTTGACAACGATAAACGCGTTCTCGGCATAGATGTCTTCAATTTGTCCCGCCAGGAGCTCCGGCCTTCCGTACAGACTGGCGTCGTCCAGCCCGATCACGGTGGCCGCTTGATAGATACCGTTCCGGAGCTTCACCAGGGCCACACCGGAATACAATGGCACGGCGTATTTGACCCCGTTGATGCTGCGCACGTAATCCAGAACATAATCCGGCATCGGGATGGTGTTGGCCACGGTATTCACTGCCGGGTCCATCACCCAGATTTTGGCTCCGATATTTGTAACGGTGGCGGCAGATCTGGACAGGATCCCGGAAAACAGGGAGGTCACCTGTACCATTAAGAATACGGCAAATGCGATACCGACAATCAGGGCTGAGAATTTCGCCCGATCGCTGACCAGCAGTTTATAGGCAAGTTTCAGAATTCCGATCATTCATCCTCTCCATCAATCCTTTCTTGGTTTTCGCCGGGATGATGGCGGAAGGGGGGCAAAATCACCCGCGATATGGTTCTCGCGAGACACCCTCCGCGTTAGGCCGAATGCTCGTTATAATCTACTCCTTTTGATTGAACGCATTCAACCATTTGCTACGTGGAGAAATGCAATCAGGTCGCCCGGCGTTTGAAAGGGACGGATTGCGGGATGCTTCTTTCGGATATCCTCATAGGATTGGATGAATGGCTCTGAGGCGATCTCTTTTTCAAGAGCCTCGTCGAGCTTCCGAATTTCCTCCAAGCCGGCTCCCTGGCCTTACGGCCAAGAAAAAACCCGTGGGTCACGCCGGTGACCTCACGGGCTTCTCAGGGAGCCTCGGAGCTTTTCCTTTACGGTGTGAACTGCGGGTTAAAACTTCTGTATGGCCTTGCAGGCCCTGCACTTGATCCGGACCAGATGGCCGAGAAACTCGACGAGCTTTTGCCCGCAGACGCAAATGTCCCGCGCAATGATTCGATGGGTTACAGAATCAACGGAGGCGGGAACTGTTCGATCCCGTCCGCAGCGGCAGCGGTAGCGATAGGTAAGATCCGGCAGCGGGGGCCTCGCCATCTCGGCCAGCTTCTTCCCATCCGCCACGCAACGGCACTCGTACACGGTTTATCCCTCCTTATGGAGAGGGAAGATACTACGGCGGAAACAGCAAAGTCCTTGGTGAGTTATGGTCGAAAGATGGTTTTTTAGTCGTTATACGGTGGTGAGGGTGGACGGAGGGGGAGATACTGAGGGAGTTGCCTTTATTGGCGTGTGTTGGATTAATTAGAGGGTGTTCAGAACGTTTCGAATGATTAGGATGAAACAGTTCATGGTTCAATCAACTTCAGGTGTGAGAGCGATTTATCATATTTTGATTGGGCTTTGCAAGTGCAATTTGCCAAAGCAAAGACCAGGCCCCATATATTCGCGTTGGACTGAATTTGATCACTTGTGAGGCAACGAAGCCTTAGGGCGCGCTTCGCGGCCGCTTACTTTTTCGGATTACGGCGGGTTGTCCTTCAGAAAGATCCTCAGGTTTCGGGGTCGGATGAAGACCTCTTCGCCCTTCTCAAATTTCATCTCGTGGTAGCGCTCCCGCGCCAATTCCACGTCGATCCGCTCCCCGTCGTCCTGCCGAATCAATTCCAGACGGACCACGGGCCCGACCGGGTGAATGTCGGAGATGAGCGCCCGGACCGCACGACGGTCCGGCGTCGTCCGTTCGATCTCGATTTCATGGGGCCGCACGTACCCTACCGCCGGGGTGTCCTGTACCGCGGCATGCTCGGGCATCTCCACCTCAACCGGACCAATTCGCGCGCGCCCGCCGTGAACCCGCCCGTGAAAAAGATTCACCTTGCCGAGAAACTGAATAACGAAGGGATTGGCAGGGTGGTGGTAAATTTCCTCGGGCGAACCGATCTGCTCGATCCGGCCCCCGTTCATCACCACCACGCGGTCGGCCACCTCCAGCGCTTCCTCCTGGTCGTGGGTGACGAAGACGCTCGTGACGCGGATCTCGTCGTGGAGCCGCCGGAGCCAGCGACGGAGCTCCTGTCTCACCTTGGCATCCAGCGCGCCGAACGGCTCGTCCAGCAACAGAACCTTAGGTTCGACC
>DATIXD010000013.1:0-3145 GCA_035518875.1 Methylococcaceae bacterium | reverse complement strand
CTGGTGGCACGCACCGTCGCCAGGAAGTCCTGCAGGTAGACCACATCCGCCATGGTCTCGGCAGTTGCGGCGTAGAGTTCGCCCCACAGACCGGCCTTGCCGATTGGTTTCGCCAGGACGTAGTCGCGCTCCAGATAGCTTTGCACGCTCCAGTTCGGCAGCGCCGCAATGCCGCGGCGACTCGCCACCAGTTGCAGGATGGCTACGGTGAGTTCGGCGTTGCGACGCTTGGGTTCGACCCCCTGAGGTTTGAGCACCTTACGGATGATGTCGAGCATTTCATCCGGAACAGGATAGGTGATCAGCGTTTCTTCGGCGAAATCCTCCGGTTTCAGGAAAGGCTTTCCGGCAAATTGGTGCTGGCGGGATACCAGCCCCACGATTTCGAAGCCGAACAGCGGGTGGAAAATGACGCCGCCGTGCGGCTTTGGCTCGGAAACCACGACCAGTTCCGCCCGATTCTCCCGCAGCAGGGCGATGGGGTCGCTGTGGAAGCCGGAGACCAGATCCAGCTCGATTTCCGGCCAATGTTCGCGGAAGGTGTCCATGGCCGGCATCAGCCAGTCGAAACAGGTATGACACTCCACCGCCACCCGAAGCGTGCCTGCTTCTCCCTGAGCGATGCGGGCGACATCCCGCTCCGCTTCACGGACCAATTTCATCACCGATTGCGCCAGTGTATGCAACCTTTGACCCGCAGGCGACAGTCTAAGGGGCTGAGTCTTGCGTTCGAACAGCGTAGCGCCGTAATGGGCCTCCAGCTGTTTGAGCTGATGGGAAATTGCCGACTGGGTCAGATGCATCCTAGTGGCGGCGCGGGATAGATTGCCGGTTTCGACCAGCGCCAGGAGGGTTTGCAGATGACGAAGTTCGAGTATGGACTGGATCATGAATGAGATTAATGCATATCAGAAAAATAATGAGTTTGAATCATAGTCCTGACTGCAAGATCATACCACTTCACAAATTTACGCTTCGGAGCGAGAAACCATGACCGTAATGCACAATCTGGGATTTCCGCGCATGGGCGCGAAACGCGAACTGAAAAAGGCGGTGGAGTCTTATTGGAAGGGCGAGATCAAACAGGACGAATTGCTGGCGACGGGCCGGCAAATCCGCGCGCGGCACTGGCAGATTCAGCGCCAGGCGGGCATCGATCTGATTCCGGTGGGCGATTTCGCCTGGTACGACCAGATGCTCAACATGACCGCCCTGCTCGGGGCGGTCCCTGCGCGCTTCGGCTTCGACCCCGCAAACATTGCCCTCGACGAGTATTTCACCCTAGCGCGGGGCGCTACGGAGCAACCCGCCATGGAGATGACCAAATGGTTCGACACCAATTACCATTATCTCGCGCCGGAGTTCCATCCCGACACGGCGTTTAGCCTCGGGAGCGGCTGGCTGTTCGATGAGGTGGAAGAAGCCAAGGCACTCGGGATCAACCCCAAGGCCGTGCTGATCGGCCCTTTAACTTATCTTTATCTTGGCAAGGAAAAACGGGAAGGCTTCAACCGCCTCGATCTGATCGCCGGACTTATGCCGGTCTACCGCGAGCTTCTGGCCAAGCTCAAGGCTCAGGGCGTCGCCTGGGTGCAGATGGACGAGCCGGCCCTCGCGCTGGATCTACCGCCGGAATGGATCGCCGCGTTCAAAGCGGCCTATTCGCAATTGACCGGCAATGCGCCCAATATTCTGCTGACGACTTATTTCGGCTCCGTGGCAGAGCACGTCGATTTGCTCAAAGCCTTGCCGGTGGCCGGACTTCATATCGATGCGATACGTGCGCCGGAGCAGATCGACCTCTTTGCGACGGACTATCCGGAAGGCAAAGTCTTATCCCTAGGAATCATCGACGGCCGCAATATCTGGCGTACCGATCTTAGAAAAGCCCTCACGCTGATATCACCGGCTTATGCCGAACTCGGCACTCGGCTTTGGCTTGCACCGAGTTGTTCGCTCCTGCACGTGCCCATCGATCTGGCGCTGGAAACGTCCTTGGACGCCGAAATCAAAAATTGGCTGGCCTTTGCCGTGCAAAAACTGGATGAAATCGCCATTCTGGACAAGGGTCTGCGTCTTGGGAACGACGCGATTGCAGCCGAGTTGCTCGCTTCGGACGAGGCACAAGAAAGCCGCAGGTCATCCTCCCGCATCCATAACCCCGAGGTGAAGAAAAGATTGGCCCGATTGAGTCCGGCCGATGCGAACCGCCCTTCGCCTTTTGCCCTGCGAATCGTCCCACAGAGTCAGCGTTTGCAGCTGCCGCCCTTTCCCACTACGACCATCGGTTCTTTCCCCCAGACCCCGGCGATCCGTCAGGTGCGCGCCGCTTTCAAACAAGGCGAAATCGGCGAGGACGAATATCGGCAGGCCATCCGCGAACAAATCCGCTTAGTGGTGGAGAAACAGGAGGCCGTCGGTCTGGATGTCCTGGTGCACGGGGAAGCCGAGCGCAACGACATGGTGGAATATTTCGGCGAGCAGCTCCGGGGGTTTGCCTTCACCGGGCACGGCTGGGTGCAGAGCTACGGCTCCCGCTGCGTCAAGCCCCCGATCCTCTACGGTGATGTTGCCCGCGTCCAGCCGATCACGGTGCGCTGGTCACGCTTCGCCCAGAGCCGGACCAGCAAGCCGGTCAAGGGCATGCTGACCGGGCCGGTCACCATCCTGCAATGGAGCTTTGTGCGCGACGACCAGCCGCGAAGCGAGACCTGCAGGCAGATCGCGCTGGCGATCCGCGATGAAGTTCTCGATCTGGAACGCGCGGGCGTGAAGATCATCCAGATAGACGAGGCCGCGCTGCGCGAGGGCCTGCCGATCCGAAAAAGCGAATGGCGGCATTATCTGGATTGGGCAGTGGACTGTTTCCGCCTTACCGCGGGCGGGGTGAAGGACCAGACCCAGATCCACACCCATATGTGCTATTCGGAGTTCAACGACATCATTGCGGCGGTGGCGGCGATGGATGCCGATGTGATCTCGATCGAGACTTCGCGCTCGGCGATGGAGCTGCTCGATGCCTTTGTCAGCTTCCAATATCCCAACGATATCGGGCCTGGTGTCTATGACATCCACAGCCCGCGCGTGCCGACGCAGGGCGAAATGGAGACGCTGCTGAACAAGGCGCTGGACCTGCTGTCGCCGC
>DATIXD010000012.1:0-8794 GCA_035518875.1 Methylococcaceae bacterium | reverse complement strand
AATGAGCGGCACGCAGATCGCGGACAATTGGCGCAAGGTCGAGCCGATCCTCGGCGTCGACATCAACTGGTCGCAGCTCGCCCGGTTGATCTATGCCGAGTCGCTGTTCGAACTCGACGCCTACCGGCGCAACATCTTCCCGGCCTGGGGACTCGACTGGGAAAGGATTCGCACCAGCCGCCGCGAAGCGACCTTCAACGTCTACAACTTCTCCAAGCACGAGCTGCGTCCGGTCACGGCGCCCGAGCTGACGGAGGACTTTCTCGTGGCTACCGCCTCGCTGCCGATGTGGTTTCCGCCGGTGCGCATCGATGGCGACACCTATATCGACGCCGTGTTCAACACCGCCAGCAACCTCGAAGAGGCGATCCGCCGCGGCGCCGACGAGCTTTGGGTCATCTGGACCACCAGCCAGCGCGGGGAATGGTTCGACGGCTTCGTCGGCAATTTCTTCGGCATCTTCGAGGCGACCACCAACTGTGCCTACAAACAGATCCTGGCGCGCATCGACAGCAACAACGAGGTGATCGGCCGAGGCGAGCACGGCGAGTTTGGACGGCCGATCACTGTTCGAGAGTTGAAGGCGGAAGTGCCGATTCACTACCTGCTCAACTTCAGCAAGGATCGGGTCGAAGAGGTCGTCAATCGCGGCGTCGAAGCGGCACGCGCCTGGTGTGATGCAAACGGCGTGGCGTATCGGCGCGGCGCCGATTATCCGACCGAGATCCACGCGGCGCAGACGAGCCTCCAGTTCACCGAGGAGTTGAAGGGTTACCTGGGATTCGGTGCGACCGATTATCAAGGCGGTTTCGATCGAGGACGCGCCGACAACGGTTACGCGGAGGCGCGGCTCACCATTCGCGTCGACGGCGTGAACCGCTTCATCACCACGCCGGAGCACCAAGCCTCGATCGAGGGCGCCGTTTTCTGCGAGCGCCTCGGCGGGCGGCTACCCATCCGGCGGGGGACGTTCAACATCTTCGTCGACAGCGGCGATCCGACCCGCAGGAAAATGATCTATCGCGCCCACTTCGACGACGTTCAAGGCCACCCGCTGACCCTGAGTGGATTCAAGGACATCCACGATGTCCCCGGCCTCGACGTCTGGAGCGACACCACGACCCTGTTTACCAAGATATACCGTGGCATCGTGACGGCCGATAACGAGAATACCGCCGAAACCGTCGCCACCGGTATTCTCCGCCTGGGCATGGTCGACTTTCTCAAGCAGCTCGCCACGTTCCGCGCCGAGGGGCCGACACTCGCCGACCGCACCGCCGGTCTCGCCCGCTTCGGTGCCTTTCTCCTCGGCAAACTGTGGGATGTCTATGCCCGCCGCGTGCTGAGCTACGGACCATTCTGATGGTGTGGTGCAGGATGACTGCGTCCGGCTCAAGGCGAAGACTCTATTTATAAACAAATCCGAATTGACGGTTAGGGCGGGTATCCCAAAAGCACAGGAGGATCGAATGAAGAAGATGAACAAAAGAAAGGCTCTGACAAGTCTCGGCGTCATGGTGTCCATCCTCGAGGTCGCGGGATGTCAAACCGCATCGCCGCCTTCAACGACGCCGTCGGAGACAACGACGACGAGTTGGGCCGGTAAGAAGGTGAGCCTGGAACAAGGCTGGAGCAAGGAAATTCAGCAGCTCTTCTGGTTCACCGACCAGGGCAGCGAGATCATTCCCTATGCATGGTTCCTCGCCCTGGAGCAACCTGACAGCACCGAGCCGTTTCGCGCCGATGCGAACATGACCCGGCTCGGGTACTTGCCCGAGCAAGCTTCGTCCTACAACCCGGACGGGCTGCCCGTCGGCTTCGCGAGGGCGGTTGACCCCAAGGATGGCAATAAATGGTTCGGGCTCACCTGCGCCGCGTGTCACACCGGGCAGGTGAACTACCGGGGGGCGGTCATCCGCATCGACGGCGGGCAGACCCTTGGGGATTTCAACGGCTTTCTCGACGAGCTGGTCGCTGGGCTGCGGGCCACCCTGAAAGATGAAGCCAAGTTCCAGCGTTTCGGGGGGCGGGTGCTGGGCGAGACGGCTTCGCCGGTGCAACTCAAAGACCTGCGTACCGCCCTCGCCGCACGAGTGACAGCCCTGGAGGACCGTATCGCCTTGAACTTGCCGCCCAGCCCGGCTGGGCATGGACGGGTCGACGCCTTCGGCAATATCTTCAACGAGGTATTCGTGGTCGGGCTCGGCATTCCGGCGAACCAAGTGCCGCCAAGTGCCCCGGTCTCTTATCCGTTTCTGTGGGATACCCCGCAACATGACCTGGTGCAGTGGAACGGCGCCGCGCCCAACGCCGGCGTCGGGCCGTTGCTGCGAAACGTGGGCGAGGTCTTGGGCGTGTTCGGCACCCTCAAGATCGACCCTAAGCGCATTCCGGTCGGTTATCCCTCCTCCATCGACATCCGCAATCTCGGCAAGCTCGAGGACTGGTTGGTCGACCTCAAGTCGCCGCAATGGCCGCAGGAATATCTGCCGGCCATCGATTCGGCCAAGGCAAAACGCGGTCAGACGCACTATCAGGCCTATTGCCTGCGGTGTCATGCCGAGATCGATCGCAAGGACCCGAATCGGCGGATCAGCGCCGTGATGACGCCCATCGCATCCCTTGGCACCGACGAAACCATGGCGAAAAATGCGGCCGAGCGGCGGGTGAGGACCGGAAAACTGCAAGGGACGCGGGAGATGATCTTTTTCGGCAAGCGATTCGGACCGGAAGCGCCGGGAACCAAGGTCGGTCCAGCGGTCGCGGGCGGCGTGGCGCTGGGACAGCCGTTCGCAGCCCTGAAGGCCGGACTTCGGGAGTATCTGGACGTCAGGAACGCCGCCTCGTTCGACCCCATGTCGTACAAGGCGCGCCCGCTCAATGGTGTATGGGCCACAGCGCCCTATCTGCATAATGGTTCGGTGCCCAATCTCTGGCAACTTCTGCAACCCGGTTCGCAGCGCGAGAAGGTGTTTTTCGTAGGCAGCTACGAGTTCGATCCCGAGCGGGTGGGGTTCGTGAGCGGACCGGGAACCGGCCGGTTCCGATACGACACCGGTTTGTCGGGGAACGCCAATGGCGGACACGAATACGGTGTGCGGGAGTTGACCGACGAGCAGAAGAGGGAGTTGCTGGAATATCTGAAGACGCTTTGATTACTTCCGGTCAACATGCCGGTCGGTTCCAGCACGTTTAGAGCTTGCGAGTGCCGACCGGCAAGTGATGCCAATTCTGCGTCACTCAAATGAGCGACTCGCTGGAAAGAACGGACCCAGGTAGCGTCCCCCAACGCGCACCGACCTGTACCGAAATCAATTGCTGATTGTTTCGCGCTCAGAGGAGGGTAAATCATGAAATCGTTCGACTTGAAACGACCGGCCGCACTCGCCGCGATCATCGCGCTCTCGGCTTGTGAACAACCACCCCCGCCGGAACCCCTGCCGCCGCCGCCCAAAGACGTCGGCAATCCCCTCGTGACCAAAGGGCGTGAGCTGTTCTTCAAGGAAACCTTCAACGGCAACGGCCGGACTTGTGGCACCTGCCATCGGCAGGAGAACAACCTGACGATCGACCCGGCATTCATCGCCAGTCTGCCGAAGGATGATCCCCTGTTCGTCGCCGAATTCAACCCGGCGCTTGCTCAGAATTTCGAGAATCCGAAACTCATGCGCCAGTTCGGTTTGATTCTGGAAAATCAGGACGGCTTTGGCGATCTCGCCCACAAATTCAACATGCGGGGCGTCCCCCATGTGTTCGCACAACGGGTATCCATCGCCAGCAATCCCCGGAATCGATTCGAATGCTTCAGTGCCGATAAATGTCCGCATACCGGCTGGTCGGGTGATGGGGCGCCGGGTACCAAGGATCTGCGAGCCTTTGCCGTGGGCGCTGTGACCCAGCATTTCACCAAGACGCTGAACCGCAAGGCAGGTGTCGATTTCCGTCTGCCCACCGAAGCGGAATTGGACGCGCTGGAAGCCTACCAACTCAGCGAGGGGCGGCAGGACGATCTGAAGCTGCCGCTGCCCCTGAAAAGCGCGGTGGCGGCCAAGGGCCAGGAGATTTTCAATTCGCCGACGCAAGGCAAATGCTTCTTTTGTCATTTCAACGCCGGCGCCAATGTCGCGCCGGGCAGTCCGTTCGGTGAAGGCAATTTGAACTTCAACACCGGCGTGGAGAATTTACCCGATCAGCCCGAGGATTTGGCCGGCGAGCCGAACCTCAAGGACGACGGACTGGGGAGCCCCGGTGACGGCACCTTCAACACGCCGTCGTTGGTGGAAGCGGCGGACACGGGGCCGTTTTTCCATAACAATTCGGTGGAAACCATCGAAGGGGCGGTGGCCTTCTACAATGGCGATGCGTTCAGCAATTCGCTGGCAGGTCAAGCCATCAGCCGCGGTGCGGGGAAAGCTATCAACCTGGATGCCACCCAGATAGTGGCCGTGGCGGCGTTTCTCCGCACCATCAATGCCCTGTTCAATATCGACGAGCTGGACGAAATGCTGGGCGCCGTGGCGCGTAACGAACTTCTCGACGGCGAGCACCCACAGGATGTCGCCAGGCGGGCGGTGAACGACATCGACGATGCCATTTCGGTGCTCGAAGGCGGCGGTTTGCACCCGGATTCTGTGCAGGATCTCCGGGAAGCCCGCTATCTCACCCTGGAAGCCGCGACGCATCCCGCCCGTCGTATAAGACTCGCCGCGCACGCGGTGAAGGTTCTCCATCGAGCGAAAAGCCACATCGTGGGGTGAGGCGCTCCGCGTCCGGCCGGTGGTGTGAATGGAAAGTGGAGCGATACCGTTCTCCGGTATGTAGTGCCGTAAAGATCAAGAGGAGCAAATCATGTCGATACGTTCGTTGTTTTGTCTGGCCCTCCTGCTAGCCTTTCCCGCTGTGGCCCCTAACGCGCAGCAGGCAACGGAGATGTACATTCCCATCGGCGCTTCCCCCGGGGTGTCGACAATCACCAGCATCATCGGAAAAATCGCCGCGGTCGATGAACAGAATCGAACCATCACCGTAAGCGATGCCTCGGGGACCGCAACCGTTGCCGTTCCCGATGAAACCCCCGTCTGGCTGGATCGCAGCAAAGCGACCGGCACGAACCAAAGAGGTTCGGCAGCGGATCTCAAGGCGGGTCTGACAGTTGAGGTGAAATACAGGGAAGCCGCGCGCGGCTCATCGCTCACGGCGGAATGGATCAAGATCGAGATGACGAAGTAAGCCGCTGAGCCGGATCAGTTGCCGCGCGGAGCTGGGGGCAATGCATGCCGAATAGCTAAACAAAATGGGCGGAATGGTGAAATTGCTTCTGCGCAATCGGTGTCGGCCAGTAAGGGGATTGGTTCCGTTCGACGTCCTATACTTTCTCCTGATACGGTCGTTCGGGAACTTTGTCCCACTGGCGGCGAATCGAGAGAAGGGCGGGCTCGGATTAGCCCAGGCGCTGGTGCAAGGGGCTCTTGCGCGGGAAGTGGGCTTTCAGGAACTCCATCTGGTCGTTGAGAATCCGGCGTCCCTGCAAATAAACGTATTCCGCGTGAGTGGGGGCGAAAGGAATCGCCAGCAACTGCATCCCGGCCTGTTCGGGCGTGCGTCCGGCCTTATGATTGTTGCAGCGCTTGCAGGCCGTCACGACATTATTCCAGGCGTCGACGCCGCCCAGGCTGATGGGGGTGATATGATCGCGCGATAGATCCCTGTGATGGAACCGCTGCCCGCAATACAGACAAAGATGGTTGTCGCGGCGGAACAGGGCCGGATTGTTCAGGGGAGGGATGTAGTTGTGGTCGATCTTGTAGTTAGCACTGTGATGGCTGTAGGTCGCCACGATCGAGTTAACTTCGATGGCGCTGCGTCGGCCGGTTTTGGCGTTGACGCCGCCGCGCAGGGTGTAGAGTGAAGTGCCGCAGGCGTAAGCGACCTGGCCTAGATGGTAAAGTTTGGCCGCCTCCTGGTAACCGATCCATTCCTGCGGCATTCCGGAGGCATCGGCACGCAGGACCTGCAAATGATCAATTTCCATGCATCCTCCAAGAGCGTGATGTTGTTTTTCATCTAGCAATTGTTAAAGGGTTGATTCATCGCGTGTTCAAGGCTCGACTTATGCACAGTGTATAGAATTCCCCTGTCAAGTAAAAATTTTCCTTCGCGGACGTCCAAGCGGCTTCGGTCGACTTTGTTAACTGATTGACACCTAAAGATATATTGAGTTGGGAATATTTCTTCCATTCCAGCCGGAAATCAAGCCGGCATGCGCCGTTGGAACGCATTTCACCGCATCTCCCACAAACTTATCCACAGAATCTGTGGACAATTCATGCAGCCTTTACCAAGCGAGGCGTTGCCGCGATGATGCCCGCTAGTCCATGACCCTAGTTCTTAAGGTCGCGGTGCCTTTTCCCATCAGGCGGGTCTTTGATTACCTGCCTCCGGAGGACACCCAGCTTTCGGGGTTGTATCCGGGGATTCGTATCCTCGTTCCGTTCGGGCGAGGCAAGACCGTGGGCTATTTGCTGGAGGCGAGCGCCGATTCGGATGTGGCTTCCTCCCGTCTCAAACGGGCGCTGGCTGTGCTCGACGACAGCACGCTGCTTTCGGCGGTGGATTGCAGGGTCTTGAGCTGGGCGAGCCGATATTACCATCATCCCATCGGCGAAGTTTTCGCCGCCGCTTTCCCGGTACTCCTGCGGCAAGGCAGGTCGGCGTCGAAGGAAGCGGAATGCTTTCTGTGTCTGTCCGAGCAGGGCCGGTGTATGCTCAGCCCGCCTCCGGGCCGCGCACCGAGACAGGCTTTTCTGATGGAATTGCTTAAGAGCCGTGAACAGGGTATCCCGCTGGCGGAACTGGCTGCACTGGATTGGGACTGGCGCAAACCAGCCCGTGCGCTTGTCGAAAAAGGGTGGGCCCGCTTCGGGGAAATCGCTGCGCCCTCAAGCGCACTATCCACGTGTCCCACCGCGCCGGCTCTGCAATTGAACGCAGCCCAACAAGCTGCGGTTGCCGACGTGGACCAAGCGTTGGGAACCTATCGTGCCTTCCTGCTGGAAGGTGTGACCGGTAGTGGCAAAACCGAGGTTTATTTGCGGCTGGTCGCGCGCGTCTTAGACCGGGGCGAACAGGCGATGATTTTGTTGCCGGAAATCAGCCTGACGCCGCAGTTGGAAGCGCGGTTTCGCGCCCGCTTTTCCGTCCCTATCGTGGTGTTCCATTCGGGGCTGAACGAAACTGAACGCTGCCGCGCCTGGCTCGCCGTTCAGCGGGGCGACGCGCCGATCCTGCTCGGCACCCGCTCCGCCGTGTTCACGCCCATGCGAAGGCCTGGCCTCATCATCCTGGACGAGGAGCACGATGCTTCCTTCAAACAGCAGGAGGGCTTCCGGTTCTCCGCGCGGGATGTGGCGGTGAGGCGCGCCCAACAGCTACAGATCCCCGTATTGATGGGCTCGGCGACGCCCTCCCTTGAAAGTCTTCTGAACGTCCGACGGAGACGCTATCGGCACTTGCGGCTGCCGGAACGGGCGAGCGCCTCCTGCCAGCCAACATTTCGCCTCATCGACATCCGCGCCCAGCGCCTGCGGGAAGGTCTCTCTCCGGCTCTGATCGCCCGGATCGGCGAAACGCTCGCGCGCGGCGAGCAGGCGCTGCTGTTTTTGAATCGGCGCGGCTTCGCGCCCACGCTTACTTGTCATGCCTGCGGCTGGGTAGCGGGGTGCCGTCGCTGCGATGCGAATCTGGTGATGCACGCCCGCGACCGGCGGCTGCGCTGCCATCATTGCGGCTACGAACAGGCCCTGCTCACGGCATGCCCGGACTGCCGCACCCAGGACCTGCGTCCGTTGGGGCTGGGCACCGAACGGGTGGAACAGGCGCTCGCCGAAACATTTCCCAAGGCCCGAGTTGCCCGCATCGACCGCGACAGCATGCGGCGGAAAGGGAGTCTCGAGAAGGTCCTGGGCGATATTCTGGCGGGACGGATCGACATCCTGCTCGGCACGCAAATGCTGGCCAAGGGCCATCATTTTCCCGATGTGACGCTGGTCGGTATCCTGGATGTGGATGCGGGACTCTATAGCACGGATTTCCGGGCCGGCGAGCGCACCGCGCAACTGATCGTCCAGGTCGCTGGCCGGGCTGGGCGGGAAAGCCGGCCGGGTAGCGTCGTCCTGCAAACCCGCCATCCCGATCATCCGTTGTTGAGACGGCTGATCCTGGAGGGTTATCCCGGTTTTGCCGCCGCCGCCCTGGAGGAACGGCAAGAAGCTCAACTGCCCCCTTTCACCCATCAAGCCCTGTGGCGGGCCGAAGCGGGAAAGGCGGAAGTGCCTATGAGGCTGCTCGAGCGAATCCGCGATCTGGCCCAGGAGCTTAATCCCGGCGCGGTGAATGTTTTGGGGCCCGCACCGGCGCCGATGCCGCGCCAGGCCGGGCGGCATCGCTGCCAGTTGCTGTTTCAGTGTTCCGCCAGGGGTCCGCTACACAAGCTGGTCGAACATCTCCTGCAGCGTTTGTCCGAGCTACCTGAATCCAAACGCGCGCGCTGGTCCCTGGACATCGATCCGGCGGACCTTTATTGATCTTGGCGCAGCAATTCTCATTTTGAAAGATCAGCCCCGCATAAACTGCTGGACAAAACCGCGCCGCTTCTGTATAACAGCATGGGAGGCCCACAAACAACCAAGCGGCGACATTGGCCTATCCGTTTCGAGAGCGCAAAGCACACTTGACTTTCGGCGACCTGGTCGGCGACTTGCGGGAACTGATGCGCCGGTTCCCTGACAAGCGTACG
>DATIXD010000011.1:0-5220 GCA_035518875.1 Methylococcaceae bacterium | reverse complement strand
AGGCAAACACCGCCGCAGCCACCGGCAACAAGGCCGGCGCAGCAAATTGGGCGACCCCGGCCAGCACCAACGAACCCGTGCAGATAGCCAGGTCCAGATCGAGCTTGTCCAGTTCGGCCTGATGCTCGGCGTTGGCCAGGGCGCCGTCGAGAATCTCGATGATCTGATGGCGAGTCAACCGCCGCGGGTCATATTCCACCTGTACCGTGCACTGGAGCGAATGGGTTGTGTAACGGTCGACGCCGAGTACGCTCATCAACTCCCGCTCGATGGCCTGGCAAAGGCCATTCTTCCGGTACAACACCGGATTCTTGACCTTCATGAAGCCGGTTCTTTCGCCAACGATCTGGAAACCGGTGACCACATGCCCGTAGCGATGGTATTGGACCACGCCGTGGCGATCCCGTGCCGTCATGGGCGGGGCGACGACGGGCGCCAGCGATTGGCTCGCATCGGACTGCGAATCAGCGACGGGGCTTTCCGCGGCGGTCAGGCATTTGGCCAGACGGTCCAAGACGTCGCGCAGCGTGTACCGGCGGTTATCGAATCGCAACTCCGCCATCGGCGTTACAACGCCATTCAGCTTGGCGCCGCTGAGCGGTTCGGCCGCGAATACGCGCTGAAGAAAGCGCCGGCATTGGTCATTATCGGGCTCGGCAAATAAAGCCTGACTCTGGACGCGAATCAGACCGGAGGCGGGAAACGAAATCGCCACATCAATGGGCGAGGGCGCGTTGGTTTTGGCGGCAGGATCATATCCGCTATCATCGAACATGGCTAATGACTCCAAATCAGCTCATCGCCCCTGGTTGGCGTCAAGCGTACTGACTAAGGATGTAGGGCGTCGTTGTTATCCGGTTCGCACAACCGATGCCCCGCTCTGGCTGCGGGTCCCGCTAAGCCGGGCTCGCCTGCGCAGCCGCGCCGACCGGCTCGACACTGATGCCCTTCGCCTCGTTGACTGCATCAATCGCGGCGCGCGCGCCGTCGATGAATCCTTCCACGATCGGATTGTCCTGCGGCACCGACTTGGCGACGAAGACGGTTGCATACACAACGCCATAGGAGATCATGTAAGAAGTTGTGTAGGCGAAACGCGAAACGGAGTGGCTGACACCCGCGCCCGCTTCTCTGAGTTTCTCCTTGGCTCTGGCTGCATCTTCCGTTGCCGAATGCGCGGCGTCCCTCATGGCATCCGCCACGGATTTCAGAGGATCGGCCTGGCCGGGCGCTGCGGTGTTGGTTTTGGATTGGGCGGTCATATTGAAAACTCCTCACTCAAAGTAAAGTTAAGTAGAAACGCGAACACGTTAGCCGTTGGTCTAACTCGACCAATTTTTAATCTGCGGATATTGCCCTCGAAGCAGAGTTGTTTGAAGTTCACGATGTCATTTCGCCTTTGGGTCCGGCTTCAGTGGGCAAAAAAATCACGAATTCCAGGCCGATTCGACAGAGTTCTTCACGGCACTTCGTCCAGATCGACCGGCACGAAGACTCTGACACGGTCGCGCTGGACCAGCAACGCGATATGCCTATTGGCTTTTTCGACGAACTCTCGCAACTGCTCGGCATCCGCCACCGGATGGCCGTTCACAGCAAGCACTGCATCTCCGGGCTGAATCCCGGCGCGCAACGCAGGACCCACGGACTGTTCCACGACGAGACCGACCTTGACATCGGCCTGTCGGAGTTCATTGGGCGCCAGGGGGCGCACCGCTACCCCGAGTCGGTCCTCGGTGGCTTCCGAGGTTTCACCGATTTTCGCCATAGTATTCATTTCGCCGACGCGAAACGTCACCTCCTTGCTTCGCCCGTCACGCCAAAGCGTCAGCCTGGCTTGCGAACCCGGCGTCAACTCGGCCACTTGGGGCGGCAACTCGTAGGACGCCTGAATGTCCTTGTCATTCAGCTGGAGAATAATGTCGCCCGGTTGCAACCCCGCCTCGTCCGCCGGGCCGTCGCTGAGCACCGAGTCGACCAGCGCGCCCGCCGGCTTTGCCAACCCGAACGAATCGGCCAGCGGCTGGTTCAAGTCCTGAGTACTCACGCCCAGGCGTCCACGACTGACCCTGCCATCACGAAGAAGCTGTTGCTCCACCCTGAGGGCGATATCGATGGGAATGGCAAACGATAAACCCTGGTAGCCGCCGGTCTGGCTGAAAATCTGCGAGTTAATTCCGATCACCACGCCTTTCGTGTTGAATAACGGCCCGCCCGAGTTGCCGGGATTAACGGCGACGTCGGTTTGAATGAACGGCACATAAGCTTCGCCCGGTAGGAATCTGGATTTTGCCGATATGATGCCGGCGGTGACGCTGTTCGCGAATCCAAATGGAGATCCGATGGCGAGCACCCATTCGCCGACATGGGTTTGCGACGGATCCCCTATACGCACCGTAGGCAGGTCATGAGCGTCGATCTTCAGTACCGCGGTATCGGTCGGTGCGTCGATTCCGATCACCTTTGCCTTGAACTCTCGCCTGTCAGTCAGTTTCACCGTGACCTCGGAGGCTCCGTCTACCATGTGTGCATTGGTGAGAATTACGCCATCCGGCCGGACAATGAAACCCGAGCACAGCCCACGCATGGGTATTTCAAGTTGTGATGACGGCGCTTGAAAATGCCCGAAGACATCGGAAAACGGGCTGTCGGGATCGAGTCGGGAGACGCCTGGCGCCGCGATCTTCATGTTGCCACTGATACCGATGTTGACCACTGCCGGGCCGTTCTGATCTACAATTGCCGCAAAATCCGGCAGCGACGAGGGGCCCGCCGCCGGGTGGGATAAGGTCGCGATAGCGGAAGCGGGTGAATTAGCCTGTTCGCCTCGAGTGTGGCCGCACAAAATGACGCCTACTACGGCAGTGGTGACCAGGGTGCGACGTAAGGTTATGGTTTTCATAATCTTCTCGCTCACGTGAATGCGCTACCTCATTCGCGACCATATCCAGGATGGGTCCATCAGAACGCGTAGGGCCATTGGATGCGGCTCCCCTCAATGCACAGGCGGAAAGGTCTGGAACATTTTCTGCACCCCCTCCTGGATCAACTGCGCGTTCTTCTGCGGATTATCTGAAACCGTATCCGACGCCGTACCTCGCCAGATCGCCTGCTTTGTTTTGGCATCGAACATATCCACGACCAGGGTGCCGACTGTATAGGTCGTGACGGTGGATGAAGCCATGCCCATGCCGCCCCAACGGCCGTAAAAGCCGGGACCGCCGCTGTAATAGGTGTCCACACGCTCATTTTCATGAGCCGTCACCCGGGCATCGATCGCTACATCAGCCTGTCCCTCCGCAACCTTCCGCCAACCCTTGGCGCTAAGTTGGCCATCTACGGCGGCCATGATCCGCTCGGCCATCAAAGGATTATGGGTCTGGGGAGCCTTTACCCACGCATACGTGGTGTAGCGAGAAAAATCCGCCGCCCGATCATAGTCAGTTTGCACATCCATGCTCGCACAAGCTCCGAGCAGTAGTGCCAAAAACCCGAACAGCATCCTAAGTGCTTGCATCTGTTCCCCCCTTAATCTTGCAGGCAAAGCAACCCGAACTGAGCACACGGCTGAAAAATACAGAGGATTGACTCTCGGTGCTATTGGACTTTGGTCCAATGTCGGGCATTCAATGCTGTCCGGCTAAAATTGAGTGCTACTTGCAGGTCATCACTACACATGATGCGTTATGAATGTGACCGAAATGTGTCAACGAGGATGCGTTCGCTGCATCCAAATCTCAGTCGGTCCGGAATCTGGCAAGAAGGTTATTCCGCCCTTTAAGTAGGCCACATGAAATTCGTTTGTAATATTCGTCATACCGGTATGGATTCATGCCGGGCCATCCTGCCCGGCACCCTTCGGGCAAATGCAAATCCGCTCCCCACGGATTTGTGCCGGTATCCAGGGCACAAGGATGTGATGCAGGCCGATCCTCCAGGGCCTCTGGGTTCCGGCATTCCCTGCCGGAACGACGGGCTTATCGCAGACACTACATACGAATTTCCCGTTGAGGACTTAGTGACGGTTTGGGTATTCCCGTCGATTCGTGGATATCCCTTTGCCTAACGCCGCCCGTATGGCGGTGCACAGTTGATCTGCGGTGAACGGCTTGTGTAGGAACGAGGCGCCATTTGCCTGGCGGGCGCGCCGTTCGTCATCCGGGTCGTCCGACGCGGTGATGAAGATCAAGGGCAGGCCGCGGTGGTCGGCCTCGAGATGTTCCTTCACCTCGAACCCCGACATCTGCGGCATGTGGATGTCCAATATGATGCAGTCGGGCCGATGTTCGCGCACCCACGCGAGAAACATCGGACCGGAGTCGAATATCTCGGCATCAAAGCCCAACGAACGGATCAGCCGGCGCAACGCCCTGGCCACACTGGCTTCGTCGTCAACGACCGCGATCAGCGCAGGTGTATGTCTCATCGGTAGACATTAAACCCAAGCCGCGCTGTCGGGAATTGGACTTTGGTCCAATCCGATTCTTAGCGTCGGGATCGTACCCGGAAGGTTATGGGCCATCCCCGAAACGCTCTCCGATGACCTACAGGAACCGTTAACGTCGTGGCTATTCGTCCACGCTGTCCGATGGTCCGAGTGATCCAATGCCAGCCTGTGCTGCAAGTCTCACCAGCTCCGCGAATGATCCCACCCGCATCTTTGCCATTACATGTGCACGGTGAACCTTGACGGTCTTCTCAACCGTCCCCAACTCGGCGGCGATCGTCTTGTTGGGTTTTCCGCTCACGACATGCGTCAGGACTTCCCGCTCGCGAGGAGTGAGTCTAGCGAGGCGCTGCTCGATCGTGGCCACATTGGCGCGCGAGCGCCGGGTTTCGCGGTCGCGTTCGATCGCGTCGCTCACTGCGCGGAGCAATGTGTCGGCACCCACGGGCTTAGTGAGGAAATCCGCCGCGCCGGCCTTGATGGCGCGGACGCTCATCGGGATGTCACCCTGGCCGGTGAGGAAGATGATCGGCAACGGATTCCCGTCGTCGGCGAGGCGGCGCTGCAGTTCCAGGCCATTCAATCCCGGTAGCATCACATCGAGCAAGAGACAGCCGGGGGCATTCGGGTCGTGCCCGAGCATGAACTCCTCGCACGAGGCGAATGCGTCCACACGCCAGTTGGCGGTCCGCAGCAGTCGAGAGAGCCCCTTCCGTATGGCGGGGTCGTCGTCGACGAGATAGACGGTGGGTTGCTCGATCGCGATCATGTCA
>DATIXD010000010.1:0-11332 GCA_035518875.1 Methylococcaceae bacterium | reverse complement strand
CTCGAAACGGATAGGCCAATGTCGCCGCTTGGTTGTTTGTGGGCCTCCCATGCTGTTATACGGAAGCGGCGCGGTTTTGTCCAGCAGTTTATGCGGGGCTGATCTTTCAAAATGAGAATTGCTGGGAGCCGCCAAACGTTTTGACAGATTTTTTCCAGATAGGCCGCCGCGCGAATACGCGTCACTCCTTGCTGCTTGTCCAGGCTTTTTGGCAGGCGCGTCGCGATGGCATCTTCAACGGCGCGCTGATTCATGCCTAGCACGAAGACGCAGTGGTCCAAACGGAGGTAAACCTTGACACCTTCCAGCAGCCGATACGCCGCCTCCGGTTCGCATCGGTCCAGATCGTCGATGAAGACGACCACGCGACGCGTGATGGCCTTCCCATCCACGCCTTTCAAGAGAGTTGCCACGGCACCCTTCAGGATATCTTGAACGGTATCCGTTTGGAGCCGGTCGGCGAGATTGCGTTTCTCCCATTGCTCACCGAAGCCCTGGATCTTGGCGGCATCCGGCATGACCTCAAACTGAATGAACTTCCCGATATCCGTCATCATCGCCAGGAGGCTGCGCACCGTCACATCGCCCATCTTCTGTAGCCACTTCTTGGTTCTGGCAAGCGCACCGAATTGATCACGTATGGCCGCGAGTAGGGCCACGACCGGAACGGGTTCATGCTGATAGCGCCAGGCATCGAACCAGACTGTTACGGCCGGAACTTTCTGTGAGTCGTCGTCCAGATAACGGCGCAATTGCATGAGGAAACTGGTCTTGCCGGTGCCCCAGTCCCCGTGAACGCCGATCACCAGAGGCGTCGGACAATGTCGTATGCGTCGACCGAGCTCTTCGACCAAATAGCCCCTGCCCAATTGGTCCTGCTCCGTCGGATCGTCACTTAGCAAATTGAATCGTGGTATCTCTGCCATTTATTCCTTGCCTGTTGTCCAATGGCCGTTTGCAAATTGAAATTAGGAAAAACCAATCAGCACTAGATCGCTGGGTTCACAGGTATTCCAGACCCCATTCTCCGGAATGTTCCCGATACGCTGCAGAATGGGGTCCTGGGCCATTTGCAGTTCGTCAATGGCTCTGGCTTAAAGATAGATGCTATGAATGGTCGCTTTTGGCTGACTTCAGGTGAACTCAATAACCCAAACGAAAGAGACCGCAGATGAAAGCAGCGACCCTTCGGGGTCAAGATAACGCGGCTAAGGCGGTACTATACATAGCGATGAAGTTGAGCAGCAAGCAATGGAAACTGGTTTTGGCAGATGGCGTGAAAAGGCGACGCGTGACGATGCCCGCTGTTCTCTCGAAGGCAGAAAAAGCAGCCCCCGGCGGCCAAATTGTGTAAAATTTCGCCTCTTTTTACAAAAGCAGGTTTTGATAGTGGAGACTTTTCACGGCACGACGATCGTTTCGGTGCGCCGGGGCGATACGGTCGTCCTCGGCGGCGACGGTCAGGTGACTTTGGGCAATACCGTCATGAAGGGCAATGCCCGCAAGGTGAGGCGGCTTTATCACGGACGTGTGCTGGCCGGGTTCGCCGGGGCCACGGCGGACGCGTTTACCCTGTTCGAGCGGTTCGAGGGCCAGCTGGAAAAGCAGCGCGGCAATCTGACCAAGGCGGCGGTGGAACTGGTGAAGGACTGGCGCACCGATCGCATGTTGCGGCGGCTCGAAGCCTTGTTGGCCGTGGCCGATGCCAAGGCCTCGCTGATCATTTCCGGCACCGGTGACGTCATTGAGCCGGAAAACGGCCTCATTGCCATCGGTTCCGGCGGGCCTTTCGCCCAGTCGGCGGCGCGCGCCCTTTGGGAAAACACCGAACTCGGTGCCCGCGACATCGTCGAAAAATCCCTGCACATTGCCGCCGACATCTGTATTTATACCAATCACAATCTGACCATCGAAGAATTAGACATCCGGACAGACGATCCGGCGCAATCATGACCCAGATGACCCCCCGAGAAATCGTCCACGAACTGGACAAACACATCATCGGCCAGGCCGCCGCCAAGCGTGCGGTCGCCATCGCCCTGCGCAACCGCTGGCGGCGTGCGCGGGTGGGCGCGGACTTGCGCGACGAGATCACCCCTAAGAACATCCTGATGATCGGTCCCACGGGTGTCGGCAAGACCGAGATCGCCCGCCGGCTGGCGCGGCTCGCCCATGCGCCCTTCATTAAGGTGGAGGCCACCAAGTTCACCGAGGTCGGCTATGTCGGGCGCGACGTGGATTCCATCGTGCGCGACCTGGTCGATGCCGCGGTGAAGATGACCCGGCAGGCGGAACTGCTCAAGGTGCAATCCCGCGCCGAGGAGGCAGCCGAGGAAGCGGTGCTCGACGTGCTCTTGCCCTCGGCCGAAGGCTGGTCCGGCGCGGAAGGCGCTGGCGAGTCGCCGACCCGGCAGAAATTGCGCCAGAAGCTTCGGGGCGGTGAGCTGGACGAGAAGGAAATCGAAATCGAGGTTCAGGCCGCGGCCCTGGGCGTGGAAATCATGGCCCCGCCGGGCATGGAAGAAATGAGCAGCCAGCTTCAGGGGCTGTTCCAGAACATGGGCGCCGGTCGCAAGCGGACACGCAAGCTCCGCATCAAGGACGCGTTGAAGGTGTTGCGCGAAGAGGAAGCCGCCAAGATGGTCAACGAGGAAGACATCAAGCTGCGTGCCGTGGAAGCCGTGGAGCAGAACGGCATCGTCTTCATCGACGAGATCGATAAGATCTGCAAGCGCTCCGATTACGGTGGCCCGGACGTATCCCGCGAAGGCGTGCAACGGGATCTGCTGCCGCTGGTGGAGGGCAGTACGGTGAGTACCAAGTATGGCATGATCCGCACCGATCATATCCTGTTCATCGCATCCGGCGCGTTCCACTTGTCCAAGCCGTCCGACCTGATCCCCGAGATGCAGGGGCGTTTCCCGATTCGCGTGGAGCTGGATGCGCTGTCGGCGGCGGATTTCGTCCGCATTCTGACCGAGCCGGACGCCTCGCTGACCGAGCAGTATGCGGCGCTGTTGGCCACCGAGGGGGTGGCGCTCGAGTTCGAGGAAGATGGCATCGTGCGCATCGCCGAGATCAGTTGGGACGTCAACGAACGCACCGAAAACATCGGTGCTCGCCGTTTGCACACCGTATTGGAGCGGCTGCTGGAAAGCGTCTCCTTTGCGGCGGCCGATTTCGAAGGCCAGACCATAGTGATCGACGCCGCTTACGTGGACAAGCAGTTGGGCGAGCTGGCCCAGGACGAGGATTTGAGCCGCTATATCCTGTGACGCCATGACCACGCCGACGCCCACCGAAATCAAATTGCACCAGAAATCGCGGATGCTCGAAGTGAGCTTCGAAGACGGCGCACGCTTCGAACTGACCTGCGAATATCTGCGCGTTTACTCGCCTTCCGCCGAAGTCAGAGGGCATGGTCCCGGTCAGGAAGTGCTGCAGACGGGTAAGGAGGATGTGAGCATTACGGCGATCCGTCCGGTCGGAAACTACGCCATCTGTCCCACGTTCAGCGACGGCCACGACAGCGGCATTTACACCTTCGAGATGCTGTACAATCTCGGCCTTCATCAAAAGGCGCTATGGGGCGAATATCTGCGGCGGTTGAAGGAGGCGGGATACGAACGCAAGTCCTGATCGTCAATGGCGAAATCCTTATCCCGCGTCCGCAACCCATCGAGCGTTAGACATGACCCAAGACAGAACCCATTTCGGCTTCAAGGAAGTACCCACGGGCGAGAAGGCCAAACTGGTCAGGGAGGTGTTCGACTCCGTCGCCAACAAGTACGATCTGATGAACGACCTCATGTCGATGGGCATCCACCGGATCTGGAAGCGCATCGCCATCCAGTTGAGTCATGTGCGTTACGGCGAGACGGTGCTGGACTTGGCGGGCGGTACCGGCGACATGACCTCGCTCTATCAAAAGCGGGTCGGGGCAGCGGGCCGGGTGGTGCTGTCCGACATCAACGCGGCGATGCTCAGGCGCGGGCGCGACAGGCTGATCGACGAAGGCGCGACCGGCAATGTGTCTTACGCCCAGATCGACGCCGAAAAACTGCCGTTCCGGGACAATCAGTTCGATTGCGTGTGCATCGCCTTCGGCCTGCGCAACGTGACCCACAAGGACGAAGCCCTGCGCTCGATTCACCGGGTGCTCAGGCCGGGTGGAAGGGCCATCATCCTGGAGTTTTCCGAGGTGCAGGGCGAGCTATTCAAGAAAACCTATGATCTTTACTCGTTCAAGCTGTTGCCCCTGCTGGGCAAGCTCATCGCCAACGATGCCGATAGCTACCGCTATTTGGCGGAATCCATTCGCATGCATCCCAACCAGGAAAAGCTCAAGCAGATGATGCAGGAAGCCGGCTTCGAGCGCTGCGAGTATTTCAATCTCACCCATGGCGTCGTCGCCGTGCACCGGGGCTACAAGTTTTAGCGCATGGCCGGCGCGATCACGCTGCTTCCCGGTTTTTTCACAGGCGTTCTGGAAGAGGCCCTCGAGCGCTTCCTGGCCCTCGATCCGAACAGTCCCGCATATCTCGAGCCGCTGGCCGGCAAGGTGATCGCCCTGCGGGTGACGCCTTTCGATTACCACATCTATCTCTGCCCAACCCGACGTGGCGTGCAGCTTCTGGAGCGAATCGCCGGAGAGCCGGATGCTATTCTGTCGGGCTCGCCCTTGGCTTTCGCCCGGATGGGCCTGAGTGAATCGCCGCGGCGCGCCCTGTTTGCCGGTGAAATCAAGATCGAAGGTGACGTGGAAACCGCGCGGCGCTTCCAGTCCTTGTTCGAGAAGCTCGAAATCGATTGGGAGGCGCAGCTCGCTCGTTACACCGGCCAGACGCTGGCTGACCGAGTGGTCGGACTGCTGCGTTCCGGCCATGCCTGGCGCCAGCAAGTTTTGGAAAACTTGCGCCTGGACATCGGCGAATATCTGCAGGAAGAAAGCCGCGAGCTCCCTGCATCCGCCGAGGCCGACATTTTTTACCGGGAAGTCGATGCGCTGCGCGCTGACTATGATCGGCTGGAGGCGCGCATCGATCGGTTGAAGGTCGCACTGGGCGCATCTTCTCCCGAAGACCGGGCTAATCATCCCGAAAGGACCGCGTGAAGTGATCCGACCCCAACTCGTCCGGCGCCTGTTGTATATTCAATGGGTGCTGGTCTATCACGGCCTTGACGATCTCATTCTGGCCACCCATTTGTTTCGGCCGGTGCGCTTTCTCGCCGCCTTAACGCCGGGCTACTGGATGCGCGCCAAGCATGCTCCGCGCGGCCTGCGTATCCGCCAGGCGCTGGAAGATTTGGGGCCCATCTTCGTCAAATTCGGACAGACGCTTTCTACCCGACGCGACCTACTGCCCGAGGACGTGGCCGAAGAGCTGGTCAAACTGCAGGATCGGGTGCCGCCCTTTCCCGGGTCAGAGGCGCGCAGGATCGTCGAGAAGGCGCTCAACGAATCGGTGCTGGAAGTCTTTCGCGAGTTCGACGAGAACCCGCTGGCTTCGGCTTCCGTTGCCCAGGTGCATAATGCACGGCTCAAGGACGGCGAAGCCGTCGTGGTGAAAGTGCTGCGTCCCGGCGTCGAGCGGCGCATCCGCTCGGACATCGCCCTGCTGTACGAGTTGGCAAAGCTGGCCCAGCGTTTCTGGCCGGATGCGCGCCGCTTGCGTCCGGTCGAGGTGGTTGTGGAGTTCGAGAAAACCATCATCGATGAGCTCGATCTGGTGCGAGAGGCTTCCAATGCCTCGGAAATCCGGCGTCGCTTCGAGAACTCCGAGATGCTCTACATCCCCAAGGTGTATTGGGAATATACGCGCCGGAACATCATGGTGATGGAGCGCATCCACGGCATTCCGGTAGGCGACGTCGCGCGACTCAAGCGCGAGGGAATCGACCTGAAACTCCTGGCCGAGCGCGGTGTGGAAATCTTCTTCACCCAGGTGTTTCGCGATAATTTCTTTCACGCCGACATGCATCCGGGCAATATATTCGTCGCGCCGGCGGCGAAGTACATCGCGGTGGATTTCGGTATCGTCGGCAGCATTTCTCGGGCCGATCAGCATTACGTCGCCGAGAACCTGCTCGCTTTCTTCAAGCGCGATTACCGGCGGGTGGCGGAAATGCACGTCGAGTCCGGCTGGGTGCCTGCGGACACGCGCATCGAGGAGTTCGAATCGGCCGTTCGCAGCGTTTGCGAACCGATCTTCGAAAAGCCGCTGAAGGAAATCTCCTATGGCCATTTGCTGTTGCGGCTATTTCAGGTTGCCCGCCGCTTCAACATGGAGGTCCAGCCGCAGTTGGTGCTGCTGCAGAAGACCCTGCTGAACATCGAAGGGTTGGGGCGCGATCTCTATCCCGATCTCGATCTTTGGCAAACGGCCAAACCGTTTCTGGAAAGATGGTTCAAGGGGCAGGTGGGGCCGCAGGCGGTTTACCACAGGGTGCGCGGGCATCTTCCGGAATGGGCGCAGCAGTGGCCGGAAATGCCGGGAATGGTGCACGAGGCGCTGCATCGGGCGGTCAGCGGCAAGCTGGCATTGTCATTGGAGTCCAGTGAGTTCGAAAAAATACGCCGGGAGATGCGGCGCAATCAGCGACGGACGGTGGGCGGCATCGCCGGCGGGGCGCTGACGATCAGCGCGTCCCTGTTGCTGGGCCTGGACGGTCAGACCACAATGGCCGTCAATGCGCCGCACTTGATCTGGATTCTGGGCGGAATAGGCGCGGCGCTTCTGGTCGGCTCCTGGCGTTGAAGACGGCGCGATCGTTCCGTTGGAGCTGCGCTCGTTGAGACTGTCAGGTATTTCTCTGGTATGATTTTTCGAGCTTTTCAACAAGGTGTCGACTTATGGTGCGCACAGAAACCCCGGTTTGCGACTTTGGTGTGAAAGCTGTCGATTTTTCCTTGCCGGGCGTTGACGGGCAGGTCTGGACGCTGGAAAAGTGTCGCGGCGAGAACGGCCTCCTGCTCATGTTCATTTGCAACCATTGCCCTTATGTCAAGGCGGTGCGGGAGCGCATCGTTCGCGATGCCCTCGATTTACGGCAGTACGGCGTCAACGCCGTCGCCATCATGTCCAACGATCCCACCGAGTATCCCGAGGACTCGTTCGAGAACATGAAGCTCGTGGCGAAAGAATTCGGCTTTCCGTTTCCCTATCTCTACGATGAGACCCAGGTCGTGGCGAAAGCCTACGGCGCGGTCTGCACGCCCGATTTTTTCGGCTACAACCGCAATCTCGAACTGCAATACCGGGGGCGTCTCGACGCCAGCCGCAAAGAAACCGCGCCCCCCGACGCGAGGCGCGAGCTGTTCGAGGCCATGAAACAGATCGCCCTGACCGGCGAGGGCCCGAGGGAGCAGATACCCAGCATGGGCTGCTCGATCAAGTGGCGCGCCGAATGTATTCATCAATAACGAAAAGAAGGAGGGCATGATGTCTTTCAAACGTATGATCGACCTGGGTCTCAAAGGCGAGCGCGTGCTGATCCGCGCCGACCTCAACGTGCCCGTCAAGGACGGCAAGGTGACTTCCGACGCCCGCATCACCGCTTCGATGGCCACCATCGAGCACTGCCTGAAGGCCGGAGCCCGCGTCATGGTCACCTCGCATCTGGGACGCCCCACCGAGGGCGAATGGTCCGAGGAGAACTCCCTGAAACCGGTCGCCGACAACATCGCGGCCCGTCTGGGCAAGCCGGTGCGCCTGATCAAGGATTGGGTGGATGGCGGCTTCGATGTGACCGAGGGCGAGTTGGTGGTTTTGGAGAACTGCCGCTTCAACAAGGGCGAGAAGAAGAACGTCGACGAGACCGCAAAGAAATATGCGGCGCTGTGCGACGTGTTCGTGATGGACGCCTTCGGCACCGCGCATCGCGCCGAAGCGTCTACCCACGGGGTGGCCAAGTATGCCCCTATAGCCTGCGCGGGGATTTTGTTGACCGAGGAGTTGGATGCCTTGGGCAAGGCCCTGGCCAACCCCGCCCGTCCCTTAGTCGCCATTGTCGGCGGCTCCAAGGTTTCGACCAAGCTGACCGTGCTCGAATCACTGTCTGAGAAGGTCGACCAACTCGTGGTCGGCGGCGGCATCGCCAACACCTTCCTGAAAGCGACCGGGAAGAACGTCGGCAAGTCCCTGTGCGAAGACGATCTGGTTCCCACTGCAAAGGCGCTCATACAGAAGATGACCGCGCGCGGGGCGACCATCCCGATCGCCGTCGACGTGGTGATCGGCAAACGGTTCGATGCGAGCGAGCCTGCCGTACTGAAAAATGCCGACGCGGTGGACGACGACGACATGATCTTCGACATCGGCCCAAAGTCCGCCCAGGAGCTTGCAGAGATCATCATGAAGGCCGGCACCGTGGTATGGAACGGCCCGGTGGGCGTGTTCGAGTTTGACCAGTTCGGCGAAGGCACCAGAAAGATCGCAGAGGCCATCGCGAAGACCCAGGCCTTCACCCTGGCCGGCGGCGGTGACACCATCGCCGCGATCCAGAAGTACGGCATCTACGATCAGGTGTCTTACATCTCCACCGCCGGCGGTGCTTTCCTGGAATATCTTGAAGGCAAGGTGTTGCCCGCCGTGGCGATTCTGGAAGATCGCGCCAAGACATAACGCCGGTTCGGGCGGCTTCGAAGACGCGAAGGAGGGCGACTCGACGCCTTCCTTCGCGTTTTGCATTTGATCGAAAGGCGATGGCGTTCTGTACAGAAGGCGGTTTTAAGGATAAAAAGCCTTGAACTGGTAGTCTTATTGTATGTTTTTCAGTAATTTCTTGAATGAGGTTAATTCGATATGGCAAGAGTGACGGTCGAAGATTGTCTGGATAAGGTCGATAATCGGTTTCAGCTGGTGCTGCTCGGGGCCAAGCGTGCCCGCCAATTGAGTCGGCATCCGGACGACGCCAAACTGCCCTGGGGGAACGATAAGCCAACCGTGCTGGCGTTGCGGGAAATCGCGGCCGAGCTGGTGACGCGGGAATACCTGAAGGAAGCCCCCAAACACGATCGTTATCAGGTCGAACGCCCCGCATTCAAGCTGCGGGACGATGATTTGGCGAGCCTGGATGATGACGATCTGGAATGAGCCGCATCTTACAGGGCGCTAGACGTGACGGAGGACCGCGCACAAGGTGACGGGTTCCAATGCCCGGACGCCCACGCTTCCGGGCCGGCGAGGGCGGGCTGTGTGGTGATGCATGAGCCGCTGCCGCAAGACCTGGCCGAACTGCCCCAGGACAAATTGATCCGGCGCTTGTGCGCCATGCTCTCAGAATATCTGGACCCTGCACAGGTCGAGGAGGTTTGCCGCGCCTATCGATTGGGCGCCGAAGCCCACGAGGGCCAGTTCCGCATGAGCGGCGAGCCCTACATCTGCCACCCGCTGTCGGTGGCGATCATCCTCGCCGGCATGCGGATGGACGCCAAGGGTATCATGGCGGGCCTGTTGCACGATGTCATCGAGGACACCTTCGTCAGCAAGGAGCAATTGGCGCGTCTCTTCGGCGAGGAAGTCGCCGAATTGGTCGATGGCGTCAGCAAGCTGACCCAGCTGGACTGCAAATCACGGGCGGAAGCGCAGGCTCAAAATGTGCGAAAAATGGTTCTGGCGATGGTCAAGGACTTGCGCGTGATCATGGTCAAGCTGGCCGACCGCCTGCACAACATGCGCACCCTGGGGGTGATGGCGCCCAGCCGCCGCCGTCGCATCGCCCGAGAAACCCTGGACATTTATGCGCCGATCGCCAGTCGCCTGGGCATGAACGAAATGCGACTGGAGCTGGAGGATCTGGGTTTCGCCGCGTCCCATCCTGTGCGGCACGAGGTATTGGGCCAGGCCGTAAAGAAAGCGCGCGGCAACCGCAAGGAAGTGGTGGCAACCATCGAGGCCGCGATCAACAAGCGGTTGCGGGAAGCCGGATTGGAAAACTGTCAGGTGATCGGTCGGGAAAAACACCTGTTCAGCCTCTACCAGAAAATGTTGAGCAAGCGGCTGTCCTTCGGCGAGGTGTTCGATGTCTATGCCTTCCGGATCATCACCGATCAGGTCGACGAGTGCTACCGTGCCTTGGGGGTGGCGCATAACCTGTACAAACCGGTGCCGGGCCGGTTTAAGGATTACATCGCGGTGCCCAAGGCCAACGGCTATCAATCGCTCCATACCGTGTTGGTGGGGCCTTACGGCCTGCCCCTGGAAATCCAGATTCGCACCCGCGCTATGCATCATATGGCCGAATGCGGCATCGCCGCACACTGGCTCTACAAGTCCGATACCGAGCAGGCGGCGAGTTCCCAAACACGCGCACACGAATGGCTGCGCGACCTGCTGGACATTCAGAAGGACGCCGGCGATTCCCTGGAGTTCCTGGATAATCTGAAGGTCGATCTGTTCCACCACGAGGTTTATGTCCTGACGCCCAAGGGCAAAATCATCAAATTGCCCGGCGGCGCGACCATCGTCGATTTCGCCTACGCGGTGCATACCGATATCGGCAATGCCTGTGTGTCCGCCCGTGTCGACCGCGTTCTCGCACCGCTCCAGACCGTGCTGCAGAACGGCCAGACGGTCGAGGTCATCACCGCGCCCTGGGCCAGGCCGAACCCCTTGTGGCTGAATTTCGTCGTGACCGCCAAGGCGCGTGCGGCGATCCGCGGATATCTGCGCAATTTCAAGAAACAGGAGGCCATCAATCTCGGGCGGCGGTTGCTGGAGAAGGAGCTCAACCCGCGCGGAATGCGGCTGGAGGACATAACCGAGGCGCGGCTGAACGAATTGCTGAAGGCCCTGGAGTCGCCTTCGTTGGACGCCATGCTGGAAGATATCGGACTCGGCAACCGGCTGCCGTTCCTGGTCGTCAGATTGCTCATGCAGGAAGAGATCGCGCCCGGCGGCGCACGCCAGGAGATCGGCGAGAAGGCCAGCCTCGCGCCACTGATCATCAAGGGCTCGGAGGGCATGATCGTGAGCTTGGCGAAATGCTGCCGGCCGATTCCGGGCGATCCCATCGTTGGCTTTTTCAATCCCGGCAAAGGTATCGTCGTGCATTTGAATGAATGCAGGAACGTCGCCGAACTTCGGAAAAAGCAGCTCAGCGGATTGGATGTCGAGTGGGACAAGCAGGTGAGCGGGGATTTTTCGGTGGAAGTCCGCGTGGAGCTCTTGAACAAGCTAGGCACCCTGGCCAAAGTGGCCTCCGCCATTTCCAGGATGCGCGCGAATATCGAGAACGTCCAGATTACCAACCAAGACAGCGAGATTTCGAGCGATGTCATCACGCTGATGGTCAAGGATCGCTCGCATCTGGCCAATGTCATGCGCGAGTT
>DATIXD010000009.1:0-4839 GCA_035518875.1 Methylococcaceae bacterium | reverse complement strand
CGGGCAAGATTCCGGGCGATATCAATGCGGGAGGCGCATTGTCGGTGACCGGAAATGTCACGATCGGAGCGTCCGGTTCTGTCTTCTTTGATAACAAGACACGGCAGATGCTCAACTTATGGAGCACCGGTTATGGGGTCGGCGTGCAGGGCTATACCGAATACTTTCGCACGGACAAGAACTTCGCCTGGTACAAAGGTGGATCACACAACGACGGGGAACTCAATGCCGGTGGCGGCATAGTGCAAATGGTGATCAAGGACGGCAATGTCGGCATCGGCACGGCGGCACCGGGTCAGAAATTTTCCGTGACCGGAGCGGAGTCAACTACAGACGGTTTTGCGGCAGCAATAGGACTTTCAAATACGGCTGCGGGGGGGGCGAATTGGTATCTTCGAGTTGGAGCGACCGGCACCAATACCCCGGCGGGAGGATTGAGCATAGCTGATGATCGTGGCTATAGGCTGGTAATCGATAACGCGGGAAACGTCGGCATCAACACCATAAAACCTTCAGCGGCACTGGAGGTCAATGGGACCGTCAAAGCCGCCCGCTTCGAAGGCGATGGTTCGAAACTGACAGGGCTGGACGCCGTCAGCAAGTCGGGTGGAACGATTACAGGCGCCCTGGCCGTCGGCGACAAGCTTACCGTGAAGTCCGCAGTTACAGCCGCAAGCTTTGTGGGGGACGGCTCGCAATTGACGGGCATCGAAAAGAGTCCATGGACCGCCAAAGACGGCGCCCTCGTCTATGCCGGCGGCAACGTCGGTATCGGCATCGACAAGCCTTCCGCGGCGCTACAAGTCAACGGCGCGATCAAGGCGACGAGTTTCGAAGGCGATGGCTCGAAATTGACGGGCCTGGACGCGGTCAGCAAGTCGGGCGGGACGATTGCCGGCGCCTTGGCGATCGACGACGCCCTCACGATCAAGACTACGGTGACGGCCGCGAGCTTCGTGGGGGACGGCTCGAAGCTAACCGGCATTGTCGCCGCGGATGCTCGATGGGTCGACACGGCCGACGGCATTCAATACAGGATAGGGAAGAAGCTCACCGTCGGCGCAGCCAACTCGGGCACCAGCCTGCAAGTCATCAACAAGAATCAGGATCCCAGCGGCGACACCGTCGTCATCGGCAAATCGGACAGCACTCATCTGCGGCTCGGCTACGACAGCGGTTACGCCTGGGTGCAGTCGCAGACGGACAAACCGCTGGCGATCAATCCGCTCGGCGGCAAAGTGGGCATAGGCACGACCGATCCGCAAGGGACGCTCGATGTGGCGGGCGGCGCGATCGTCATGCGGCAGGCGACCGATTCCAAAGCGGCGGACGCGCTGCTGGATAAGCTTCCCAATGGCTCGCTGATTGTCGGCGGACCGAGCGGCGAAACCATCGCCTTCTTCTGGAAGGATGAGAACGGCAAAAAGTATCAGCTGAGCCTGAAAGGCGAGGCTTTGACGACCTAGGGGCGGAACGAGACGCTTAAGCGGTCAGCAGGATTCGCAGCGCATCCAGGCGCAAATGGGCGCCAAGGAGGTGTCCGTGCATCTCCATGGCGTTTTCTTTCAACTGGTCCAGCTCTTCCTGACGCACATAGGGATTCACCTCTTTCAGGGCCGCGAGCCGTTTCAGCTCCGAGGTGGCACTGTCCAGCATCCGCCTGGTGCTGGCGGCGATGATTCCGGGCAGTCGCTTTTGGGCGGCCTGGTCGGTGAACTTGAGCATCCGATCAATGGTTTTGCGCTGGATGCGCAGCAGGGCCGCGACGTCATGGCGGTCGGTCTGGCCGGGCGTTTCGATCAGGCTGTCGTAGGGGATTTGGCTCAGATCATGGTGATCGGGGTCGATCAGGATGCGAATCAGGGTCTGATGTATGAACCGCCCGATTCCCAACCGCCGGGGCGCGGCGCATTCCACCAAGTAAATCGCTTCCAGCAGAAGTTGACCGGGTTCCATATCTTCGTGGCGGACGATGCCGAATGCGGCGTTGCCGTGCTCGCTGTTTAAAATCAGATCCATCGCGCCTCTCACCATCGGATGTTCCCAGGTCAAGAACAGTAGGTCCTCACGCGCCAGTCCGATGCCCCTGTCCAGGGTGACGGTCGCCCCGTCTTCGGGCAGTTCGGGGAAATGGGGAATGCGCATGTGATCGCCGGGCACGAGGATATAACAGTCCTCGGAATGTTCCTCGACATCAACCCCGTAGGCGTCGAACACTTCCTCCAAATACGGCCACAAGGTGTTTTCCTGATCGGACTGGCGAATCAGTTCCGCCAGCCTCATTGCCTCCTGGGTACGACATGAGTTCAACTCCAACAGCCGGTCCCGCCCCTGATGCAATTCTTCCAGGATTTCCGCGTTCAGCTTCTGTGCGGCGGCGATCAGCGCGGCCTGTTTGCTCGGTTCGGGTAGTCTAAATAACTCGGGGAACTCGCCGCCCAAGTGGGCGAACACCGCCTGTCCTGCAGGACAGGGATGGATGAAGGCGTTCAGTCCTTCGTGATACCAGGCGAACAGAACGCCTTGCGCACATTGCTGCAGATAGGCCACGTGGATTTGGATGATGCTGCGCTGGCCGATGCGGTCCAGGCGGCCGATGCGCTGTTCCAGGACATCCGGATTCAGCGGCAGGTCGAACAGGATCAGATGGTGGGCGAACTGAAAATTTCGCCCCTCGCTGCCGATTTCCGAGCAAATCAGTACTTGCGCGCCTTCTTCTTCGTCGGCAAACCAGGCCGCCGCCCGGTCGCGGGCGACGATGCTCAGACCCTCGTGAAACACCGCCGCACCGATCCCGCCGAGGGTGCGCAGTGCGTCTTCCAGGTCGATCGCGGTCTGAGCCTTGGCGCAAATAACCAGGGCCTTGGCGGGCTTGATCCGGTTCAGGGCGTCGATCAGCCAGCGCACGCGGGGATCGATCCGCCACCAGGGCTGGGACGCATCGGGCCGGGAGCGATAATGCATCTCCGGATAAAGCAGGGTTTCCAGGTTAGCGGCATCCGCCAATATGTCCCGGTATTCCTCGGGAAGCGGCAGAGCATGGGCGTGGAGTCGGCGTTCGGGAAAGCCCTGGACCGTGGCTCGCGTGTTGCGGAACAGAATGCGGCCGGTGCCGTGCCGATCCAGAAGCAGCCTAATCAGTTCCTCTCGGGTGCGGGTGGCGGCGTCCGCATCGTCCAGCTGGCTCACCAGTTCGTCGGCACGGTCGTGGGCGATGAGTTCTTTGAGTTGATTCAGGGTTGGTGCATCGAGTTCGGCATCGTCCAAAAGGTGGTCGATGATCCGGGCTAGGGGCTCGTATCGTTTCTCTTCGGCCAGAAAGGCCTCGAAACTGTAGAAGCGGTCGGGGTCGAGCAGGCGCAGTCGGGCGAAATGGCTCGATTTGCCGAGTTGCTCGGGCGTCGCGGTCAACAGCAAGAGGCCTGGCACTGCCTTGGCCAGTTCCTCGGCGAACAGATAATCCGGGCTGGGTTGATCCTGCGACCACTGCAGATGATGCGCCTCGTCGATCACGCACAAATCCCAATCGGCCGCCAATGCCTGAGTTTGACGCTTGGGTTCGCCCCTGAAGAAATCCGGGCTGCACAACACCAGTTGCTCGCTGAAAAAGGGATTCTCCTCGCCGATTTGCCGATAGCGTTCCTCGTCGAACAGGCTGAAGCGCAGGTTGAAGCGCCGCCGCATTTCCACCAGCCACTGGTGCAACAGGGGTTCGGGCACGAGGATGAGGACGCGCTCTGCCCGGCCAGCGAGCAGCTGGTGATGCATGATCAAGCCCGCCTCGATGGTCTTGCCCAAGCCCACCTCGTCGGCCAGCAGAACCCGCGGTCCGTGGCGGCTGGCTACTTCGTGGGCGATGTAGAGCTGGTGCGGAATCAGGCTGGTGCGCCCCCCGCACAGTCCGCGCACGGGCGACTGTTCCAACTGCCCGAGTTTGCGAATGGTCTGGTAGCGGAGCCTGAACAAATGGGAGGGGTCGATCTGGCCGGTGAACAGGCGGTCTTGCGGCTTGTTGAACTGGAGGGCATGGTTCAGTTCGATTTCTTCCAGGGCCTTTTCTTCGCCGGCCTCACTCACCCCTAGGTAAGTAAGGAGGCCGTCCTTTTCTTCCACCTTCGACACGGTCATCGCCCAGCTGTCCACGCTTTCCACGCGATCGCCCGGCGAAAAGCGCACGCGGGCGAGGGGCGCATTGTCCGCGGCGTAGGTGCGGCGTTCGCTGCTGGCGATGAACAGGACGGTGACGCGGTTGTATTCGGCGTCGACGATGGTGCCCAGGCCCAGTTCCGGCTCGGTTTCGCTAATCCAGCGTTGTCCGGGGACAAAGTTTGGCAAGTCGGGCTCCGGGGCCAAATGTTTAGGATCGGGGATTTTAGCAAAGCGGAGGGGATTTGGTGCGATGTCGCTGCAGCGCCGCTTCGGCGTCAGGAAAACCGGCGAAAACCCGCTCCGCGCTGGATCGCCGATCGATCTGGGGTTAACATGATGGCGCATTGATTCGATGCTTGCTCGGTCTCTCGCATCGGCCATGGATCGGGCAAGCCGAAGTCGGCGGTCGTGCGGAACCAAGCCTGAACTTTCAATATGCGCACGGGACGGACAGTAGCCTCCGGCGCAGCGAGCTTAGAAGCTGTTTAAAGACTCTCCCTCCCCCTCGGGATGGCTGGGGGAAGGCGAGACAAACAAGGCCTTTCGCCAGTTTGATCGCGTCCATCCCAACCTGCCCCCATGGGGTGAAGGAAAAAACTCACTCCCCTTTTCGGGTTTTCAATCAGCTTCTTATCGATCGGTGCACGAAGAACTCATCATGACCACGCCGGATGCAAAGGAGATTCGCAT
>DATIXD010000008.1:0-2216 GCA_035518875.1 Methylococcaceae bacterium | reverse complement strand
GCGGCCGGCAACCGCACCGCCTGGCTTCGACCGTTGATGAAAATTTTGGCTGTTTGACTCATTGCGGCGTCCTCCTGTGATGATATATATCACAGTATATTCCAGCGATTGGCATATAGCAAGATATTTCCCCTTATCTGGTCTTATCGGTTAGCCCGAATTTACCGATCTGAAGGAGCCTGGCAGGCCAGGCGGCACGCCGGTTTGCGGCGGGTCAAGAAATTTTTGAAAGGGGAGGGCGGTTGGGACCCTCTATTAAGAAGAGCCGATGCGCCGGTTCGGCGGTGGGTAGCAAGGCGGCCGGCTAGCGCGGCCGTTTGACCAATTTTTAGCCAATCCAACCGGTCAGACTCACCGTTTTGGGCCTGGTTCAAAGCAGGGTAACAGTTTTGCTGGACGTTGGGGGAGTCCAAGGATCATGGCGGCGTTGAAGTGAGCGGGTTCGTCGGGGATACTCGCCGACCCTAATTCTTCCCTGGATTCAGACTCCGATGACGTCTTCTCTTTCCGTGGCGGCCAACCTGTCCCACCATTCCCGCAAGCACCTCGCCATTCAGACTTTGGCAAGGACCGAGCCGTTATCCAGGGTGGCAGCCAGAGAGCAGGTCAGCCGCAAATTTCTCTACCACCAGAAACAGAAAGCTGAGACCGCCCTAGATCAGGCTTTCGCCCCTGCCGGTGAAACGCCGGACGTGCTCTTTTATCTCCCGGTGACCGAGGCGTGGCTGAATCAACTGGTGCTCAGCTTGGTTCTGGTCTGCCACAGCTCATACCGCGGGGTCATTCGGTTATTGGCGGATCTGTTCGACACGTCCATCGGCCTGGGAACAGTTCATAATCGGCTGACGGCGGCGGCTGAACAGGCGGGCCTGATCAATGCCGCCCAGGATCTTTCGCCCATTCGTGTCGGACTCCACGATGAAATCTTCCAGGGCAACCAGCCGGTCTTGGCCGGCGTGGATGCAACTTCCACCTATTGCTATCTCCTGGCCGAAGCGGCGCATCGCGACGAAACCACCTGGGGCGTGCATTTGCTGGACGCCAAGGCCCAAGGGCTGAATCCGGACTACACCATCGCCGATGCCGGCACTGGATCACGGGCCGGACAGCGCGCCGCCTTGGGGAACACCCTGTGTCATGGCGACGTGTTCCACATCCAACACCAGTGCGAGAGCTTGGCCAATCGCTTGACGCGCATAGCCCAAGGGGCCGCCACCTGCCGACAGCAACTCGAACAACGCATGACGGAAGCCAAGCGGAAAGGGCGGGGCAATACGCTGTCCCAGGCATTGGCGAAAGCGCGTCAGGCCGAGGCCACGGCGCTGCGCTTGGCCCAGGATGTCAAAGCCCTGACCGGCTGGCTGGAACGCGACATTCTGGCGCTAGCGGGTCCCTGTATGAAGGACCGGCGCGAGCTTTTCGATTTCATCGTGGCTGAACTGAAACAGCGGGAGCGCCTGGATTCCGCCCGAATTCGCCCGGTGCGCATCGCGCTCACACGGCAACGCGAGAATTTGCTGGGCTTTGCCAGGGTGCTCGATGGCAAGTTCGCGGAGATTGCCCAACGCTTTCAGGTTTCGGACTATCACGTCCGGGCCGTTTGCCTGCTGCAGCGCAAACCCAAAACGTCAGGAGGCTACTGGCGGCGCCGCGATCACCTGAATCGGCAGTTGGGGTGGAAATTCCATGACGTACTGACGGCTGTCGTCGACGCGATGGATGAAACCCACCGGAGCAGTTCCTTGGTCGAGAACCTCAATGGACGGCTACGCTGCTACTTCTTCCTCCGCCGCGAGCTGGGCCAGGGCTATCTGGATCTGCTGCGCTTCTTCCTGAATCACCGCACCTTCGCACGCAGCGAACGCCCCGAGCGGGTGGGCAAAAGTCCGATGGAACTCATGACCGGGGAGCCCCATCCGCATTGGCTGGAACTCCTCGGCTTCGAGCGGTTTCGACGCTCCCCCATCCCCGCCTAAAGCATTTCAAAGCTGCCGGTAACTCGGTACCCTCATGAAAATGGGGGCAGGACTGCTATTGTCTTTGTTACCCGAAAATCGTCGTTTTTGAACCAGGCCGGAACTCAAGGTCGACGACAACTCCGACGACCTGCGCCACACGCCGTCGCAATACCTCCTTAAACGACTATCATGATCTGGCTACCGCACGTCATCACGCTCACCCCGGTCGCGGCAATGAGCGACGCAGCTGCCTTCGCC
>DATIXD010000007.1:0-14312 GCA_035518875.1 Methylococcaceae bacterium | reverse complement strand
GGCGAAGGCAGCTGCGTCGCTCATTGCCGCGACCGGGGTGAGCGTGATGACGTGCGGTAGCCAGATCATGATAGTCGTTTAAGGAGGTATTGCGACGGCGTGTGGCGCAGGTCGTCGGAGTTGTCGTCGACCTTGAGTTCCTGAGCGGCGCGGCGGATGCGCGTAGCGCTGAAACATGGCCGACCTCCGATACGCCTTTCCCCATGGAACGCCAAGATAATTAGTTCGCGGTCCAGGCTGGTGGAGCGCTTTGACTTGCCTCTCCGGTCGCTACTTAAATCCAGGGCGGTCTATTTCTGACTGAATCAGTTCCAGAGTTGGTTGACATTATGCCAGTTTATGCTTTACTTTTCAGTTAGTATTCAGCCTTTATAAATGAAAGCTAAACCTACCGTGAGGTAGGGGCAGAAAGTCGCGGATCCCAAACAACGGAAAGCCGGACTGCCGAGTGTGATCGTCGTGATGGTCACCCTAGGCAGTTCGGCTTTTTTTTATGGCGCGCCCAATAGCATGCCACACTATCGGTGAAACCATGACTTGGGTCCGATCAAATGTTCATATAGCTAATAGCGTCCCACCAGTCAATTCGGGAGAAAGGACATGAACATCTTCGATAATGCTATTGACCTGCACACGCGCTGGAAACTGAAAATCAGAAAAAATATCAAGGAAGGCGTGGTTATGGATATTGCCGAAGTCAGCAACTGTCATGCTTGCGAGCTTGGCACCTGGATTTATGATGCGGGCCTCAAGTATAACGGCCTTCCTTCCTTCGAGATGATGTGCTCCACCCACGAACGTTTTCATCGCGCTGCCGCAGAAGTGGCTCAATACGGAAACGCTCGGGAAAAAACTCGGGCGATGGCTCTTCTAGGTCCCGATGGTGCGTTTGAGCAGAACTCACTCGCGCTCATAGAATTGCTCATGTTGTGCAGCAAGGAGCTTGTCGTCTCAGAGGAGGAACCTTGTCCCATCGTGAAAGTGAGTGACATTCTTAAGGAAAAGGATGACCGACACATTTACTCCATCGATGCGGGGACTTCGATTCTCGATGCTCTAAAAATGATGGTCGACGACAATATAGGCTTGGTAGTCGTATATAAGAGTGGGCAATTTCTTGGCGTTTTCACCGAGCGCGGCTTCGTTCAACATGCGTCAGCTCAAGGAATGACATCCCTAGATGACCCTGTTGAAAACACAATTGATCACACGCTCATTTATGTCAATAAAGAGAGTTCGCTGGATCAGTGTATGGAATTAATGTGTGCTACCCATACGAGACATGCGGTTGTGTTGGATGCCCATAAAGTCGAGGGAATTATAAGCATTACTGACATTATCAATGAGCTTAAGACCAATAAAGATTATCCTTACAAGATTGATCAAAATGTTCATGCGCGGGCGAGTTCTGGCGCTCACAAGAGCACGCCTGGTTACAAAACCAGTGATATAGCACCGATGCACCATTGAACGGTTCGCGAAACTGACAAAGAATGACAGATCGAATGGGTAGTTCGTGACATAGGACCAATTTGTTTCCGCTGAAAAATAAAGTTCGCGCCACGAAGTGGAAAGACCGGGACGTTTCCCATGCCCCCCTGACAGCCTTAGATAAGGGGCGGCTTTCCGAATAGAAAACCTGCAAGGCGCAAGGAAACGGCGTCTGTCATCTGCGAGCGAGAAGCGAAGGCTTCGAGTCGACGGGGGACGTCCGGGGCCACCGAAGGCAACGTAGTGCCTGGTCGGGAGCCAAAAATTGACGGGATCAATTTTTGGACTCGAGCGACAGGCACTCCCTTCTTCAGTTCGCACGCCACTGTTAACGGCGCAGGCCGGCTATTGGCTGGCCTGCGCCATGTCAGCGTGCAGTGTTTACCGCCTTTTTGCAGTGCCTGTGACCGTCCGACCGTTCAGATTCTGAGGCCAACGGTTATTGTCTTTGTAAAAGCCTTCCAGCTGCGCGATTTGCGCGGTAGATGCCTCGACCGGCTCTGCCAACACGTACCAGCTTACCCCTTCGCTGCAGGGCGGTGTGGTCAAAGACCCCGCATACGTGTAGAAGTGGGACTTATGCTCCGGCAAAAGCCGCTTCGGATTTAGCGCGACACCGGAGTTCGTGTTGTGTGCTGGTTCTGGCGGCGTTGTCGTGGCTGGCACGTTGTCCAAGATAGTTTGAATGGCCGGATTCGCAGCGCCTTCTTTCAGAAGAACGCCCAATACCGCAATTCTGCCGTCTGGGCGTACGTGCACAAAATGCAATTCGGCAGGGAAAGTTTTGAAACCGATGACATGCTCACTGGGCGCATGAAAATGAAACTGCGTGAGGGGGTAGATGTCGTTTCCAATCTTGAGAACGCCTTTGTAGCTTGCTGACGTGTTGACCTGGACCGCATGTCCGCTATTGAAAAAGTCTGGTGTATCTTTGACATACTGGATTTCTAGCATGTTAAGTTTTTCTGAATTGGCCTCCCCAGATAGGTCTACCGGCGATTGGTGCGATCCAATGCCGCATTCCGCATAGGGATACATTAAAGGTGCTTGACTTTGGGATAGGTCGTCAATGGCCCCCCAGTCTGCTTGATCTGCATGTGTCCAATGTGGAGCAGCTGACGCTGGTAGAGAGATCAATCCAGAAAGTGCGACCAAGCCGGTGCAGACAACAAATTTCGTTTCCATCGGGTTTCCTTACTTCTTGACTTTTTACTTTTTGCAGTTCAGCTAAATAGCTGCCGGGTTAGCAGGTGTGTTCTTTACAAAAGTCAGCCATGTCAGGCTGCTTTTCCTCATTCTGGGATTGGCTCTGGCTGGAATCGGTCGTTGTGTTAGGAGTAGAACCGGATGTTTGACCTGAGGGGGAAGGCTGCGACTGTTGCGCGCCCTCAGTCGTTCCGGTGGTGGAGTCCGTGGCCGCTAGGCAGGTTGTGCTGATGAATAAGCTAAAAAGAATTAAAAACCACTTGCTGCACATAGTGTTTCCTTGATGTCTTGATTGAGTATGCAATACCAGTTGCAATTTATCCGCGCGCCCATGAGAGACTCGCTGGACCAACCTGGTAAAGCGTAGCCCATGCCAAAAGGGGTGATGGCATTGCGGAACGAAAAGATCACCGTCAACTCTATCCTCTTGGGGCAAATCCTAGTGGGCCATAACTCTGGAATCGGGTTCCAGCAATCGGCGACGCGGCAATATCCTGGATAGAGGTGGCGTGTGCAGATGGTTCGGAGTAGTTCTCGAGTTTGTCTGAGCTCAGCTTCTGATTGGACGCCAAGAAGCTGGAGCGAGGCAGCCTCTGATTAGGTTTGGCTAATGCGTGCCGCCATTGCTCCCGGTGACCGCCACCGACCGTCTTTTCACGCTATCTCAGAACATTGTCGTCCGTGATTTGTCCCTACTGTTGAGACCGCATCCGACGTTAACCAAGATCGGACGTTCATCGAATCTAACGGAGGCAAAATGAGAAAGATCGTAGGGCCTATTCTCATGGGGCTTGTTTTGCAAGAGGGGACGGTCGTCGCAGATGAACTGCCGCGAGAAGCGGTGTTGCCGCTAACGATGGCATCTAAGGCGGCAAGTGCCGCGTTGGAGAAATGTGCGAAGGAAGGGTACCGCGTGAGTGTGGCAGTAGTAGATCGTGCCGGGGTGTTACGAGCACAGCTGCGCGGCGACGGGGCTGGCCCGCACACGGTAGATAGCAGCCGAAAGAAAGCCTACACCGCAGCGAGTTTGCAGAGACCGACCTCCGAGTTGGCGGAACTGATTGTAAGGACCCCGGCAGTTCAAGCTATGAGCGAGATGAACGAGAACATTCTTATGCTTGGGGGTGGGTTGCCAATTGAGATCGGTGGCGAAACGGTTGGCGCGATTGGCGTCGGCGGTGCGCCCGGCGCACAACTCGACCAGGACTGTGCCAAATCGGGCCTGGACGCGATTGGGGCGGTTTCGAATATGCCGGCGGCAAAGTAGTTCAAACCACCAGAAATTCTGAACTGTACGAACCCATCGATTTGGTCTTTGCCCTGCAAGAGTTGGCAGGGGTTGAGAACATGCGCGTTGTGGCAACCAGATCACCGCATAAGCCCTTATTGCCCAGCCCAAGGCTGTGTTCCTCAGACCGTGGAGGAAAGCGGTGGAACTTCAGTTCCGGTAGTGATTGAGCCGCTTTGAACTGAGCGCCCGTTGCTAATACATCGATGGACGTCTTTCGATGATCAAGGTGCGGGCATCACCCTGATTTCGTGCCAGTGCGCTTCGAAATCATCGAACGCACGCTCATCGGCGCCGAATATGACTGTATGTTTATAGGTCGCTTCGACCGGCATCTGTCCCCGCCTCGGCGGTATAAACCGCCAATGTTGCACGGCACCGAGCACCTGGTCGTCGAGTTCCGCGTGACCACTACTCTGCAAAAGATCCGCCCCGTCGCAATGACCATCCTTGGCGATATGGATGAGTACCACCACCACACCTTGGTGTCGTTGTTGTATCGCCTGCCGCGGATAAATGATCTTCGGATTAATGTTCAAAATGGAACCGGGGTGTATGCCGACATCTTCCGAGCCGGCTAGGTCTGGCGGCGACTCGACGCCGCGACTAGCCAATGATTCTCGGGTATAGGTGTGTGATAGTTCGGGGAACTCGTCGATGAAAGGGATTAGGGGCGCTTCTTTGACCGGCTTATTTGGTTTCGGTTTAGCTGGCTTGGGCTCTCGTTTGTGAGGAATCGAATCCGTTCGCTTTGTGGCGGATTTAGCGCTGATGACCGGCTGCGACGGTGGTGCAGATTGAGTCCTTGGCGCTTCGGCTGCCGTCAAGGGCTGCACGGCGCGGCGGTTTAATAGGACGATCTCTGTCCGTTTGTGGCCCCGCTCGTGTGGCATGACCGAAGTCGTCGTCCCCTGATGAGCCGCGAACCATGCGAACAACACCAGATGCGCTGATATCGATAAGGCCAGGGTGAGCCCCAGGCGCCGGTGCCCTGCGGTTCCTGAATCTGTCATGGACCACTCAATGCCAAAGGGCATGGAAAGCGATGGTCCAGGAAGGATGTGGCTGGATGTTCGGGCGCGTTTTTCTTTTCTCACGCGGACCAGAGTAACGTAGGGTAATGTCTTAAGACGTGCCGCAGGGATGCCGGTGATCGATAAGCTGTGGACTTGCCACTCGGTTAGATGTGCCCATCGGCGCCTGCCACGCCCCATGGCTTCGACGTTTCTTTAGCGTAATGCGGCGCCGAATTCATCGGCCTATTTTGCGATGGTGATGCCGGGACCAGCACGCTGGGGCAACTCGGTGACGGTCATCTGGAATAGCGAGTACAGGAGACGGAACGCGTCGCGATTCCAGTGGACTCCGGTGTCGGGACGCAGCCCGTAGTAATAGCCGTTCACTTTTACGCTTAGTGCTCCATCGGAAGGCGCCCGTTTGGATTCGAGGATGCCCAACGCGGACACTGGATTCTCGCTGACGGTGGGCGTGCGAGGGTCCTTCTGAACATCGTATTCAGGCTCATCAGCGATTGATCGCCCGATGAAAGTCAAGATGCCATGGAAACTCCTCAAACGGAATCGGCCGCGCACGGGGTATTCCCCGCCTGGAAATTCCGGCCGGATATCCACTGAGATTTCGTTGTCGGGTCCTTGCGAGGCCTCCTCATTGAGTCGGGCGCGCTCCTCATTCGACAACAAGTCAGGGTCGTAATTCATGATAAGCACTCGGCCGGGCAAACTTTGGGACAGGATGTACAGACGGCTTTCAGGGTTGTATGTGATCGAAAAGGTATCGTGTAATTTCAGGAAGCCCTCGGGTGCCATGCTTTCCGGTGGCAGCGTCCACTTTCGTTGAATGATCAGCGGGTCCACATGGAGGTGCCTACGGTCCTGGATGCTGGAGAGATGCAGCAGGATGCGACGAAACACGGGGTAGCCACTTTGGTCCGAAGGTCGGTTGTAGTAAATGACTTCGGCGCCATTTTTGAGTTCGCGGAACTCTTCCGCCATCAAGCGGAGAATCTTGTCAATGTCGGCGCCTTGGCGGAGCAGGAATGTCAGCTTGCTTTCCGGTATCGGCGCCAAAAGCCGTTTTGTGAACTCCTCGCCGCCTATGGGTATGATGCTGATGGTGGGATTTTCGGAGATATTCCCGCCGAAGATCGGCGCCAGTAATGCGCCGTTTGACCCAGTTAGCGCCGGTGTGGCCCCGGCATTGAACTGAAAATTGAGCGTTGCAGCGATATGGGAGACTCCGGTGAAATGTATAGGTTCGTGGTGACGGGCGCGAGCGATATTAAATAACAGTTGCTCACTAGTAGTCTCCACGACCGCTTGGTTATACGCTAGCACCATGCGGTTCAGGGTAAGCTCTTATAGAGCATGCCTGTGCCAGCGGTCGTTTAACGCCTTGCCGGCGGAGTGCAGTCATGCGATTGCCGCGCCGATCAGCGCGAACGCCGCGATCCAGCCCAGAGCCAGGGAAAATCCCCAAAGTAAACCTTCCAAAAGAATTCGGAGTACACGGTACATGATCAGACCTCCATCATGGGTGAAGACAGGTACGGTAGCAGCTGGATGATCAGCATGAGCAGAGATGGGTGAGGGGTCGAGCGTTTATGGGAGAGAGTACCCCTTTGCCTGATGTCAGCGCTCAATACACCCCTCGTAAGACTGCCCGCCCTGGTCCAGACAGACGACGCGGCCATCTTCGAATTAAAAAGGTTCATTGATCCCCGCGTTTCTCAAGATGCTCATAACTGCGATGGACTAAAATTCCTGGTTTCTTACCAGCATAACCAGGACTAAACCAAAATTGTCCATTAGAAGCAGAATGCCCTGAAAATCAAGATGTTGCTCTAATGGTGTCCGTTAGAAAAACCGGCGAAACCCGAGTGTTTGGGCTTAATGAATAATCTGGGTTGAAATTTTCCGCCTTGCTGCTCACACTGCATGGCGCGGAGTAGAGATGAAGCGGGCTTAGCTCAAAAGGAGTCGGCGATCCGCGGACCTTCGAAGGCAACTACTCCAGGCTGGGCAATGCGGAATAGTTCGCCCGTGTGTCGAACCGCATTTCCACATTGGATACCGAGGAAACCATGCCTCGACAATCGGTTGGGGACGGTCATCCGACCGATGGCCTCGCGGATTACCAGAGATGATGACGGAGGAGCCGAGATCATGATTATCCCATCGCTGAAGATGAAAAATGGCGCAGAGATTCCCGCCCTCGGGTTCGGTACCTGGCAATTGACCGGTGATACCTGTAAGCGAGCGGTGGAAACTGCCATCGGCCTTGGCTATCGCCATATCGACACGGCAGAAATCTACCAGAATGAGCAGTATATCGGGGAAGCAATAGGCGGAAGACCGGAGCCGCTTTTCCTCGCCAGCAAGGTGTTCTATCACCATTTACAGAGGGATGACGTTTTTGGCGCTTGCTTGGGCTCGCTTCACCGTCTGGGAACCGCGCTCATCAATCTCTATCTCGTCCACTTCCCAAATAGCAAAGTGCCAATGCGCGAAACATTTGAGGCGCTGGAGGGATTAATGCAAATGGGATTGCTCGAAGGAATCGGCGTGAGTAATTTCACGATCAAGCATCTTAAGGAAGCCACGGTGGCAACTCAAATTCCCATTTTGGTCAACCAATTGGAATTCCATCCTTTCCTATACCAGAAGGAGCTTCTGGATTATTGCAAACAGCATGATATCGTGCTCACGGCCTATTCCCCGTTGGCGCGAGGATTGGTCTATAAAAACGAGACCATCCAGAAAATTGCACAAAAGCACAACAAAACGCCGGGGCAAATCAGCCTGCGCTGGTGCGTTGAAAAGGGTTGTGTCGTCATCCCGAAGGCCTCGTCAGAAGCCCATATCCGAGAAAACATGGCGATCTTCGATTTCTTGTTGGACGAAGAAGATCATCGACAACTCGACAATCTTCCGCAACAGCGATTGGTCAACCCACCTTGGGGAGAGTTGGCGTGAAGCAACGGGTGCCATTCACTAGGCAATGGTTACCCGCAGCATGTCTGGCTCAATCTCTTTCAGTTTCCGAAGCTATCTTGTGAGCTTGCGTGGTCATTTGACTAGTGGATGACCTCACCGGGACCGGCGGCGTCGCTCCACTCCTCGATCTCCAAAGGTTCGTTGGTCAAGTCCCACACCATTGAGCGATACTCGACGGCGAACCATTGGCGAAAGATTTTCAGCGTTCGATTCTTAGGCCACAAGTCCTCGTCGGTCAACCAGTCTCTCAGCACGTGTTCGAATAACATCGCCCAGTGGTTTTCGACCCATTTCACCGCATCAGCCTCGTTATCGATGATGGGCTCTCCGGGAATCAGGAACGCATCGCCGTCCTCCTCCAGGCTTGCTAAGGTAAGATCTTTCGGCGGGCTTGGATCGGCGGACATCAGCCAGTCGAGGAACGGCTGCTTGTGCCGCAAGATGACAAGGCTGCGATTGATCGTAAATCGTGGGGCGTCGGTCATGATCGGTGATCTCCTAGGAAATATTGATACGACTAAGGGCGGATGGCTGCCTCGGCTCCAACCGGGACGATAAAGTATCCCTCAACATCAATTAACCCTACGAACCTGAACTAGAGCACCTGTCGGGTTCATGAAACGTGATCCTTGGTAATGACTGCAATCAAGTTGCCTGGAAAAAGACAAAGAATGACAGCTATGCCGTACCGGTGCGAGACGAAAACAACAAATTGCTCCCCGTGCCTATCATTGGACGCTACATCCAGGCATTCCTCAGATTCGCCGCCGTATAACCGGAAAACATAGATGCCGGAAATACCTGAACTATTTCTCTGGCGGTTTCGCAATATTCCCCAGAAGTGAACCGATGATGGGCAAAAATTGGAAAGCCTTATCGAATCGCTTTACCATCTCATTCGACGAACAAATTCTTGGCTGTATACCGCCATCATGGTTATACAAAAATCAGGTAAGCCTGCATCGGGATGCTTTGTTGAACAACCTCACGTAACGAGCAGTCGCGCGACAGAAGGGGCTCATTATGAAAAGAGTAATGATTCAATTGCCATGCCTAGTTGGAATGATACTCGGTGCCACACTAGCTTTTGCGGAGGAGGTCTCACTGATGAAACTTCCACAGCCTCAGATCGAAACTGGAAAGCCGTTGATGCAAGCCTTGCAAGCCCGAAAATCCACGCGCGAGTTCAGTGCGGAGAAGCTCCCAACCCAGATTGTTTCCGATTTACTGTGGGCGGCGTTCGGCATTAACCGTTCGGCGACGGGAGGCCGTACCGCGCCTTCGGCGCATAATTGGCAAGAGATTGACATTTATGTCGCGACGGCTGATGGTCTCTATTTGTTCGATGCGAAAGCCCAGGCGTTACAACCGGTCCTGGCGCAAGACGTCCGCGCACTGACCGGTACGCAGGATTTTGTGAGGGATGCGCCGATCAATCTCGTTTACGTTGCGGACTTCAGCCATATGGATGGCGACATCGGCCAAGAAGACAAAAAAATCCTCGCCGCAGCAGACACCGGTTTCATCGGGGAGAACGTTTACCTGTTTTGTGCCTCAGCCGGCCTGGCGACCGTCGTGCGTGGTTCGGTCGATAAGGAAGCCTTGGCGAAAGCCATGAAACTCAAGCCAACCCAATGGATCGTCCTGGCGCAGAGCGTGGGCTACCCGAAAAAGTAACGGCTAATCCTTTAATGCAACACAACCGCAACTAATGCTCGGATCGCTTGCTATCCATTTATGGCTCTGTTGAATTAGCGTTGGTCATCTGAGAGGCAGGTTCAGAAACCACCGCTGGTGTTGCCGGTCCCAGCATTGGGCGTGACGAAAACGTTGTTCGGGCCCGGTTGCCATACCACGGGTTGTGTAGCGTTTTCCGGCCGTTTGATGCACTTCCATTGGATCTGGGTGCCCGCCGGCAACTCAGTGATGCTGCCCGACCAGCGAGGATAGGCGGTGGGATCGAGCTTCACGGCTTTGCCAGGATCCCAGCTGCCTAGGCGGTCATGGCTGCCGACTACGTAGACGGACTGGCCGAGGGTGGTGATGCCGTTCTCGCAGATGAAATTCTCGGCTACGATTCCCCCTCCGAAATCTCCGACGGCTACGCCGGCATCGCCGGTTGCCGGGGTATTGAGCGTATTGTTGGGGTCCGGTTCCCAAACAACTGGATTCGGCGCGGTTTCCGGCCGCTTGATGCATTTCCATTGGATGTTGGTATTGGGAGGTAACTGGACGCCGGTTTTCACCCAGGTGGGGTAGGGACCGATGGGATCAAGTTTCAGGGCATTGGCCGGGATCCAGTTACCCAGGGCATCGATGTTCCCGACCACATAGACCGACTGGCCCATGACTGTGCCGCCATGATCGCAGCGGAATGTCGCGGTGGGCGGGGGGAGCGGCTGTCCGCACCTGCTGGCGATGCTGATCGCCACGGCGTCTTTGCTGTTCACTGAGACCGTCGCGGTGCCGTTGCTGGCTACGGTGACAGTGGGGCCGGTGCAGCAACCGGTGCCGCCGATCACGTCGCCGTGGATAATGTCGCAATACGTGCCCGCGGCGAGGCCGGTGGTGAAGGACCGCGCGCCCATTGCCGAGCTGCTGTTATTGATGGCGATCCAGCCGTTGGCGGCGGTGGCAGGACCCCGACTGAACGCGATGTTGTTGGCGCCGTCAGACCGCCAATTGCTGACTGTGGCGTCGCTGCGAGTCACGTTGTGGAAGTCCACCATGTTCTTGATGCCGCGGCCCCGGTGCTGGCAGATCCAGCCGGCGTTGCAGTTCACTGCAGTCACATGACCGTTGGCATCGGACAGCGGCGACTGGTCGCCGGTGGTGAAGTCGAACGAGCTCATGATATTCGGCGTGCCGTAGTTCCAAGCCAGCATGAATATGTTGGCCAGCGTGTCGGTTGCGCCGCTCTTGTAGGACAGGGTCGAGCCGTTGCGCTCGGTGTCGTGGTTCTCCACGAATAACGTGGCCTTCGCGCTGGGCTCGAGGCCAGACGACGGGCCGAAGTTGGACAAGTTGGCGATATTGTCGTTAAAGGCATTCTTGAGCTGGTACGCCGCGTTGAACTCCAACAGGGTGCCGGTCTGCTCATAAGTCTGCATCGACAGTCCACCGCTGCCACCGGGCATGACCTCCTGAGACCAGTATGATGGCTGGGTGGTCAGTTTGGCCTTGATCGCGACGATATCGTTGACGTTGATGTGCTTGGCGGCGTCCACGCGGAAGCCGTCCACGCCGAGGCTCATCAGGTCGTTGAGGTAGCCGGCGATCTTCGACCGGACGTAGTCCGACTCAGTGCGCAGGTCGGACAGGTGGGACAGTTGGCACTCCTGGACGTCCTGCTGGCTGCCCCAATTGTTAATCTGGTTATTCGAGTTCGGGCAGTCTGCGGGGGAATGGTGGAAGTCGGCCGAGCCATAACCGGCGCTGGGGTAGCTGTAATTGTTGGTGAACGATGCGCCGCCGTACGAGGTGGTGCTAGTCTGGTCGGTACCAGTCATGTGGTTGATTACCGCGTCCACGTAGACCTTGACGCCGGCGCTGTGGCAGGCCGCAACCATGCTGGCGAACTCGGCCCGGGTGCCGAAGCGGCTGTTGAGGTCGTACGCGGCCGGCTGGTACACCTCCCACCAGGGATGTCCGGAAACGCTGATCGAGTCTGCCGGCGGGGCAACCTGGACGGCGCCGAAGCCGGCAGGGCCGAGCACGTTCGTACATTCACCGGAAATCGACGTCCATGGCCATTCCCAAAGGTTGGCAATGACATCGTTGGGCGCCGCGGATACGCTCGTGGAGCTGTGCAGGCTGGTAAAGAGTAAAGCGGCTAGAAGCGCCGCTATCTTGCCAAAGGCGGCTAGGATGCGTGTTTTGTGCATGGATTCCCTCGGTTGTGTTGCGTTAGTTTCTGGCAAGCATAATTGGGCTACCGCCAGGCGCAATTAGGCTGCCAAGGCATAGAACTGTTCTGCCGCGGATAGATCCTGCCCGTCGGCTGTTCGGCGCGGGCCTCAGGGCGGCGAGATAGCCGTGCCAGCCGTCGGCGTACTTGGCCTGGTGAGCCGAGAAAGGCGTTGCGAGCGAGATCTGGGCGTTGGCGAGGGCCTCCAAGCGGTTTTGGCCAAACCCAAGGGCCAGGGTGATGTCGGTGTCGCTGCCCACATTGAGCTGGCCTATCTGGACGATGTTGCCCGGAGCGGAGGCGGAGTCGAACCGGTTGTCCAGACGCTTGTCGGCATTCAGGTCGACCAGTCCGTCGCTCGACGATCCGCTGGAGCGCTGGCTGAATCCGCCCGAGACCATCAGGGCGCTGGCCACATGGCCGTCGCTCGCCACCAGGGCATCGCCCTGGCTGGCGGCGGTATCGCCCAGGCCACTGCCGTTCAGGGACGGGTTGTAGAGGACATAGAGCTGATAGGGCCCGCCGGACAGCGCCTCGAAGCGGGTGTCGATGAGCAGCGTGGAACGGTCCGGATCGGTGAGGTAGGTCTTGGTGATCCGGTACTTGCCGGAATGGGCGGTGTTGATCTGCCGATAGATCAGGGCCGAAGGATCGACCAATTGAACCTGGTGGTCGGTCGCGTCCCGCTCGAGGTCGACGAAAGCACTGCCGTCGGTGACGATGAACTGGAGGTCCTGGACGTTCGGCGTGTCCACCTGAGGATAGTAGACCTCGTGGGTGATGCCTTGGCCGAGGGTGTACCACACCTTCGACCCCGGTGTGACCGAGGTCCCCAGCCCCTGCTTGGCCCCGGTGGTCCAGGCCGACCCAGACCCCGGTGCGCCCGGTGCCTCAGCGGCGATAGCCGCTGCCAGCCACGTCGCGCCGACCCATAACGCAGCCAGCGATGCGCTCCATCGCGGCCATCCCCTCAAGACCCTGTGCGCTGACTTGTCCATAACGCCTCCCAGGCGGTCGTCCGAATCGCTCAGTCTGAGCGGCGAGGATAAGCAGAGAATTGGTCCTTCGTCAAGGTCCTTGCACCGATTCTATGGCGCTGACTGCGTATTCCACGCCATTCGGCCATGCATTCCACGCTGATTCGGCCACCTATTCCAGGGGTATTCGGCCGGGCGGTCGGAGCGAAGCGACGCTGGGATTTTGAGCTTACTGAGTGTTCGTTTTAGTCGTCAATATTTTTGCGGCTCTCGGTTTCTGACGGTCTGTCCGTTTCTGTGGGTTTGGCAGGCAGTCCGAGTTCCTCGGCGAGGTTCTTTCGCATGGACTTGCCCTTGAGTTTGATGCGGTAGGCATTGTGTACCAGGCGATCGAGGATGGCCTCGGCCAGGGTGGGGTCGCCCAGGGCCTCATGCCAATGCTCGACGGGTAGCTGGCTGGTCACCACGGTGGCTCGGGTGGCATAGCGGTCATCGAGGACTTCGAGGAGATCGCGGCGCTGACGATCGGTGAGGCCGCTGTCCAGGCCCCAGTCATCCAAAACCAGGACGTCGATCCGGGCGAGCTGCCGCATGAGTCTGGGATAGCGACCGTCGCCGCGGCTGATTTCCAGTTCCGTGAGTAAGCGTGGCAAACGTTGATAGAACGCCGTGTAACCCTGACGGCAGGCTTTCTGAGCCAGGGCGCACGCCAAGAAAGACTTGCCCACGCCGGTGGGACCTGTCACCAGGATGTTGAGGTGCTCCTTGACCCAGCGGCAATCGGCGAGTTGCTGAATCAGGGCACGGTCCAGTTGCCGGGGTGTTTTCAGGTCCAGGTCTTCGAGACTGGCGGCCTGCTTCAGCTTGGCAAAGCGCAGGCGGGTTGCCAGACGACGGTTATCGCGCTCCTGGATTTCCCGATCCACCAGCATTCCCAGGCGTTCCAGGAATCCAAGGCGTTCGATATCAGGCATCTGTTCCTGGTTTTGCAGCGCCTTGAGCATACCGGCGAGTTTCAACTCGCGGAGTTGGTTGAAAGTGGGATGATTCAGCATGGTCTCTGTACCTCAATGAAAGTATTCCGCACCGCGCAGGTTGTCGTGCTGCAGGGCGGGCGCGGGGGATTGTGGGACCGGGCTTGCGCATCGAGGCCGTGGGACAAGATGGATTCGACGCTGCGGTAGCTCAAGGCCTTGATGGCCAAAGCGCGCTGGCAGGCGGCTTCCAGACGGGCATTGCCGAAGCGTTCCCCCAGCCGCAGGATGCCCAGACAGGAACGGTAGCCCTGCTCGACATGACGGCGGCTATGAAGGATGGCGGTGATCAGCTGTGCCGTCGCCGGGCCGGTCTTTTCCGCCCAGCCGATCAGTCGTTGCGGCGACCATTGGGAAAACCGATGATGGGGCGGCATGTGGCATTCTGCGGTGGTG
>DATIXD010000006.1:0-5433 GCA_035518875.1 Methylococcaceae bacterium | reverse complement strand
GTATTGATCGACCAGAAGCCAGTCCGGTTCCGGCACGGGCGCAATCACCACGAACACCCGGTCCAGATTGGCCGCGACCGGACGAATCTTGCCGGCATAGCCCGGTCGGGTTAGAACGGTGTTGCGAGGCAGGATTTCCTCGACCCGGCCCTGCCCACCCTCGCAGGGCGCCCATCGCACGCGATCGCCGACCGCCACATCGCCCAAACGCCTGCGGGTGTGGCAGAGAACGATTCCGCGTTCTGGTGACTCCACCGCCAGTCCCTTGCCCAGGTGGGCGATCACCAGTCCCTGCAGCATTGATTTTGAATGAAACCAGGAACTACGAGGTCTTGGCGGCGAGGTTGGCGATGCGGATTGCCGCCGGCGGGTGGCTATAGTGGAAGGCCGAATACAATGGATCCGGCGTCAGGGTGCTGGCATTGTCGCGGTAGAGCTTGACCAGCGCGCTGATCAGGTTGTGCGGGCGGGCATGGATGGCGGCGAAATCGTCCGCCTCGAACTCGTGCCTGCGCTGGAAAAAGGCGATGACCGGTTGCAGGAACAGGGAAAATACCGGCGCGATCAACATGAACAGTAGCAGTGCAGTGGCGTTGGAATGGACGCCGACACCCAGACCGTCGTAAAACCAGTTCTGGCTCATCAGCCAACCGAGCAGGGCAAAACCGATCAAGGTCAAAACCGCGCTGGCGATCAGCATCTTCAGCACATGCTTGCGCTTGAAATGACCGAGCTCGTGGGCGAGCACCGCTTCCAATTCGTCATGGCTGAGCGAATTGACCAGGGTGTCGAAGAAAACGATCCGCTTGTTGTTGCCTAGACCGGTGAAATAGGCGTTGCCATGCCCCGAGCGGCGCGAGCCGTCCATCACGAAAATACCCTTGCTGTGAAACCCGCAGCGGCTCAACAGCGCGTCGATACGGGCCTTCAGTACGGCGTCCTCAAGAGGGGTGAATTTATTGAATAAAGGGGCGATGAAGGTGGGGAAAGCCCAACTCATGAGTATGGAGAACAGCTGAAGAATGGCCCAGGCCAGCACCCACCAAAAAGGCCCAACGCCCTCCATCACCCACAGGATCAGTGCCAACAGCGGCGCGCCGATGGCGAGCAACAGGCCGAACTGTAGCGCCAGGTCGGTCACGAACTGTTTGGGCGTGTTGCGGTTGAAGCCGAAGCGCTCCTCGATGACGAAAGTTTGATAAATGCTCAGGGGCAGTTCCAACAGCTGCATCAGGATCATGATCGTGAGAATGACACCCACGCCGGTCGGCGTGGGAGACAGCCCGAAGCCCGCCCATAGTCCGGCCACCCAGTCGATGGCGCCGCCCAGGGTAAAGAGAAGCAGGGCGGCCACGCCGACGATGCGCTCGATTTCCCCCAGTCTTCCCTTGGCGAGGGTGTAATCGGCGGCTTTCTGGTGCGCTTCCAGGGAAATCGTCTCGCGGAAAGCTTCCGGCACGGCGTCTCGATGAGCCAGGACATGGGCAAACTGACGTCGGGCCAGCCAGAATTCGACTGCGAAGGACAGAGCGAGCACCGCCAGGAAAATCAGGGTGAAGGTATTCATGGATTCTTGCATCGGATCGCGTCAAAACGGCGTTACAGCTTAGCCTTTGCTAAAATCGCTGACAAGTTCAATCCCCAAGGCGACGCACATGGCACAAGATTCACAAAATCTCATCTGGATAGACCTGGAAATGACCGGCTTGGATCCGCAAAACGATTTCATCATCGAAATCGCCACGGTGGTGACCGACAAGGAGCTCAACGTGCTGGCGGAAGGGCCTGTGCTGGCGGTGCATCAGACCGAGGAAACGCTTGCTCGTATGGACGACTGGAACCGCAAGCAGCATGGCGAGTCGGGGTTGGTCACCCGGGTCAGGGCAAGCGAAGTGAATGAGGCGGAAGCCGAACGGCGGACGCTGGCGTTCCTGGAACAGTGGGTTCCCGCCAACACCTCACCCATGTGCGGCAACAGCATCTGCCAGGACCGGCGCTTCTTATACCGCTGCATGCCCAAACTGGAAGGCTTTTTTCACTATCGCAACCTGGACGTTTCCACGGTGAAGGAGCTGGCAGCCCGGTGGGCGCCGGAGTTGAAGGACAATTTCAAGAAAAAGAATTCGCACCTCGCCTTGGACGACATCCTGGAATCCATCGCCGAGCTCAGATTTTACCGCGAGCATTTCATCAAAACCTGAGAATGCCCGAGGTCGGAAGAAGCTAAATCAGGCGTGATCCGGAGTTTGCGCCAGTGCCGCCAGAATCGCGTCCTGGCGGATGACCAAAAGGTCGATTTCCCGCACCAGCGCATCTTGGAGCTCCCGTAAGATTTTCCCCGAAGCGTGATGAATCAGGCCGGATTCCAGCTTGGCGGCGGCTTGGCGGAGGTCGGCGAACCCGCAAAAAGCCGCTGAGCCATGGATCATGTGGGTGAGGCGCTGGGCGGTGTCAACTTTTTGATCCAGCAACGCGGCCTGAACGCCCTGCAACTGTTCCGGCAATTCCTGAAACAGTTTCCGCGCGATGGTGAGCGCCAGTTCATGGTTGCCGTCGGTTTTTTCCAGAAGCGCCCGACTGTAAAGATCGCTGAGGCCGGAGCGTTTTTCCCATTGCGCCGGCCGCGGATTCTTCCCGGCGACCGGCCGGCGCTTGATCATCTCCACTAACTGGTTATCGGTGATCGGTTTGATCAGGCAATCGGCGAAACCGTTACGCATGACGGCTTCTTTTTGTTCCGGCTGGGCGTGGGCCGTGATGGCGATCACCGGCGTGTTCCGATTGACGCCGGGAGCACCGCGCAGCTCCTGCATGACAGCAAGACCGCCCATGACCGGCATTTGCAGGTCCAGAAAGATGAGATCGAAGGGCCTTGCCATCATCAGGTCAAGGGCTTCCCGACCGTCTCTGGCTTCCGTGATTTGAGCACCGAACTTGGACAGCTGTGCCCGCAGGAGCATACGGTTAATTTCGTTATCGTCGGCCACAAGGAAGCATTGGTCGCGGTGGGTAGGCTCCGGCTTAGGCACATGCTCCGAGTATTCCGGGTAGGCTGGAGATACCGGGGAGCGCAACGCGGCGCGCAGCCGTTCGCTTCCCACGGGCTGGGACAGGCAGATGGCCCCCAATTGGCGGAAAAAATTCAGCAAACGCTGGCGGCGCTCACGCAGGATCAGAATCGGTATGGCGTCTTTGGCTCGGGATTGCTCCAGCCAGCGGCTGATAGGCGTGCCGGGTTTGTCTTGCCAGGACTGTGCGTTCAGGAGCACATGTCGGCCGTGTACTTCGGCATCATACTCCCGGATGAATTCATCGAATGAGGCGAAGCAGGATACCGTCGTACCCAGACATTCAAGCTGGTAACGAAGCGCTTGTCGGGAAAGCGGATCCGAATCTATCAACACCGTGTTGAATTCCGGCGTCGCGCGTTCCATCTCCTTTTTCACCGGAACCAGTGGCAACGTGAACCAGAAAGTGGTGCCCTTCCCCAGCCGGCTGGCGACCCGAATTCTGCCTTCCATCCGTTCCACGATGTTTTTTGCGATGGCTAAACCGAGGCCCGCGCCGCGCTCATGATTGACCGCATATTCACTCAACTGGAGAAAAGGGACGAACAGGTTGTCCCTGTCTTTCGGCGAGATGCCGTCGCCCGAATCGGACACCGAAAACAGCAAGCGGGGTTGTTCCGCGGTCGCTTGCAGACGGACCCGGACGATGATTCTTCCCTGCCGGGTGAATTTCAGCGCGTTGCCCAGGAGATTGTTGATCACCTGCTGAATCCGTACGGGATCGCCCGTGATCGCCTGGGGAACGGCGGGCTCAATCCAGAGGATGATGGGCAGATGGGGGGCGCGCGGTGTCTGCAGGGCGATGGCATCCTCTAGATAGGGTCGGAGCATGAATTCGTGAACGTTGAGGCTGATCTTGCCGGCCTCCAGCTTGGACAGATCAAGAATCTCGTTGATGATGGCCAGGAGGTTCTTGGCCGAACGCTCGATCAACCTCAACTGTTCTGCCTGTTCCTCGCTCAGGGGCGTTTGCGCGAGTATTTCGGAGAATCCGATGATGCCGTTCATAGGCGTGCGAATTTCGTGGCTCATTTGCCCCAGGAACTGGGACTTGAGTTCGGTCTGCATTTCCGCGTGCCGGCGCGCCAATTCCAGTTCCGCATTGCGCTTTTGCAGCGACTTGAGCGTGTCTTGCAACTGTCTGGTCGCCTGTTGAACCTGATCTTCGAGATTTTGCCGGTTCTTTTGCAGTTCCGTCGCCATGGCGTTGAAAGCGGCTTGCAGATAAGCCAGTTCTGCTTCCGCCCGAGATTGTGCCCGAGTGTTCAGCCGGCCTTTTGAGAGCGCATGCGTGGCCGCAGTCAGGGTCAGAATGGGCGCGCTGATTTTCACGCCCACACGGTAGGCCAGCAAGCCCGTCAGCAGCAGCCCGCCGAAGAGTACCCACAGGCTATAAATGATCGTTTGGCGTTGGTTGTTCAACGTTTCCCTGCGGGATAGCACGATGCGCACGGCGCCGATGATCGTGGCGTCGTCCGATTGTGTTGTGGATTGCCGGGCCTGGGAATCGGATTCTTCGACTGGACTTTGGGATTGCGAACCGCGAACGATGGGTCCGCTTACGACCAGCCGATTGGCCTCATTATCCGCATTATCTTGTTGATAATTGGGCTTGGATGTGACTACGGGTTTCGCGTGGTCGAAAAGGGTCACTTCGATCACGTCGGTTTCATGCAGCGCGGCGCCGGCGAGGTCTCGCAACGCGGCGTAATTGCCGGAACCGAGGGCCGAGGCAGAAGCCGCCGCGATGTGCCGGGCGATGAGCTCGCCCCGTTGGCGCAGGCTCCAATCGAGATCGGCAACGCGGGTAGGGATGAAATACGCGGCGAGGATAAGCCCGATCAGTGCTGCCGGCGCCACCCCCAACAATAGCAAGCGGAATTTGATCCCCGGTCTGAATGTCATGAACCACATCGTGGAATTTTCCGGGTGAAAACGGGTGAGGAAATGACCTGGCTGCTTCTTCAGAGCATTGAAAACCTATAGTCTATGTCAGGTTGACGCACATACCCAATGCAAGTAACATTTAACGCTTCAAATGCTGCTTTAGGGCAGTTCGCGAACGGGGCGTAGCGCAGCCTGGTAGCGCACCTGTATGGGGTGCAGGTGGTCGGAGGTTCAAATCCTCTCGCCCCGACCAAACAAAATCAGCAAGTTAGAAACGAAGGCCGGAACCCCATTCCGGCTTTTTTCGTGTTCGGGATAACGCCGGGCGCCGTTCCATGCGGTGAGTGCAAAAAAGCCGCCTCGGTTGGGCGGCCTTATTGGATGACGCCGGATTTCCACACGCCTCAGCGGTTTAGCTCCGACTGGGGTGGGCTAGCGTGTCACGATATCCAAATCGGTCTATCTTCCGGCATTGAAT
>DATIXD010000005.1:0-7914 GCA_035518875.1 Methylococcaceae bacterium | reverse complement strand
TTCCAAAGCGGCCAGAACGGCCGGAATCTCGCGAAAGGAGAGCAGGCCCGGCACATAGGGAAAGGAAGTCGGCAGGCGGACGACCGACTGTTCGACCGCTTCCAACCCGGGGAAGTCGAGTACCGCCACCGCTGCTCGCGTCACTGAACCGCCCCCCTCGAACCCGCAGTCCACACCGGCGACTCGCCCGATGTCGCCGAAGTCGTCCCGCAAGATCAGCCGGTCTCGCAGGCGCAGCTGGATTTCAATCGCCCCCTTGGGACTGACATCCCAGGGATGCTGGTTGTAAAGATCGAGAGGCAAGTCATAGCCCTCGTTGGCGAACGGATCGGAAAACGGCAACGGTGCATCCGTCGATGCGCGCAGTGCACCCTAACCCACGGTGCGCTTGGCCTCTTCCCACAGTCCGTCCAGTTCTTCTGGCGAGCCCTCGGCCACAGCCCGGCCATGGGCTGCGAGCCGTTCCTCGATATGACGAAAACGTCGGATGAACTTGCGGTTGCTTGCGCGTAGCGCAGACTCGGCGTCGACCTTGAGATGTCGGGCGAGATTGACGACCACGAAGAGCAAATCGCCAATCTCTTCCTCGATATGCTGCTTGTTGCCCGAATCCAACGCGGCCTTGGTTTCATCCAGCTCTTCCATCACCTTATCGAACACCGGCTGGATCTCGTTCCAGTCGAAGCCATGGCGGGCGGCACGCTTCTGGAGCTTTTGCGCCCGCACCAGTGCCGGCAGGCTGGCGGCGACGCCGGACAACGCACCCTTCGCTTCCTCGCCGGTTTTTTCACGGCGCTCGGCCAGCTTGGAATGCTCCCAAAAATGCAGGCGCTCTTCGTCGCTCTCGAACCGGACATCGGCGAAGACATGGGGATGCCGTCGGATCAGTTTCTCGCTGATGGCCTCCGCTACGTCTTCGAAGTCGAAGAGTCCGCGCTCCTCGGCCACCCGTGCATGGAATGCCACCTGCAGCAACAGATCGCCCAACTCATCCCGAAGGTCGCCAAAATCGCCACGTTCGATGGCGTCGGCCACTTCGTATGCCTCCTCCAGCGTATACGGCACGAGGCTGGCGAAATCCTGCTGCACATCCCAGGGACACCCGGTTTTCGGATCGCGCAGCCGCGCCATGATGTCGAGCAGGCGGCGGGTGTTCTTCACGTTCAGAAGCTGTGGCCGAAGTTCTCGTGGAAACGTTCCCTGAAATCGGCCAGCGAAAAGGAGTGGTTTTGGGTGCCAGCGGTCTCCACCTTAATTGCGCCCATTAGCGAGGCGATGCGGCCGGTGGTGGGCCAATCCATATCTTCCAACAACCCATAGATCAGGCCCGCCCGGTAGGCATCCCCGCACCCGGTCGGATCAAGCATCACCTTGGGCGTGGCTGCCGGGATTTCCAAGCGGTTTCCATCGGTGTAGATCAAAGAGCCGCTGGAGCCTCGCGTGACGATCAGCGCCTCGACGCGCTGGGCAAGCTGCTCCGGCGCCAAGCCGGTGCGCTCCTGCATCAGCTGGGCCTCGTAGTCATTGAGCGTGACCCAGGTGGCGAGATCGATAAAGTGCTGCAATTCCTGGCCGTTGAACATGGGCATCCCCTGGCCGGGATCGAAGATGAAGGGAATGCCGGCTGCGACGAACTGCTCGGCGTGGTTGATCATGCCCTCCTTGCCGTCCGGAGCGACGATCCCTAAGCGAATCTTGCGGTCCGTCGGCACCTTGTTGAGGTGGGAACACGACATCGCACCGGGGTGAAACGCGGTGATCTGGTTGTCATCCATGTCGGTGGTGATGTAGGCCTGCGCCGTGTAGCTCTCGTCCACCACCCGTATGAACTCCTGGGATACGCCGCAATAAGCCATCCACTGGGCATAGGGTTGGAAATCCTTGCCCACCGTCGCCATCGGCAAGGGGTCAGCGCCCAGGAGCTTGAGGTTGTAGGCGATGTTGCCCGCGCAACCGCCGTATTCCCGGCGCAAATCCGGCACCAGGAAGGAAACGTTTAGGATGTGAACCTGCTCCGGGAGGATGTGGTTTTTGAAGCGATCATGGAACACCATGATGGTGTCATAAGCCATGGAGCCGCAGATCAAAGCGCTCATTCGTTGTTTTCCTTGTTGGTCATTGCAATCAGATCGTTTGCCTATCTCGGGGTGAGACGAAGTCGCGGATTGAAGTGATTGTACTTCTCGCCGGCTTACGGCTTGTGAACCAGGTTCAAGTGCCGCGCCGCGCCGACTTCATCGAGCCGACCGACGGGCGTGGTGTGGGGCGCGCGCTTGAGGGTTTCCGGCTCGGTTTCGGCCTCGTGGAGGATCGCCACCAGCGCCGCAGCGAATTGATCCAGGGTCTGCTTGCTTTCGGTCTCGGTGGGCTCGATCAGCCAGCATTCGCGGATCAGCTGGGGGAAATAGACGGTGGGCGCATGCATCCCGTAATCCAGCAGGCGCTTGGCAAAATCTAGCGCGCTCACGTGTTGGATCTTGGCCAGCGCCCTGAGGGTGATGATGAATTCGTGGGCGGCACGCCGGTTGGGGAAAGCCGACTCGAAACCAGCCTGGGTCAGCCTTTTCATCAGATAGTTCGCGTTCAGCGTGGAGAGCTCCGCCACTCGCTTCATCCCGTCCCGACCCAACATCCGTGCATAGACGTAGGCCCGCAACAAGACCCCAACATTGCCGCCGAACGCCGTCAGCCGGCCGATGCTCTGCGGGCAGTCAGACTCGTTGAGCCAACGGTAGCGCTCGCCTTCCTTGGTCACGGCCGGCAGCGGCAGGAAGGGCAGCAATTTCTGGTTCACGCCCACCGGACCCGCGCCCGGTCCGCCGCCGCCATGGGGCGTGGAGAAAGTCTTGTGCAGGTTGAGATGGATCACGTCGAAACCCATGTCGCCGGGACGCGCCTTGCCGAGAATCGCATTGAGATTGGCGCCGTCGTAATACAACAGGCCGCCCGCGCCATGCACGATGTCGGCAATCGCCTCGATACGCCGCTCGAACACGCCGAGGGTGGAAGGATTCGTCAGCATGATCCCGGCCGTCCGTGGGCCAACGGCTTGGCGCAGGGCATCCAGAATCACATCGCCTTCGCGGTCGGTGGGAATCTCCCGCACCACGAAACCGGCCATGGCGGCCGATGCCGGATTGGTGCCGTGCGCCGCGTCGGGAACCAGCATCTCCACCCGCGCCTCGTCGCCACGCGCGGCATGATAGGCACGAATCATCGCCACCCCGGCAAATTCGCCCTGCGCGCCAGCGGCCGGAGCCAGCGACACGGCCGCCATCCCGGTCACTTCCCGGAGGATTTCCTGCAGCTCATGAAGACAGGCCAAGGTGCCTTGCCCCGCCCATTCGACGCTGAGCGGGTGTACACTCGAGAACTCGGGAATCCGCACCAGGGCATGGCAGACCTTCGGATTGTATTTCATGGTGCAGGAACCCAGCGGATAGAACTGGGTATCGATGGAGAAATTGCGCTGGGACAATCGGGTGTAATGCCTGACCGCATCCAACTCGGAGACCTCGGGCAACAGCGGCGGCGTTTTCCGCAGAAACCGCGCCGGAATCGCATCGGCCGCAACCGAATCGGGAAGCTGGTGGGCCTTGGCCGAGCGGCCCGGACGCGAAAGATCGAAGATCAGCATACGGCCTCACGGGGATTGACGCAGCCGGCGGCGAAAGACCGCTTGAGAGCTTCCCTATGGGTGATTTCAATCAAGGCTCATTATCCTTTCGAGTGCTTGCGCGTAATGATCGATTTCTTCCGGTGCGCGCATTTCGGTCGCGCAAACCAGCATCGCCTGTCCCAGCTCGGGGTAATGTTCGGAAAGATCACAGCCGCCCAGAATGTCCCGCTGCCCCAGTTCGGTGAGCACTTCCGACACTGGACGTTTCACGCTAAACGCCGTTTCGTGGAAAAAGGCGCCGTCGAAGAGGGGGCTTACGCCGGCTATGACCGTAAAGCGTTCCTTCAGCTTCCGTGTATTGTCATGGCATTGCAGCGCTACCCGGCGCAGCCCCTCGGGACCGAGCAGGGAAAGATGGATCGCCGCCGCCGTGGCCATCAGCCCTTGATTGGTGCAGATGTTGGAAGTCGCCCTACCCCGGCGGATATGCTGTTCGCGCGCCTGCAAGGTAAGGGTAAAGCCGGGCTTGCCGTCCTTGTCCACCGTCGCGCCGACCAGACGCCCGGGCAGCTGATGCACATAGGCCTGTCGGCAACACAAGAAACCGAAATAGGGTCCGCCGCCGAAGAGCGGCGCGCCCAGCGGCTGGCCGTCGCCACAGGCGATGGCGGCGCCCCGCTGTCCCCAAGCGCCGGGTGGAATCAGCAGGCCTAAGGCAAGGGGATTCACCAGGGCGATCGCCAACGCGCCATTTTGATCGGCCCAGTCGGTCAGATCGTCGACCTCCTCCAATACGCCGAAAAAATTCGGCTGAGGGATTACCAGGGCCGTGATGTCGTCACTCTTATGGGCTTGCAGCCGGGCCGCGTCGATGCCTCCCTCAACCGGTTCGTAAGGCAGTTCGATCAGTTCGATCCGCTGGTGGCCGAGCAGGGTCCTAACCACTTGCCGGTAGATCGGATGCACGGTCTTCGGCAGCAGAATCCGGCGCGCCCTAGGTTTCACGCGCACTGCCATCAGGATCGCTTCAGCCAGGGCCGAGGCCCCGTCGTAGAGGGAGGCGTTGGATACGTCCAGACCCATTAGGCTCGCCATCATGGTCTGATACTCGTAAAGCACCTGCAGCGTCCCCTGGCTGGCCTCCGCCTGATACGGCGTGTAGGCGCTGTAGAATTCGCCGCGCTGAGCGATTTCCCAAACCGCCGCGGGGATATGATGGTCGTAGGCTCCCGCGCCGGCAAAGCAGATCAGGCGGCGATTGTCGGCTGCACGCTTTTGCATCAGTCGCGAGATTGCCATCTCGCCCAGACCCTCCGGCAGGTTGAGTTCTCCGGCGCGCAGCCTCTCCGGAATCTCGTCGAACAGTTCGTCGATGCCGGCCGCGCCGAGCGTGGCCAGCATCTCCCCGATGTCGTCTTGTGTGTGTGGGATGAAGGGCATGACGTAAGATTAGTCCGCGACCTCGGCAATCGCCCGATAGCCTGCCGCATCGAGCAGAGCGTCGAGTTCGGAGGGATTTATCGGCTCGACACAAAACAGCCAAGCGGCATAGGCGTCCTGATTGATGGCTTCGGGCGCATCGCTCAGGGATGGATTGATCATGATGATTTCGCCGGAAACCGGGCTGTAGATGTCCGAGGCGGCCTTCACCGACTCGATGACGGCACAGGCTTCGCCGGCCTTCACTTGCCGGCCGACGCTCGGCAATTCGACGTAAACCACGTCGCCCAGCTGTTCCTGGGCAAAGTCGGTAATGCCGACACGCACCTTGCCGTCGTCCTCCATCCTCGCCCATTCGTGCGATTTCGCATATTTCAAATCGTCCGGCAAATTGCTCATCGTGTCCTCAGGCTGGCAAAAGGGGATAGTTCTCTAGCTAAATGAAAAATGTAGGGAATCAAGCGAGCCAAGCTTGGCCATTATTGAAAGATCCGATACGTCTCGCCGATCAGATCCTTTGCATCGTGCAGCAGCTGCAGGGAATTCTCGGGGGTCAAGGCATCGTCATCGAGCTTTCCGTAAGCAGGCAAGTCGGTGATCGGGGGCAGCTCGGCCATCTTCGGGGTACCGACATAACTGTGCCAAAGCGCCAATCGCACAATGTCGCTCAAATCCAGGCGGGTGCCGCTATCATGCTGCCACTCCTGGACAAACAAGGGCAGTTCCACATATTCGGCGGGGAAGTCCCACTTGCCGAGCAGATAGTGTCCTACCGGCCCCTGAACGACTTCGACGGCCGCCTCGAGTTCGTTCTCGGTATAGGAATCCGGCGGAAGTTTTTCGGCAAAATGAACTAAGGGAATCGCGCCGATCTTGCAGATCAAACCGCCCAACAGAGCCTTGTCCGGATCGATACGCCGGGTTCTCGACGCCAGGACGGAAGACAGCACGGAGACATAAAGGCTGTGTTTCCACATCTCCAGAAGGCGATGACTTTGGGCTTTGCCCGCGTTGAACATCTGTCGCATGCTGATAGTGAAGATCAGGTTTCGGGTCGTCGCCAATCCCAGACGAATGATGGCGCTCTGACAGGTCGTCGCCGGATGGGCCGTCAGGTACAAGGGGCAATTGGCGACCTGGATCAGCTTCGAGGCGATGACCGGGTCCATTTGGACGATTTTCGCCGCCTCCTCGATGTTCACATCCTCGTTGATCGCCTTGCGTAACTTGAAGGCGACGGTCGGCAGGGTCGGGAGTTCCAGTTTGTCTTCCTCGAATGTGCGCCGGAACACGTAGAACAGGCTGCTGTCGGCCAAGCTTTCGGGCACCGTCAAGCGCCTCAGATCCAGATGCTCCTGTTTGGCCGGCGCATCCATGGCGGCGACCTTCTCGATCATATCGTGAGCCAGGCCGATCACCAAGATATCGGTTTGCGCACGCGCGGTCGCGGCATGCCGCCCTTCTCCGTTCAAGGGTTTTTGCGCCCTGGGGCTATCGGCCCGGATCACCTGACGGTCGCCACGCCGGGTTTCCAGACACAAGGTTCCCTCCAGCAGACAGTAAATGCGGTTCGCCGTCTCCCCTTCTCGAAACACGAGGGAACCTGCCGCAAAGCGCCGCGGCGGTTGCCCGCTCGCCAACGCGGTCAACTCCTCATCGCTCATCTTGCGAAGGGGAATCATCTTGCGCAGGGCCTCGATCGAGACCGGTCCAATCGTTCCCGACTTTGGCTCGGAAAGGACGGGGGAAATGTCCTCCACCGGATTCCGACCGGCCTCCGCCACTGAGCCATCGGCGATCTTCCCATCAGCCTTGCGGGCGCGAGTCGTCCGCGCCCTATGGACCAGCCAGATGGCAAGCGCTAAGAAGACTGAGGCCGAAGCCAGGACAAGGCTATTCATATCCGGTATCCGTTCAGCTCGTCGGTGATTCGTAGCTCATATGGTAGTCACTAAGCTCGTCACTTCAAATGCTTTTTCCGCCGCAGGAACAAAAATGGGAGGATCGCGCGCTGGCGCTAGTGCGCCCTGCCCCGGCTCGCCTCGGCGTGTTCCGCCGCTTCCTGATAGCCCTCGGCATAATGTTGCACCGCACCGATCAAAAGTACGCCCGCGACGATCAGCGCCATCTGCTGCACGGTCGCCTCGGCGTGGGTCTTCTTGTGCAGGGTGGGAATGAGGTCCGCCACCGACACGTAGATGAAGCTCGAGGCCGCCAGCGCCAGGAAGTACGGCAGCACTTCGTGAACGTTTTCCAGGCTGAAATAGGCCAGCACGCCGCCGAGCACGGTGCCCAGACTGGACAGCATATTGTAGAAAAACGCTTTCGGCCTGGAACACCCGCTTTGCAAAAGAATTGCGAAATCGCCCACTTCCTGCGGAATCTCATGGGCGGCGACCGCCAGGCTGGTGACAATGCCCAGGTTCAGGTCGGTCAGGAACGCCGCCGCGATCAATACGCCATCGACGAAGTTGTGGATGCCGTCACCCAGCACAATCAAGGTGCCCGCCGGTTGGTGGGAATGCTCGTCCATGTGGATATGAGCCTCGCAGTCCGTGGTGTGACAGTGTCGCCACAGCAGCAGTTTTTCCAGCAGGAAAAAACTCAACAGCCCGATCAGCACGGTCGCGAACAGGCCTTGGACCTTCGCGACGCCGACGTTTTCCACGGCATGCGGCAACAGGTCGAGAAACGCCACACTGAGCAGAGCGCCGAGTGCGAAGCTGACGCCATGCGGCAGGATGCTGGGCTGGTGGCGGTCGGGCACCAGGAGGAAAACCGATGCCGCGACGACGCTCATCACGCCGCCGAGCAGGGTGAACAGAACGATCCAAAGGAGTAAGCTCATGCGATGT
>DATIXD010000004.1:0-11815 GCA_035518875.1 Methylococcaceae bacterium | reverse complement strand
ATCAAGCAGTACCACAAGGAAGGCCGGGCGCTGCGCACCGAAACCACGATCAACGACACCTACGATTTCGCCATCGGGCGCAAGCTGTGCAACCTGCCCGCACTGCGGGAGATCGGCTTCACCGCCAACCGACGTCTGCTCCACATCCAAACTCTCAGCCACGACGCTTCGATCGGCGCAGATCGTTTCCATGCGGTCATCCGGCCCAAGGTCCAGGACGGCCAACGCGCCAGTGCTTTGCCTTTCGGCGATCCGCGCGTGCTCGCCCTGCTCCATGCCCTGTGTCTGTTCGTGCTGCTGCCCACGGGCTTTGCCAACGCCGACCTGCGCATGTTGGTCGCCGCCCTTCTGGACCAGGACCCCGCCCTCTACTCGACCGGCCGGATGACCTACGACCTCCGTCGCTTACGCCTGCATGGTCTGATCCAACGACAACCCCACTCCCACCGCTACCGGGTGACGGACGAAGGTTTGCGGATCGCCCTGTTCTTCACCCGCGGCCATGCCCGATTCTTCCGCACCGGCCTCGCCCTCGAGGGTCCCCTCCCATCCGGCAGCGCGCCTCGCGTGCTGGTCCAAGCCAGCCAGGCCATCGACCGATTCCTTGACGAGGCCAAACTTGCCGCCTGAAAATTTGACTCATCTTTCAAGATCAGTCGTGCTCAAGGAGCCCTAGCCGCGCCGATTATATCGGTCGGGCTATGGTTCTGAGGGGCCGCGGGCCTTGTGCACGTTGGGGCCTCTGGGGGCATGCCGGTAATGTGCTCAATCCGCTTTTCGCCCTGCGCCGGGTGTTGGAACTTGCGCCCGGAGACATTTGATTTCCGACCGGGACAAACTGATTTGCCTGCTGGTGCCGCCCGGAGCAAGCTTCATCGCATCGTGGTTCAACTGGGCTGAAGGAGGCTTCATTTCCTTGCGGCAGATTCCGTCGCAAGAGGCTTGGCCCGACGCGGCTCCGACTCGATCACCTTGCTACAAAGGACCAAAAAATGAACGAGCAAAAAAAACCGTTCGACCGCCTGATCCGGGGTCGTTTCTTACGTGCGGTTAGCAGTTTTGCCGCCTCCGAGGTCGGATGGAAGGCCAAGTTCATGTTCGCGGCGCTTGTGGCACTACTGTTCGGAATCAATGGATTGAACGTCGTGAACAGCTATGTCGGCCGTGACTTCATGACCGCCATCGTCGACCGCAACACCGCCGAGTTCATCTGGCAGGCCATCATCTACATTGGGGTATTCGCGGCCTCCACGATTGTCGCGGTCGTCGCCCGATTCATCGAGGAACACCTCAGTTTGCTTTGGCGGGAATGGCTGAGCCAGCGTCTCGTCAAACTCTACCTCGATCATCACACCTACTATCGCATGAAGGAACGCGGGGCGCTCAACAACCCGGACCAGCGAATCGCCGACGATGTCCGTGCGTTCACCGTCACCACGATCTCTTTTGTTTTGATGTTGCTGAACGGCTCTATCACGATCGTGGCTTTTTCGGGCGTGCTGTGGTCGATCTCGGCCTGGCTGTTCGCCATCGCCGTTCTGTACGCCGCGGTCGGTTCCTACTGGGCGTTCGTTCTGGGGCGTCCGCTTCTCAAGCTGAACTACGATCAACTCGACAAGGAAGCCAGCTTCCGAACCGAGCTCATCCACGTTCGGGAGAACGCCGAGTCGGTGGCGCTTTTACACCACGAGCGGCGGCTCGACGCGCGACTATTGAATCGTCTGGACGAGTTGGCGGCCAACTTTCGTAAGATCATCGGGGTCAACCGCAACCTGGGTTTCTTTGCCACCGGCTACAATTGGCTGATCCAGATCATACCGGCCTTGGTCGTGGCCCCCCTTTTCATCCACGGGGAAGTCGAATTCGGCGTGATTCCGCAGGCTGCCATGGCCTTCGCGCAGCTCCTCGGTGCGTTCTCGCTCATCGTCAATCAGTTCCAGTCCATTTCCTCTTTTGCCGCCGTGATCGCGAGGCTCGGCTCGTTGGGGGAGGCCATCGAGGAGGCGCGATCGGCGAGGGTGTCGGCGATGGAGCCCTGCGAGCATCATCGGCCAGCACTCGAATGCCCGATCTGCTCGGAACATGTGAAGGACGTCTCCGCCATCAAGGTTTGCGAAGAGGCCGAGCACATCGCTTATGAACGGCTGACCTTGCTGGCCCCGGAGGATGGCCGGGTCCTGGTCAAGGATTTGTCGGTGGAGGTCCCATACGGGAAGCGGCTATTGATCCAGGGACCCAATGATGCGGGGAAAGTGGCTCTGTTTCGGGCGACCGCCGGTATTTGGGGCACTGGATCTGGGAAAATCATCCGCCCCGAGTCCAGCCAACTTTACTTTCTTCCCGAGCGTCCCTATCTACCCCCGGGCACGCTGCGTGATTTGCTGTCTATCGGCGGTCGAGAGCGTCTTATCACGGAAGAGCGGATACTCGGGACATTACGGGAATTGAACCTGGAGTCGACGCTGACCCGGATCGGCGGACTCGACGTCGAGCGGGACTGGGACGATGCTCTGTCGCTCGGCGAGCAGCAATTTCTGGGCTTTGCCCGGCTGCTTCTGGCCGCTCCACGTTTCGCCTTCCTTGACCGGATCAGCACCGCCTTGAATCCGGAGGACGTTGAGCTGTTATTGAAAATGCTCTCCAGACATTCGATCAGCTACCTCAATCTGAGCGGGAGTCGGCACGGCAAACGGAACGCCGACGACAAACTGGAAGACTATGACGCCGTTCTTGAGCTCGCCGTCGACGGTGGCTGGTCGTGGAAGTGGATCAAGGCTGGCGAGATCGTTGAATAGGCTGGTCATTCGTATGACCAGGAGTTGCGTTGAGCACGTACTCCCGCATCGACAATTCCCGGCTTCGAATCCGGCAACCGCATTCAGGTATCTCCACCGCGTATCCGACCGCGGGAATGTTTGCCAACGTTAATCGCTTATGCCCAAGCTGCGAAACCAATAACCACGGACACGGGTTGGTGGCGAAAAGGCTGGCGCAGCTTGGTTTCCGGATAATGTGCGGGGGCACTGATGCGCCCCCTGAACCCTCCCGATTGTCTGGTCAATGACTCTGGATAATCGCCTTAGGTCACACTCACATACTCACATCAGCACGCTTTGAGTTATTCAGACCCCTCAGACGGTATCCGGAACAAGGCTCCGAGATTGATGCTCCCGTGCTGGGCGGGGGCTTGCGGATTTTGGGTGCCGGGATGTCCCGGATTGAGGTTTGAAGCCGTATCATCCGGCGGGAACAACTCCAAAGTGGACAGGAACTCCAGCACTTTTCTGCGGCCATCTTCGCTCAACTGCGCGAAGGCTTCCTTACTCGCGTGGGCCTCGCCGCCATGTCGCAGAATCACCTCTTCCAAATTGATGCTGCGCCCGTCGTGGCCATACGGCGCGGTGGTGGCGACACCCCAAAGGGGCTCAGTCATAAATTTCCTCTGCAGCGTACCGTCATAGTTGCGCTCATGGAATGCCGCGCCAAGGTCATGCCGTTTGAAGTCCGCGAAGATATTTCGGACTAAGAAAGACTTCTTCTTCGGCAAGAGCTTCGGATAGGGTTGTCCGTCACCTATCGGGCCAAAAAGCGTGGTGGCCGTGGCAAACAAGCGATTGAATATCCCTCGCACCGGGTCGAATTTTGTCTCGATATCGGCCACCCGTCGATCACGCTCGATGCCCAGATTCTGGATGTGACACGAAGTGCACCCGATTCTTTGCATGAGTAATTGCCCTTCCTGCGTACGCGTGGTGGACTGACCGGTCGCCGGCTTGAAATAGTTCAATAGATAAAACTCCATGTAATCGAGCAGGGCGGCGTCGATTTCATTGACGATCCCATCACCGTCGCCATCTGTGGCTGGGTTACATACGGGCGGACGTTTGATCTTGTCAAGCGTCGGGTTCAACACGAGGCCCGAAGGGGTGGTTGTTATCTCCGGACGGGTGGGGTCTGAAGCTCTGCACAGGGCCGGGTCCGGGGTCTCTAGGCCCATTTCGTCCTTGAAGGCGCCCGCGGCAAACGCGCGCATCGAAAACTCGCCGCCTTGGGCAAAAAACGGTCGAACCCGCAGGTCTGGGTCGACTCCCACTACCTTTGATGTGTTGGTGGCCCCGTTTGGTAGGCCGGTGATAAACCCGTATTGAATACCCTTGCTGATCAGGGGCAGGGTTACCGGTTGCTTGGATGCTATGGCTTGGGCAAGTGCTCGCGCGCGGATAGTGCGGAGGTCATGCGTGATCTCATCGCCGATCATCTCGACGAGCCCCAGTCCAAATAAGTGTGGCGCGTCGCGGCTATCGGGGCGGGTCGCTACATCACCGCCCGCTCCCGCAGACCCGCGAGGCCGTCCATGGCAAGCTGCACAGCTGTCCGTCAACCCTGCGCCGAGCGCCGGATTTTCTTGGATGTCGCCGGTCGAGTCAGTGCCGACTCGTGGACCTAAACCTTGGCTGAGCGTGAACTTGCGCTGGAATAATTGCCGGCCCCGACGGATAGCACGTGCCGGATCTCTTTTAATGAGATAAATTGAAGATCCTGGGGTCAATTCGCTGCCGCGACCAGTACCGATCTGCTCCGCTAGTGATTTCCCGATTGCACTGCCTGGTACGTGGGGTGTGGTTTGGGTGGCATCGGTTAGCTCTGCGCGGGCGATCGCAGTAATTAGGCAGCAGGCAAAAGCGACAACGCGATTTGAGAGAGAATCATATTTGAGTTCCATATAGCCTCCGAAGATGTTGAGGGCGCGGAATGCTCAGCCCTCAGGTGCGGGGGCAGAAGCTCATCCCCTAGAGCCGGGCGATGTGAACCGCCAGGCCTCAGAGACAATGGTGTCGGTGAGTGAGTGCTTACTTATCGTGCGTCTCGGTCTGGTCGCGAGCGCCGGTCGCCGAGATCAGGACAGTGCGCCTGATCGGGCAAGTACCCAGATCTTTTTTCTCTCGTCGACGTATGCACGGTAAATTAGCCTTCGCGGGCCGAAACCTCTCGGCGTCCATGGTCAAAAAAACAGCTACGACAGATCCCGCAGTGAAATCCATTGGTGCGATTAAGCACACGGTAACTCTGTTGCACTACTTTTTCGGCTGAATGCTTCACACTTTCCGAGCGGAAAAATTCACAGCTGCCAAAATCAGCCCGCCGGATTTAGGTTGATTGGTGGCCTGGTGCGACTCGGCCGCCGCATCCCGCCCTGGAATCAATGGCCGGAGGGTTTCTGGCGCGATCCAAAGCTGCCCAGTTTCGTCGGCGATATGCCGGACATCCGGATCGGCGAGGAATACACCCCCGCCTTACGCAGCCTGTTTGCCTGTGAACGTGAGGCGCATGAATATCTGGTCATCACCCCGGGGGGCGCCGAAGGCTGGCTGGATGATGCAGGCAAAGCCCTCATTCGGAATCTTCCGACGTGCTGCGGCAAGGTCAGTCAAATGTTGCATCGGGAAGCGCCTGACGAGACTTGCGTTGTACGCCGCCGGGCGAATTTGCGATGCTCCGGGGACAGTTCGTCTTCACGCCGCTTCTTTCGCGTCCCCTTGTCGGGTCGGGGTCAACGGCAGGAGGATCGAGACGTTCGATGCGGGTAGGGTCACTCGCGACGAGTGCCCGGCGGAGATGGTGTTGTACTATTGACAGAGCGGGACGCCGTTTCGGCGACTGGTCTTGCGGCAGTCTCCGATGTCTCGCTTAGGTCAGCGCTTGATGAACTGTCGCCGGCCGGCCAGTTGGTGGATGAGAATGGCGGCCGTTGCCGATACATTGAGCGACTGCACCTTGCCGGAACCGGGGATGGTCACCACCGCTTCGCAGGCGCTGAGTGTTTGCGGGGAAAGGCCATGTTCCTCGTTTCCCAACACCAGCGCGACAGGACGGTCATCCCCCGGCAGGTCCCCCGGCGAAAGCGCCTTCGGGGTGAGAGCCGTGCCGATCACCCGGTAGGCGGATTGCAGGTGTTTCAGCACCTGCGGCAAACGGCTGGCCTGATAAACCTCGATATATTCCAACCCGCCCTCGGCGACGCGGTGAGCGGCATCCGAAAGTCCGGCCTGGGCCGGATGATCGGAGATCACCAGATGTCCCAAACCGAAGAAAGCAAGGGTCCTGGCGATAGCGCCCAAATTGTGGGGATTGCTGACACCGTCCAGAATCACCAGCGGTTCGCCGGATCGCGCCCAGCGCCGGGCCGCCTCGATATCGAACTGCGGCACGGGACGCATTTTCGCCGCGGCGACGATGCCGCCGTGCAGGACGGTCCCCGCAATCCGCGACAACTCCACGGTGTCAACCATCCGGTAGGGCCGGCGCATGCGCGCCATTTGCGCGCAGAAGGAGCCGGCCGCGTTTTTCATCCGCTCGTCGTAGTACAGCCGCATCGCCCGTTGCGGATCGGCGAGGAACAGTGCCGTGACGGCCTGAAGCCCGGTAATCTTGGTGAGCTTTTCATGCGCATCCGCGAACGAATCGGCGCTTTCGACTTCGAGTCTGCGGGCCTTGCGCGGCGCGGCCGCGCTCTTTGCATGCTTCGCGGTGGCATGATGCCCGGTTCTGGCCGTCGGATGCTTCAGTTCGGGTGGTTTGCTCATGTCGGATGCCGGGATGCCAATCGGTTTCGGCCGGAGATCGTGCGGACGTCGTCGTAGGGTACGCATGGCGTACCCTGATTCATTGCGACCACTCGACCAGGCCGAAGTGGGCTGTACCGAGCACGGCGAATCCGAACACCATGCGGTACCAGGCGAAGGCGGTGAAGTCGTGCCGGGTGATGTAGCGGAGCAAGCCGCGCACCGCCAGGAAGGCGCTGACGAAGGCGGCGACGAAACCTACCGCGAACATTCCCACGTCGTCGGTCGCCAGAAGCCCCCGGGTCTTGTAGAGGTCGTAAGCAGTGGCGGCGAACAGGGTGGGGATTGCCAGGAAAAACGAAAACTCCGTCGCGGCCTTGCGCGACAGGCCGAAGAACAGGCCGCCGACGATCGTCGCACCCGAGCGGGAGGTGCCGGGAATCAACGCGAAGGTTTGGGCGAATCCCAGTTTCAAGGCGTCTTTCCAGCTCAGATCGTCGACCTCCTGGACGCGGATCGTGTGCTTGCGGCGTTCGGCCCAGATAATCACGAAGGCGCCGACGATGAAGGCGAGGGCCACCGGGATCGGGTTGAATAAGTGCGCCTTGACCGCCTTACCGAACAATAGACCCAGCACCGCGGTGGGTATGAAGGCGATCGCCAGATTCAAGGCAAAGCGTTGTGCGGGTTCCTCGCTTGCAAGGCCGCGGACGACCGCGCCGATCTTGGCGCGGTATTCCCAACAAACGGCCACAATCGCCCCGGACTGGATAACGATCTCGAACAGCTTGCCTTTCTCGTTATTGAAGTTAAGCAGGTCACCCACCAGGATTAGATGGCCGGTGCTCGAAATGGGCAGGAATTCGGTTAATCCCTCGACGATGCCAAGGATTAACGCGTGTAGCAGGGCGGTAATTTCCATGTATTTTTCTCAAAACAGGCGGGCTGACGTTACGAAAAGGACCGGTGGCTTGCCGGTCCATTCAAGATGGAGTCCCTAAACCCCTGGCAGCGAATTTTCGCTGGAAACAGCTTAGCGGCAGACTGATCAGAAGGCCAAGGAATCGGGTGAGGCTCACGTAAAATCTTACCAAGATTATTGAAGCGCTGCTGGAACGGCGGCTCTCTGTGTCTGCAAAAGCACGACGCGCGTCCGACGCGGCAACTTGGTGCCGAAAGCGGCTACTGCTCTTGGGGTGTCAACCAGTACAACTGATAGCCTGAAAGAGAGGACGCGAGAAAGAGGGGCGTACTAGCAAGTCCAGTTGCCATAAACCTCATGTCGATCAGCCTGTTATACGAGCAGCGAAGCGAAAACAGGCCTGTCTTGAAGCCCCAAGGGAACCGCCACCGATTCCTTTAAGCGTTGTATGACTACGTTGATCATACCTCGCAACAGAAGCGACATCGTGATCTCCCTAGCTAGACGGCAACCGAAAATCTTCGGCGCCGCCTATTTCTGGATAGCCGACGCTTCAAGGCGTTGGGTCCAATCTTGACAGAGTCCGGCAAAGGCTAGGGATTTGTCTTCCTTTAAGTGCTCGGTGATTACTTCAAGCTCAATATCCACTCCACGAGCTTTTTCGCCTCCTCGGCTGTAACCTGCTTGTTCGCAGGCATGGGCATCTGCCCCCAAACCCCTGAGCCACCCTTGACCACCTTCTCGGCAAGCTTGGCTGCTGCGTCCTGCTGGCCGGCATATTTTTGCGCCACATCTTTGAAGGCCGGGCCAACCCGCTTTTGATCCACGGCATGACAAGTGAGGCAGTTCTTGCTCCTAGCAAGTTCTTCGTCAGCCAAAGCCGAACCAGAAACCATTAGAGCCACGATAACAAAGGCGTAAGCTGGTATTGTTTTCATAAGTGTCTTCCTGTGTTGATTAAAATTACATCGGCAAACTCGAGTTGATATTTTCGAGACTGACCAACACTAAGCGCCATCTCCACGTATTAGGCTTGCACAGATTTCTCTGGTTAGCCATAGGGAGGCGCGGGTCCAGCATCTCCATGCAGTTTTGAACCACAAACCTATTGACTCGCCGCCTTCCAAACAACCAGTAACCCACGATCAGGTTTCGTTATCGTGCAACGACGTAAGAAGTTTTTCGTGGGCAAACGTGCGCGATGGTGGTTTGTTTGAACCAATCCGGTGTGCCCTGAGAAAACAACGAGATACAGAAGTGGACTGGGACTTCTCGAAATTCCAAGCGATGACGTGAGCCAGCGAGCGACGAGCATTGACGAATTCGTCGGTCACGCGCGTGCGTCGATAAAATCCACGGTTTTTCATGTGGAGTTTTTCATTCTTACCTTAAAACCGCGTCCAAGGTTGTTCTTCCCGGCTCCGCCAGCTTGTGGTTCTTGTGCGGTTTTTTTCACCAAGGCCGTCGGTGCCGTCGGCTGATACCGAGCATTCAACCGAGACAACACCCGGCCATCGCATGGTGCATTAGATTGCCCTTAACGCATTGAATTCAATGCGTGAGGTAATCAGTCTTTGATCCTTCTCCAAGGGTTTTCTCGGTATCCGTCCGCAGGGACACCATTTGTCGGCACTAATTTTGCCTTCGTTAATTATGCCATCCTGATCTCGCGATCAAAAGGCGATCAGTCTGATCCCAAATACCGGCAGCTTTCGAATCTGACCTGCTGCCAGGAGTTCTACCATGATAAGTCTGGTGACCGAGTTTACCTCGCTCATGAATGCCGTTAAATCGTCCTTGAACTATCAGTACCCAGGTACTCTTTGGGCGTTCTTGCCCCTTTTTCTGGTCATCGCGACATACCTGATGCCGTCAATTATCGCGCTGATTAACAACAAGCGACCGGTCTCTGTTGCAATACTCAACTTGTCGCTGGGATGGACCTTTATCGTTTGGTTCATTCTGCTTTGCTGGGTCACCTGGAAATCGGCGCAACCTGATATCAAGACGCCTTGAATGCAGGGCCGCAAATCCTTCTTTGTGTCAAATATTTAACGGGGAGTCCCCAAGGAGCCGGATCGGAAATGTCCCTGACCGGCGTTTCTTGAGTTATTGGCGCTTTGTATCGGTACCCCGCCGGGCGGCCTTTTCTTGGGATGCTCGTCCTTACCTTAAATGAAATCATCGCGTGGCGACTCTATTTCAATCATTCACGAGTTCAGCGGTAGAAATGAACCACTTGGTTCATTTGCTGGTTCGTTTAAACCACGGTGGTTTGTTCTCATACCCCAGATCAACTGCTAAGTAATTGTGTTTTTAGAGCAGACACAGCTAGGCATCATTCCTGCTTATCCGCGTTCGCCAGTGAATGGCAACAGACTGCGATTCAATAACGCAGTCCTTAAATCGTTTCTTACGCTGAATCCAGGAGTTTTTATGAAACAATTGTTTATCGCTTTGGCCCTGTCTGGTCTGTTCTTGAACACCGCCGTAGCCACGGCCGCAGAAACCGCTTCTCAAAAGCATGAAGAGGCGGCCAAAGCGCATGAGGAAGCGGCCGAACACCACAAGGCCGCTGCACAAGCCCATACCGAAGGCAAGCATGAAGAGGCCAAAAAACATGCCAAGAATGCCGAGAAGGCGTCCGCAGGGGCTCATGAAAAATCTAAAGAAGCAGCTCATCAGTCGGAGAAGGCAAAGTAAAGCGTAACCCTGACACGGGGCGGCAAGCGCTGGCTGTTCTGCTTGCCGCCACTATCGACATTTGAGAAACACATTGGCGTAAAAGGGCCGTCCGTCATCTAAGTCGGTTTCTCATGCCCCACTGATCCTTGCGATAAGGCCGCCGCGGCAACGCCTGCACAGTGTTTCCGAGTAGTCCGGAAACAGTACAACACCTCATCCGGCCGCACGCACATATCTGCAACGGCGGGCCGGCAAAGCACAACCAAATCTCTCGCGACGCACCGCCGATACGCTCTGACTGCGCCTTTATCAAGGGGAAACAGAATAGGGCAACCAGATGGTTGGGGCGGGTTGAAGCGCGGTGAAACCATACGGACCCCCGCCACCTGCCTCTTTGTCAATTTCTAACGGCTAACCGGGGCTATCTCAAAAACTGGGAATTGGTGCTTTTCATCGCGTGCGCGGTGAATTTCAACCGTCAGTTATGAGTGCCAACAAATAAATACTTGATTAGGGAAAAAATAATTGTTGGCAGCTTATTTGCTCGGCTCGCCTCGTTACTGCATCGAGACGCTGCCAAAATGATTCAATCCGACATACTTCGCTTATCCAAATACACGCGCAACGGCTGCCGCTTAGTCACCCGTGGAATCGCCAAATATATGTGGCAGGTGGAACGCCTTGAAGACCAGCGCTGCGCACCAATCGATTTTTCGGGAATCGGCTTACATGAGCTCAACTATCCCGCCAGGCTGTCTAAACAATAGGGTCCACTTCACACGCGCGAGGCACTCGAAACGCCTCGGGCATTAGCACTTAACAACCAGAAAAATTTCGGGCATGGTGTTTTTCATTAACTGCATTGCTGAAATGAACGTCGCTTCGTGGATAAGTAATTGATTTTTCGAAAATAGCAGTCTGGCGTACTAAGTGCTTAATTTTGACTGCCTTTTAACCACTTCGATGACGAGTCATGAAAAAAGCTATAGTAACCCCGAAAAAATCCTTGCCGTTCTGCGAGCTTGAGGATTTATTTCTCGAATTGAAAAAGCCGTACGGCCACGCTGACATCGTCCGGTTCAACCTCTTATACATGCGAATTTACAAGCAACTCGAGCGCGACGAACGGCGCCAGGCCGAAACATTCGTCGATGCCTTGATCGAAGGCGTGGAAAAGGAAGAATTGCGTTCAAAAATTTTTGGCGTAGTTTGAGAAAGGCGTGATGTGTGCCCGTTGCCGATGTTTGGTCTTGCTGGACTATGCAGGACATACAACTTTATTTTCCAGTTCGATAAATTCCGAGCTTCCTTTGTAAATATCAAAAAGAGGCAGGCAATGCCGAGGCTACGCCATCAGCGCTATGAGGTTTGAGCGGCTTTCAGAGAATAACCACGGACTTCGAATCCTCTTTAAAGTGCGTTTTCGCCTCAAAAAGCCTGTCTTTTTCCTATTCTCGCGAGCTGCGGGCTTTCTTGGGGTCAAAGTCCGCAAAGAGTACCATTGTCAAATCCGGTAGTCGGCGACTTAGTCGGGCCGCGAGGCCATATTCAGCATGGCCTACCCAAGAAAGATCAAAAGATTGTGACACCAATCGTGTCTTCGCAATCGAGTAAATTGCCCCGTCGCTTCCTTCGAGGCTGATTT
>DATIXD010000003.1:0-9762 GCA_035518875.1 Methylococcaceae bacterium | reverse complement strand
GAAACCGGTTTCGGTATCGAGCGAGAAGACTACGCCGCTGGCCGCAAGGTCCGAGCGCACCATCTTCATCACACCCACCGACAGAAAAACCTTGAAATGGTCGAAACCGTTGTCGATGCGGTAATGGATGGCGCGGTCTTTGAAAAGACTCGCGAAGCAGCGCCGCACCGAATCGAGAAGCCTGGCCTCGCCGCTGACGTTCAGGAATGTCTCATGTTGACCTGCGAAGCTGGCCGTTGGCAAATCCTCGGCGGTGGCGGAACTGCGCACCGCCACTGTGAGCCCTCGCCCGTACTCGTTTCTGAGTCTCCTATAGGCATCGACGATTTCGGCCGCGAGATCGGCTGGCAACGGCGCGCCATAAACGGTCTCGCGTGCCTGCTCTGCGCGTCGAGCGAGGTCGTCCACGTCGTTCACGTTCAGGCCGTCCAGCGCCTGGCGCAGTCCGGGCCAGGCGTTGGCCTGATCGAGCACGTAGCGGTAAGCCTCGGCGGTGATGGCGAAGCCGTTGGGTACATTGACCCTTTGGGGTGTGAGTTCGCGGTACATCTCTCCCAGCGAGGCGTTCTTGCCCCCTACCAGGGGAATGTCGTCGATACTTAATTGAGAAAACCAGCGGATAAATCTTGTTGTCGGTGCCATGTCAGGTTCCCTTCCCTTCTTTTAGTTGCATTCACGCTTGCTGGCGACGGCGTTTTGTCAATAGGTCGATAACTTAACGAGTAAGCGCCGGAGCGATGAAAAAGGTTTTCGGAAATCGTTGGGCGCTTCACATCAGGATCATTGGCGCCTAGAACCCGCCGGCGAACCCGATACCAAAATGGAACATGGGACCTCCCCAAGCCCATGCAGGAGCCCATAACTGAAGCTGCATGACCGCCACGACTGGTTGCTGATAAGTGGTCGCCCCTAAAGCCACCTCGTGGACTCCGATAACGCGGCCATACACGGTAATTTCGCGACCTGGCGCATAGGTGGCCGTTTCCAGGTACCCTTTTTGCACTACGACAAAACGGCCGAGTGAGACGTCCTCTTCCGTTTGCGGCTCCCCGGCACTATCGATCGGATAGGCGAGCACATTGAGCTCGGTGCTATCGACCAGGTTACGGCTTTCGAGAATTCTACCGCCCCACAGTACTTCTCGGCCCTTGTTCTTTGGGTAGTCCAGGAGAACACGCTCTGGGGTCACCGCGGGATCCACGCGGCCGCGTATCGCCTCGTTAAATGGCGATGAAGTAGCACAGCCAACCAGGAAAAGCATGATGAACTCGGCGATAAAGCGCCAAAGCCTGGGCCGTTCATGCGGTGGCGACATGTTTTTCACCACCAATAAGGATACCAATACCGACCCGGCCATGGCCCGTACCAATAGGGACCGTAATAATAAGGGGGCCAGCGTTCATAGACTTCAAGCTTCGGCCACAGATAGACCGCATCGGCACCGACCCGCGGGAAACGATAATCATACTCCCCGAGCTTGCGCACGACCGCTTTTTGCAGCACACCGGTGATGGTCACCTCGCGGCCTTGGGCATAGACGGCAGGATCGTAGAAGCCGGGAGCGCAGGCGATGAAACGCCCTTCGGTGCGATCTGTTTCCTTCGGTCTCGCACTGCTGTCCAGAGGCCGGCTCACCACCTCGAAACACGTCTCGCGCTTGCCCGGTTCCGCAGTCGCAATACTACCGCCCCAGCGCACACGCTGGCCGACAAAACCATCTGTTTGAGCGGCCGCCGGCGTCACCTCGACAAATCGACCAACGGCCAGCGATTTGGGAACAGTAGTGCAGCCGGCGGCAACGAACGACAACAGCATTAAAAAGGCCAAACGACTCATAAAGCCCCCCTCCTTCGCCACACTGACTTTTAGACCCAGAACAAGGGAGTCGTTCACCGGTAACCTGGACATTCAGAATCGAGCGAATTATCGCCAGCCGCGTTCAGCGCCCTGCCCTTACGCTATGGCCAAAATTTGCGCGTAGATTGCCTCGTAGCGCTTCTGAACCTGGCCGCCAAAAAGCGGATCGTCCGTGGCAGGGATCATTTGTTTGATGCGCGCCCAGTCTTCAGGCTCAAGTGCTTCGTCCATGAGTTCAAAAACCTGGGCTTCTTCAGCATTCAAGTGGCTTCTTTGCATCTCGATGTAAGTAAACAGTTGCGTTTCGATGATTTCTCGCGATAAGACCGAGCCTTGCAGCACCTCCTCGAGCATATCGCGGAGCCGATGGGAATGCGCCACCAGGGCCTTATGCTCATCCGTCAGTTGTTGGATGACATCCTCGCCTTCGTGGTGACGCTCGAGGTAAACGCGGAAGATCGCATCTTCCCGGGGATGGTGAATCAGATCGGGGTAGCTTTCCACATACTCAACCATGTCCAGCATGAGGAAATAATCCGGGTCTTCGCCTCGCCGAAACAGCATCGACTCGCGTTCGAGAAGATCCAGCAACCTGCTCAAGTTGATGTGATCTTGGTGCAATTCGGAGATGAGAGGGTGCATAGTGAGTCCAACGAGTGGGTCGCTCGGAGAAACGGACAGTCCCAATCTTACTCGCAGCCGACCGAAATGTAATCACGAATGCGTCGATATTTTTCGTCGCCGCACCGACGACGAAAATCCAACACTAGCAGCGCATGGACTCCACGAGGTCTGCAACGTAAAGCGCGACTAGGGTCGGAAATGGAAAAGGCCAGACTTTCGTCCAGCCTTTTGGTTTATTGGTGGGCCATGTAGGGGTCGAACCTACGACAAACGGATTAAGAGTCCGCTGCTCTACCAACTGAGCTAATGGCCCGATAGACGGGTGCCTCAATACAGGCTTTGCAAATGGGGTGACCGATGGGGCTCGAACCCACGACAACCGGAATCACAATCCGGGACTCTACCGACTGAGCTACGGTCACCATAACAGGTAAATCACGGATGGCGCGCTTGGCAGGATTCGAACCTGCGACCCTCGGCTTAGAAGGCCGATGCTCTATCCGACTGAGCTACAAGCGCTTCTTGGTCGGGGTAGAGGGATTTGAACCCCCGACATTCTGCTCCCAAAGCAGACGCGCTACCAGACTGCGCTATACCCCGGTTTAGCTTCTTTCAGCCAGTAATAGCCAATCCAAACTTCAAAAATGATATCCATATTCATCATTTGCGTCAATGTTCTCTCCCGCTCACACGATCTAAACAGTCTCACGAACGCCCTCAGTTCAAAGACATATCCGGATTGGAAAGGGCTCTCGCCCCCCCAATTCGCTGGACGTCGAATGCGCCACCTGCCGGCAAAAGCAGCTTGCATCGAAGCCTAGTTTTTGAGAACTTTTGCGGTCATATCAGAGTGGGTATTACAAGGCTTCAGGCGGCGGCCTCATCGCCGAGCGCGGGTCGGTCAACGCCAAAGGAATAAGGAGGGGCTATCAACAAAAAAGTCGTTTTCATACTGGCGTGCATTCTCCTGCTCGTGATTGGCGGGGATCTGATTCTGCCAATCCTTAAGGAAGGCGTCGTACTGATTCTGGAAAGTCTGGAACTCATGGTCGACACCCTGTTCGAGGAGTTGCTCCATTTTGCGCCCGAGGTCGCTCAACTGGCCACAGCCTGGACTGGGCTGATCCTGCTGATCGCGTTGCTGATTTGGGGAAGCGTGAAGTTGAAAGCCGTGTATTATCGCCTCAGGGCTGCTGCGCCCGTTTGGTGGGCGGCTCAAATGAACGATACGCGGACTTGGTGGGAGTCACTCATCTGGTATCACCAGGTTTTGGTGGTCGCCTGTGGCGTCGGCGTCCTGCTGTTGATGCTGATGTTCCTATGAGGATATAAACAAGCCCCATTTTCAGCGAAGGGCACGGATTAACCCGTATCCGATGGGACGGAACTAATCCCAGCGGTCGTCGCGCACCTGGATGACGCCGTTCTCGACTCGTACAGAAAAACAGGTGAGATCTTCGTAGGCCGGCGCCTTGAGAACCTTGCCGGTCTTCAGGCAAAACCGGGCGCCGTGACGGGGACAGACAATCTCGCAGCCTTCGAGCCGGCCCGATGCGATCTCCGCACCATCGTGCGTACAAGCGTCCTCAACGGCGTAATACTGGCCATCCAGTTTGAATACGGCCACTTCCATGCCATCCAGATCGACCACGACATGATCCCCTTCGGCAAGGCTGTCCTCGAATGCAACGTCGATCCAATCGGGCATTACTATTTTCCGCTTAATCTTTACCAGAAACTTAGAGCTAAGTCCCCTCTATTCCGTCGTTACCGACTCGCCTTGGTTCTTCATCGCCGCCTCCAGGGAATGCCAAGCCAGGGTGGCGCACTTGACGCGGGCGGGATAAGCGCGGACGCCGGCCAACACCGCGAGCTTGCCGAGCTCTTCAAGATTGGCGCTCTCTTCCCGGCCGGTGGTGATGCGGTGGAACAGCTCAAATAGATGATGCGCCTCCGATTCGGTCTGCCCCCGGACGATCTCCGTCATCAAAGAAGCAGAGGCGGTCGAAATCGCGCAACCCGATCCCTGAAAACTGACATCCTCGATCACGCCGCGGTTGATCTTGACGTAGAGCGTAATCCGATCTCCGCACAGCGGATTGAACCCTTCGATTTTACGATTGGCGTCCGCCATCACCCGGAAATTGCGCGGATTACGATTGTGATCGAACACCACCTCCTGATAGAGATCTCGGATTTGATCCAACATCAGCCGAATACCTCGATAACCTGTCTAATGCCGTCCATCAGGACGTCGACTTCCTCGAAGGTGTTATACATCGAGAAGGATGCGCGCGCCGTGGCGGGCACGCCGAAGAAATCCATCACCGGCATGGCGCAGTGGTGGCCAGCGCGGATCGCTATCCCTAAATGATCGAGAATCGTCCCGATGTCGTGAGGGTGGATGTTGTCCAGGGTGAAGGACAGTATCGCGCCCTTGTGTTCCGCGGTACCGATGAGGGTCAGACCCGGAATGTGCAGCGCCCGTTCGGTGGCATATTGCAGGATCTGGTGCTCATGGTCGGCGATGGCGTCCATTCCGACTGCCTGGAGATAATCGACGGCCGCACCCAGGGCGATGGCGTCGACGATATTTGGCGTGCCCGCCTCGAACTTAAAGGGCAACGTGTTGTATTCAGTCTTCTCGAAAGTGACGCGCCGGATCATGTCGCCCCCGCCCTGATAGGGAGGCATGGCGTTCAACAGTTCCGATTTTCCGTACAAGACGCCGATGCCGGAGGGCGCGTACAACTTGTGACCGGAAAAGGCGTAGAAATCGCAATCCAGCGCCTGCACGTCGACGCTCAGGTGTGGAATCGCCTGCGCACCGTCCAGGAGCACCGGTACACCCCGGCCATGCGCCAGGTCAACGATACTTTTCACTGGGTTAATGCTGCCAAGGGCATTGGACATATGCGCCACCGACACTAATTTGGTGCGATCGGATAGCAGCTTCTCGAACTCGCCCATCAGCAGTTCGCCCCTCCGGGAGATGGGCGCCACCTTCAAAACCGCGCCGGTTTGCTGGCAAAGGATCTGCCAGGGCACGATGTTGGAGTGATGTTCCATCGCCGTGATCAGGATTTCATCGCCTACGCCGAGGTTCGTCCGTCCGTAGCTTTGCGCCACCAGGTTGATGGCTTCGGTCGTTCCGCGAACAAAGACGATTTCGTGGGAGTGGCGGGCGTTGATGAAACCCTGCACCTTTTCTCGTGCGCCCTCGAAAAGCTCGGTCGCGCGCTGGCTGAGGCTGTGGACGCCCCGGTGGACGTTGGCGTAGTCGTGCTCGTAAACATGGCGGATGCAATCGATCACCGCCCACGGCTTCTGCGCGGAAGCGGCATTGTCCAGGTAAACCAGCGGCTTGCCGTGCACGATTTCCTTGAGTATGGGGAAATCCGCGCGGATTTTTTCCACGTCGTAACCGGTATCGGCCGTCAGCCGACGGACGGCCTGGATTTTCGCGCTGCTCATAACCAATCTCTCCGAATGCCTGCTTGGGGAAACAGGTTCAACAACTGGGTTTGCACCAAGGCGCGCAGGCTGTCCAACGCGATCTTCTCGACCATGGAGTGGGCGAACGCGAAGGTCAGCATGTTACGCGCCGACTGCTCGTCGACGCCGCGGGATTCGAGATAGAACACCGACTCCGGATCCAACTGGCCGACGGTCACGCCGTGAGCGCACTTGACATCATCGGCAAGAATCTCCAGCTGTGGCTTGGTATCAATTTCGGCATCTTCGGACAACAGCAGATTGCGGTTGTTCATCTCGGCGTCGGTTTTCTGCGCATCCGGGTGTACGACGATGCGACCCTGAAACACGCCACGCGCCCGATCCGCGAGAATGCCGCGGTAGACCTCGCGGCTGACGCCATAGGGTTCAGCATGATGAATCAGGGTGTGGTTGTCCACATGCTGGCGCCTGGAAGCCAGGAACAGGCCGCTCATCAAACACTCGGCACCTTTGCGGAGCTCGGTGTGAATCTCGTTGCGCACCAAGAGGCCGCCGAAGGCCACGTTATGCTGTTGAAAACGCGCTGAACGCTCCTGTACGACGTAAATGCCGCCGAAGTGGAAGGCCTTGTCCGACTCGCTTTGCACCTTATACAAATCGAGCTCGGCGTTGCCGCCGACCCTGACCTCGGTGACCGCCGCCGTTAGATAAGCCTGATCCGCGCTTCCCGCGTAGGTCTCCACCACTGAGGCCCGAGCATTTTCGCCCAGGGCGATGATGCTGCGCGTGTTCGAGAGGCCTTCCGGACGCGTGGAGATATAAATCAATTGCAGGGGCTTTTCCAACGCGACATCGGCCGGCACGTCGACGAACACGCCGTCAGAGAAAAAGGCCGTGTTGAAGGCGATGAAACCGTGTTTCTCCTTGCTGCAAACCGTGCCAAGGCAAGCCTCAACCCGCTCGGGATGCTTTTCCAGCGTCTCTGCCAGCCCGCTGGCGATCACGCCTTCGGGAATCCCCTCCAGCGCCGAAAGGTCACGGAAAAAATGGCCGTCGACCACGACCAGCGTCCAGGCGTCGGCCAGCCGATAGGAATCCAACCAGTCCCGATTCGGGGAGTCCGCGTACGAAGCCTGTCCGATCAACGGTTTGAACAGTTTTTTTTCGATCGGCGAAACGTTGGTGTATTTCCACTCCTCCTCACGGGGAGATGGAAAACCGCTGCCCGAAAAATTCGCCAGGGCCTCTTCCCGCAGGGCGTTCAGCCAGGCCAGCTGCCGGCCCGGCAGCGCCAGGGAGACCGCCTGATAGTGTTCGATATAGGAAACCGCATTCATATCAAGCAACCGCCGCCTGCTGGTCGACCCAACCGTAGCCCCTGCTCTCCAGTTCCAGCGCAAGGCTAGCATCGCCCGATTTGGCAATGCGCCCATGGGCGAGGACATGCACATAATCCGGTTTTATGTAGTTGAGCAAACGCTGGTAATGGGTAACGAGAATGAATGAGCGATCCATCGCACGCAGAGAATTGACGCCGTCCGAGACGATCTTGAGAGCATCGATATCCAGGCCGGAATCGGTCTCGTCGAGAATGCATAAATTGGGCTCCAACACTGCCATTTGCAGGATTTCGTTGCGCTTCTTCTCGCCACCGGAAAAACCCTCGTTTACCGCTCGGTAGAGGAACTGCTCGTCCATCTCCACCAGCTTGATCTTGGCCTTGATCATTTTCAGGAAATCCATCGCATCCAGCTCGTTCAAACCCCGATGCTTGCGGATGGCGTTCAGCGCCGCCTTCAGCAGATAGATATTGCTGACGCCAGGTATTTCCACTGGGTATTGAAATGCCAGAAAAACGCCTTCGCGCGCGCGTTCCTCCGGCGCCATCTCCAGGAGATTCCGGCCCCGGTAGGTGACGCTGCCACCGGTGACTTCATAACCGTCACGGCCAGCCAGTACATGCGCGAGCGTGCTCTTACCGGAACCGTTCGGGCCCATGATCGCATGAACTTCGCCCGACTGGATGTGCAGGCTGATGCCTTTCAGGATGGGTTTGTCCTCGACGCGGACGTGGAGGTTTTCAATTTTCAGCATATTTGTACTCTGATCATGGGTGCGCCATGCGCATCAAATTCGAACCGGTGCGCACTGCGCACCCTACATGATCAACCGACACTGCCTTCCAGGCTGATGCCCAGCAGCGCTTGCGCCTCTACCGCGAACTCCATCGGCAACTCCTTGAACACCTGCTTGCAAAAGCCGTTGACGATCATGGAGACGGCGTCCTCGGCAGAGAGGCCGCGTTGCTGGCAGAAAAACAGCTGGTCCTCGCTGATCTTGGAGGTACTCGCCTCGTGCTCGACCTGGGCCGTCGGCTGCCTGACCTCGATATACGGGAAGGTGTGGGCGCCGCAGCGGTCGCCGATCAGCAGAGAATCGCACTGGGTATAGTTGCGGGCGTTCTCGGCACTTTTTAGCATCTTGACCAGCCCTCGGTAACTGTTCTGCGCACGTCCTGCGGAGATGCCCTTGGAAATGATGGTGCTGCGGGTGTTCTTGCCGATATGGATCATCTTGGTGCCGGTGTCGGCCTGCTGGCGGTGATTGGTCAATGCCACCGAATAGAACTCGCCGATTGAATTGTCACCGCGCAGGATGCAGCTCGGATACTTCCAGGTGATGGCCGAACCGGTCTCGACCTGGGTCCAGGAAATCTTGGAATTCGCGCCCCGGCATTCGCCCCGCTTGGTCACGAAGTTATAGATACCTCCCTTGCCTTCTTCGTCGCCGGGATACCAGTTCTGCACCGTGGAATATTTGATCTCCGCGCCTTCCAACGCAATCAGCTCCACCACGGCGGCGTGTAGCTGATTCTCATCGCGCATGGGCGCGGTGCATCCTTCCAGATAGCTGACATGGCTGCGCTCCTCGGCGATGATGAGGGTGCGCTCGAACTGACCGGTCTTGGCGGCGTTGATGCGGAAATAAGTGGACAGCTCCATCGGGCAGCGTACACCCCTGGGGATATAGACGAAGGATCCGTCGGAAAATACGGCGGCATTCAGGGCCGCGAAAAAATTGTCACCTGACGGCACCACGCTGCCCAGGTACTGCCGCACCAATTCGGGGTGATTCTGAATAGCCTCGGACATCGAGCAAAAAATCACGCCGGCCCCGGCCAGTTTGTCCTTGAATGTGGTCGCCACCGAGACACTGTCGAACACGGCGTCCACGGCGACACCCGCCAGGCGTTCCTGTTCGTAAAGCGGGATGCCGAGCTTGTTATAGGTTTCCAGCAGTTTGGGGTCGACCTCGTCCAGGCTTTTCGGACCCTCGGTTGTCTTGGGCGCGGAATAATAGCTGATGGCCTGATAATCGATGGGGCCGTAGTGGACGAAGGACCACTTCGGTTCCTGCATGGTCAGCCAGTGCCGGTAGGCTTCCAGCCGCCATTCCCGCATCCACTCGGGCTCGTTCTTCTTCCGGGATATGGCCCGGATCACGTCCTCATTCAGGCCGGGCGGCAAAGTGTCCGTCTCCAACTCGGTGACGAAACCCTGCTTGTATTCCTGCTTGATCAGTTTCTCGATGGTTTGCGCTGACGCTGACATGGCTCTCACTCCGCGCTCAGAAGATTTTTCGGGGTTGATGAAGACTGCTGAGAGGTATGCTGATCTCTTCCGCAACCTTGACTGCAGCCGGTTTCGCCATATCCGCGAGGCTTACCGACTCCAGCGCCGCGCGGATCGCCCCATTGATCACATCCCAGCTGCCGCGAGCATGACAGGACTCAGACTGATGGCAACCTCCGCGTTCGCCTTCGCA
>DATIXD010000002.1:0-7829 GCA_035518875.1 Methylococcaceae bacterium | reverse complement strand
AATATGCCGCAGGAGATCACCGCATCGCCGATGCGCGACGAGGTGATGAACAGGATTTTTTTCATGCCGGGCTGGGTCTAGCGCGTTTGCCTGCCGCCGCAAACCGGGCTTGCCGGCGCGTTATCCCGCCGCCATGTTCTGGTCATGACGAAACTGGCTCATCTGCCGCAGCGCGGCGTTCTCGCCCTCCGTGGCGCCGACCGCATCTCCTTCCTCAACGGTCTGGTCAGCAACGACGTGGCGAAGGCCGCGCCGGGCCAAGCCCTCTGGGCCGCGCTGCTCACGCCGCAGGGCAAGTACCTCTTCGATTTCTTCGTCTTCGCCACGGATGACGCGCTGCTGCTGGACGCGCCCCGGGCGGACATTCCCGGGCTGCTGACCAAGCTGCGCCGCTACAGGCTGCGCGCCCAGGTGGAGCTGGAGGATGCCTCGGAGGCTTTCGTCGTTTACGCCGCCTGGGACGGCCCGCCGCCCGAGGTGGCGATCTCCGCGCCCGACCCGCGACTGGCAGAGGCCGGATGGCGGCTACTTAGCCCCGCGCCTCTGCCCGCCAATGCCAGCGAGGGGGATTACGCCGCACACCGCATCGCCCTCGGCCTGCCCGATGGCACGCCGGATCTGGAGCCGGACAAGACGCTGCTGCTGGAAGCCGGGTTCGACGAGCTTGGCGGCATCGCCTGGGACAAGGGCTGCTATATGGGCCAGGAACTCACGGCGCGGACGAAATATCGCGGGCTGGTGAAGCGCCGGCTTGTGCCGGTGGCGTTCACAGGCCCCACGCCCGCCCCCGGCACGCCGGTGATGGCCGATGGCCATGAGGTGGGAGACATCCGCTCCTCGGCCGGCAATCTCGCCCTGGCCATGCTGCGGCTGGATGCTGTGGAGAAGGTGCTTGCTGCCGGTGGTGCAGAAGTAACACCGCGCATTCCCGCCTGGATGCAGCTGCCACACCCGACGACATCCGCCGGCACGGCGTGATCAGTTCGTTGGAGAGCCACCAATCAGCTGGAGCGTACAAACCGAGACGGTTTCCAATTCCAAATCGTGTTCGCGCATAGCAGACACGGCGGCGGGTATTCCTCGATTTGCGAAGCGTAAGATTATTGAGGAAAGCTACTCCACGGGTTCAGTAGCGGAACGCCGGTTGGAGCGAAATCCGCCAAGTTCCGGGTAATCTAAATAGCGACTCACGCCGCGTACCGACCAACCAGGGCTTCTCAGCCCTTTGTAATCAATCAGATTGGTATGCTTTTAGGCCGCTATCTGGCGCTAATCATTTCGATATTGACACTTTAATCGAATCAACCGAAGTTGAATGCCAAGGTTTGAGAGTCCAGGGGCGTGCCCCCTGAGCGGTTTGGTTGCATCGGGGGAGAAAAGTCGGGTGAACACGTTTGGGATCCAGCTTGTCGAGACGGGCGGCCGGCCGGCGGGGTTCGATTACATTCGCCTTAGCCTAGCCGTTGCCGTCATAGCATTTCACTCTTTTACAGTTTCCTATGGACACAATGGCGAGGGCCTACTCTGGACTGGGCCTCTTGGCCCACTTTGTTTCGCTGCCGTACCAGCCTTCTTCGCCTTGAGTGGCTTTCTCGTTGCCGGCAGTCTCGAGCGCAATGACCTGCCCTCATTTCTTACACTGCGCGGATTGCGGATATTTCCGGCTCTCTTTGTCGAGGTCGTTCTCTCGGCTCTAATACTTGGCCCGCTCATCACGACACTGTCGCTCTCAGACTATTTCTCCAACCAAATGTTTAGAGAATATTTTTTGAATGTGTTGGGCGACATTCATTACTACCTGCCGGGGGTCTTCGATAACCCGCCTTCTCCAAAATGGGTCAACATTCAGCTCTGGACCGTTCCCTTCGAGCTGGAGTCCTACATTTGGATTTCCTTGCTTGCGCTGGCGCGTATGCACAAGCGGCCGGCCTTGTACATGGCCCTCGTCATTGTGGCTTCGGTCGGCGTCTTTGCACACGGACTCATATCCCATCACTTTTATTTGGGCACTGACCGGCCCTCCGGCTCCTTCCTAATCCTGTCAGCTCTATTCGGCGCTGGCCTGTACCTTTTGCGTGACCGCATTCCCTTTCGCTGGTCCTATTTCATTATCGCCGCGGTCCTCGCCTACGTGTTCCTTTCGCACGGAGCGACCCACTACCTCGCGCTTCTGCCGCTTTCATACGTGACCGTGTTCCTCGGGCTCTGCGACCCGTCGCGGACATTTGTTGTTCGGGGTGCGGACTATTCATACGGAATGTACCTCTATGGCTTTCCGATCCAGCAAACCATCGCCTTTCTCCTGCCAGATACGCGAATTTGGTACGTCAATTTCGTGCTCAGCGTGATTTTGGCGGCGTGCTTTGCTGCATTCTCATGGCATGTAATCGAAAAGCCTGTTCTGGCACAAAAGAAGGGGGCTGTGAAGTTTGTCCAAGGTCTGGCGCTCAGCCATCCTGTTCTACGCAAACTGTTTCAGTGGGAAATTAGCTGGGGCGACAAAAGATCACATAACAAAGTCGATCCGCTGTCGGGATCGCCCGCTTGGACCGTCAATGTCCGACATGGGTCGAAACCTACCCGTCCTGATCAGGCTATCACCGCACCCCAAGACGGGAGCGAGCGGCTTTCCCCCTTACGCCAAGATATCAATTAGCTCAGTGATTGTCCGGGAGGGATACCCATGGGCACGCTTACCTAGCCAGGAGAACCGGAATCGCGTCTCTGCCTTGCCCTAGTCCTGGAGTAGGTGCGGTGCGCCAGGATCGGTGCGCGTGAGAACGTCGTGGCACTGGGCAATTCCGGCACCGCGTGACCCGCCGGGATCATCTTGACCAACGAGGGAATGAGGCGGTTGATCTCGTCCATCCTCGACAATCTCGGGAGCCATAAAGGCATGCCCGTGCGCGACGCCATCCGCCAAGCCGACGCAAAACGCTTCTTTCTGCCGCGCTACAGCCCAGACCTGAATCTGATCGCGCAGGTCTTCGCCAAACTCAAAACCCTGCTCCGAAAAGCTGCGGAAAGAACCGTGGAAGCAACATGGCAACGCATCGGCGACCTGCTCGAACAGTTTTGCCCCGCGGAGTGCGCAAACTACCTTTAAAATTCTGGGCAAGGGTCAATTTAATCACAAAATGCTCTAGTGCCGTTCTCCGCCGTAAAAGAGATTTTAACAGCGCCAAAATGAAAGCCGGCACGCAAAACCGTTGCGGAAATTCGCAGCTTATACGGGAAAATTAGCGCCTTTTAATTTTCTATGTCGGAATAATGATTTAGCATTTTGGAAACCAAGGGAGGAACAGCGTGATGCGAGTTGCATTGGTTACCGGCGGTACACGTGGCATTGGCCATGCCATCAGCATCGCTTTGAAACAAGCAGGGCGGAATGTGGTTGCCAGCTATGTGGCGAATATCGAGGCCGCGGAGGCTTTTACCGCCGAGACGGGAATCGAGGCCATACGCTTTGACGCAGGCGATTTCGAGCAATGTCTGGCCGCGGTGAGCACGATCGCCGCGACGCATGGGCCGGTGGAAATTCTGGTGAACAACGCCGGCATTACGCGCGATACCGTGATCAGCAAAATGACCCGCGAAGTGTGGGATGCGGTGATCGACACCAATCTTGGCTCCTGCTTCAATCTTTCCAAAGCCTGCTTCGACGGTATGAAGGCGCGCAAGTTCGGGCGGATTGTGAATGTCGGCTCGCTCAACGGCCAGGCCGGGCAATTCGGCCAGGTGAATTACGCCGCCGCCAAGTCCGGCATGCACGGCTTCACCAAGGCGCTGGCGCTCGAGGGCGCGCGGCACGGCATCACCGCCAACGTCATCGCGCCGGGCTACGTCGATACCGAGATGGTGCGCGCCATGGCGCCCGATGTGCTGGAGAAATTCATCGCCAAAATCCCGCGCGGCCGGATGTGCACGGTGGGAGATATCGCGCGCGGCGTGGCGTTCCTCACCGCCGATGAAGCGGATGTCATCACCGGCTCAACCCTCTCCATCAACGGCGGCCTGCATATGTACTGACGCCTGAGGGCGTGAACCGTTCAAGTAAGCAAAACCAGGGGGGGCTTTGCCCCCTGCCCCCCACTAGAGCGTTATGGCCGCTTCCTGGCCGTGCTGGCGGCGCAGGGGCTGCTCGATCCGGAGCTCGGCCCGGGCGAGCGCGTGACCTTCGAAAGCGTCGCGTTGTTCTTCGACGTGCTGCGCCGAGGTAGCCTGCTGCCGGAACTCACACCTTGCATCGACCACTACCTCGCGGAAATCCGGCCGCGCTTGCTGGATCCGGCGCAGACCGATCAGCGGCCTCCTACACCACCACAGGGGGCACGACCCGTTCCAGCTACAATGGGTAAATGCCTCTGGGCAGACGACCAAGGCGCTCGAGTGCCCAAGTTGGGTGCAAAACAGCCGATAGGCGGCCGCTGGTAGCCCGCCTGAGGACGGCGGGTGGCAAACCGTCCCATCTGCCAGGTTGGCACAGCCATGTAACGCTGCCTGAACACATGCCCTCGGCCCAGCGCCCGGTAGACATCGGCCAGGACGAACCACGGGTTGCCCTCCAGGTCCGTGATGCGGACATCATGCCTCTCGAAGTCAGGCAGCTTGATAACGCTCACGGCCATACGTGGCGGCGCTTTTTTTCACATTACAGCGTACGGAGCCTAGACAAATTTTGGATACGAATTCAAACTGAAAACACTGATACGATGGTCTTTCTGGCATTGTTGAAATATGGGATTTGTTTCATGCAAGACAACAGAAGCGTAGTCAGCAAGATCAACATGCTGGGCAGTGCGACCCTTGTTCTGGGTCTGACTTATAGCCTTGTCTCGCCGTTTCTTGCCGCCGCGCAGCCACCATTGGTAGTCGGGGCCAATCAGTTCGGTACCAATCAGCCGAAATTTTTCTCTGACCTCTCGACATCTCCTTATATTCCCGCGGCGCTGTCGGAGGCGCTTGCCGGCCATTCTGTCTTTGTGAACGGGCCGGCCTTCTTGGCCGCTTATTGCATTCCGCTTCTTGTTGCGACCGCATGCTTTTTCGCCGTCGGCGTCTTGCTCGTCCGCAACCGGAAGAAACTGACCGACGCAATCGCGGACAGGATGCTCCTCTGGGCCATGGCGTTCGCGGTCGTCGCGGTGCCGGCTTTCAACGTGATGACCCAGGACATCTGGCTCTCTGTCGTTTGGGGACGGATGATCGATCACGCCGCTAATCCGTTCACGATCCCGTTTCTTACCGATTTAGCCAGCGATTTGCCGTTCGACTACAGGCCGGTTCGTGCAACCTACGGCCCCCTCTGGATCGGACTCGCCAGCTGCCTCAGCTGGCTCGGGTTCGGATCACCGCTGCTGACCTGGATCTTCCTGAAGCTGGTCCTGCTGGTGTCCTGGCTCGGTTGCCTCTGGCTTGTCTCGGATCTCAGTCGCGGGCGGGATCCCTATTTTCGATGCAGGGCCATTGCCGTTGCCGGTTGGTTGCCGATCTGCGTGCATTTGGGGGTAGCCGAGGGCCACAACGACGTTACGATGGTGGCTTTCGCCCTCTTGTGGGCTAGGACGATGCGCAAGGCGGGATCGGGTGCGGTACTGGCCCTCACGGCGTCCGTCCTGGTCAAATATGTCACCGCGCCCCTGATCATTGTTGACTTGGCAGCCCATTGGAATGGTGGAGCCTTTAGAACGCGCCGCTACCTTGCGCGCGTTGCGCCCGCAGCATTGGTACTCGTCGCAGTCTTTGTGGGGATTGCGGCATTCGGCATGTTCGGGGCCGAGACAGCGGCAATGGCGCATTGGCGCTTCTTCGATCCGGCCGGGGTGCTGCGCGCCTTGGAACATGTGGCCGGCATCGACGGCTGGGTAGCCAGGAACCGCCCGGTCGTGACCGTGGTAGAGTTGCTTCCGTTCGCCCTCTTCTTCCTCGTCGTCGCATTGATCGCCGTGGAAAAACTTGTTCGAACGCGCAATGATGACACGGTGGCGCGCACGCAATTGGCGGTCATGTCATTTGTCCTTTTCGTTGTGGTCGGTCATGTTTGGCCCTGGTACTTCATATGGTGCATTCCCTTCGCCGCTTTAGCGTCGAGTTACTGGCTCTCCTGGTTCATGGTCGGCGCGGCGAGTGTGGCACCGTTCACGATGGTTTGTTGGTGGCATTTCGATTTGGAGGATCCTTTCTATGCACATGACCTGCCGTCCTTGCCATTGTATGGAGCGGCAGTCCTGGCGGTCGTCGTCTGTGCGAGGTGGAAGGAACGGGTCGAGACGAGCCGCTCAGGCTCTTATCCTGCGACTGAGAAATGGTCCGCTGTTGATTTCCGCTGAGATCTGACCCGGGAATTCCATCGAGATTTGACCCGCCCATAGTTTATGATTTGAGTTTCATGACGGGGTCAAGGCTGGTTTTTTCTCCTTTCGTGATCTGTCCGAACCATGTGAGCTATCTGGACGCATTCGCGCTGGGGCACAGCTATTTTGCCGGATGGACACGTTTTCTGTTCGTCACGCCCTTGGAAAGGCTGTTCAGCCGAGCGACCCAAATCGTCCCGGTCGATCCCAACCGCGCGGTGCTGGCGAGCATCGCGGATGCCGCCGCCGTTCTCCGCCACGGCAGGACGCTTGTTTGGTTTCCCGAAGGCAGGGTCAGCCCTGACGGCGATTTGGGGCCATTCCAGCCGGGGATCGGCGCCTGCTGGAGCACCACCCCGTACCGGTTGTGCCGGCCTGGATCGGCGGCACCGCAGCAGCACTCCCTCTAGGCAGGAGGCTGCCGCGTCCCAACCCCGTGATCGTCAAGTTCGGTCCCGCCATCAACATGGCAGCAATCGCACCGGATCTTACCGGACGGGCGCGGCAGCACTGTATTGCCGGCACCATCCGCTAGGCTGTCGCCGCGCTCGCCTATGCCAACCTACGGGAAGCCGGCGTTGCCCGAAAGGAGCACCGCGACCCATGACCCCGCTCACCTAGCTGTCGCTGTTCGCGGCTCTCATCCTGCTCCTGCTCATGCCCCTGATCTTCGCCGGGGTGATGCTGGCCAGCCTCGACAAGCTCCATCTGAATAGCGCGGTGGCAGTTCTGCTGATCCTTGCGGTGATCATAGGAAGTGCCGTGAACATCCCGGTACGGCGCATCTAACGTACCCGCCATGTCGCCGTTCATCCGCTTGCGACCTATGGCGTGTTCGGATTGCACCCGCGGTGGGTCAGGGTAACCGACGAAACCGTCATCGCCATCAATCTCGGGGGGCGCGTGATCCCGGCCGGACTCGCTGCCTTCGAGATTGCCCGGTTGGCCGCGTATGACGCGCACAGTCTGGTCGCCTTGGGGATCCTGTCCATTGCCAACGTTCTGGTGTGTTACAGCGTGGCAAGGCCCATTCAGGCAGTGGAGTCGCGTTGCCGAGCCTGGTGCCTGCTCTGGTCTCCGCGGCTTGGCGCTGCTACTGGCCTCGGCGTAGGCGCCGCCGAGCACGTTCGATGATATCGTACTCTCTGGCATTATCGCCGCCTACCTGGCATAATTACCTCCCCTGCACGGAGGCTGCGGAAGTTGGGCTATCCGCCAATGGCGTCGGCGGAACCAGGTGCCAAATGGAAAACCGAGGCAATTCCAAAATATTTGCCGCCCAGCACGACAATTCACGATTATTTCCGGCGCTGGACGGATGACGGCACACTCAATCGGCTGCACCAGGCACTTTACATCCGTTGCCGTGAGCAGGCGGACAGAGAAGCCAACCCGACGGCCGCGATCATCGACAGCCTGAGTGTAAAGAGCGCGGAAAAAGGGGGGCTCAATCGATCCGCCGGGCTATGATGCGGG
>DATIXD010000001.1:0-2207 GCA_035518875.1 Methylococcaceae bacterium | reverse complement strand
AGGTGGCGAAAAGCCAGCACATTTGTATCCGATGCGCTAGATTGGATGCGCCTTAACGCGGCCTTTACGCGCGCGGTCAGCTCGCGTGGGCTGAAGGGCTTGGTGACGTAATCATCCGCCCCGATCGAAAGGCCGACGATTTTATCCGTCTCCTCTGTTTTAGCCGTGAGAAGAATCACATAGACCTGAGATTCGCGGCGCAGGCGGGTGAGCAATTCCAGCCCATCCATACCGGGTAACATGACGTCCAGGATCACGATGTCCGGCTTGAAGGCACGCGCGGCTTTGAGACCCGAGGAGCCGTCCGTGGCGGTAAGCACCTCGTAGCCTTCAGGCTTGAGATAAGCCGTTACGAGTTTTATGATGGACGGTTCATCGTCGATCACAAGGATTTTGGACATCGCGGAAACTCGAATTTGATGGTAGGGCTATTGTACGGCAAAGTGGAATAGTGAGTGCGCTGACCTTGCTCAACTCAGCGCACTTCAGGATGCCGACAACGGGGCTGACTACTGGCCCTCTTCGATGAAAGTCCCATGCCAGGTGTGGAGGAAAGCCTGCCCGCTATAACCGTTAACACTCAACATGCCGACGGTCTTGCCGTCTTTTGTGAAGTCGAGCGTGTAGTAGCCGTAAAACTTCACAGGATCGGTCGCCGCGCTGGCGCCGGGGATATATTGACCAAGATAGGCTTGAGCATCCTTGATGGCCTGTTCTTGCGTAATCGGTATATCGGGTGAAACTTCAGCCGGCGTGGCGTTCTGGGCATTCCAACTGCCTGACATCCAGTTCATCATGCCGCCGGGTCGATTCATCCGTGCACTTGCACCCGGTGCAAGTGTCATCACCCTATGGTTGAATCCACCATATTTGAGATTCCACATCATGTTGGGACCATATTCTGGATAAGCGATTTGGCTTGCAGGATCAATCAGGAGTTCGAATGCGCCCAACCTTGTGGCGGTCTCTTTGACAACCACATAGGCGTTGTTGTCAAAGATCATGACTTCGCCTGTCTCAAGGCCGGTCAGATCGGTGGCTTGTATATATTTTTCTGCAGCTTGCTTTGCCTGGTCGACGGTTAGCGGCTTGACATTCGCAGCAGTTCCGTTGGTCCAACCATAGCCGCCCATCATGCCTGGTCCCATTCTGCCAGTGCGACCGTTTGCCCCGCCCGCACCGGGAGCGAACGGCATACCTTGTCCGAACCCTCCGCCGCGCTGGTTCATCATTCCTGGACCGAAACCAGACCAGTTATTGAGGCCATATGTTGACATCATCGTCCTAGTCCCGAAGAGGTCCACGCGGGCAAACATAGTGCCAGCAAAGAACAGGCTACCTACCACAACTAGGAGCGCCAGGACAATCAGAATTGTGCTCAAAGTTCTATTCATAGTTGATTTCCTTTCGGATTGAGGCGCACGTCTGCGTGCTGTGTTGTGGCATGAGTATAGGTTGACCCCTTGTAGCAAGCATAAAGCATTTATGAAGATACGGTAAAGGTTTTAGGGATGGAAGGACGAAGAGGGGGTACGCTATAAGGTTCTGCTAGGACATGTCTTGGGGTGTCCCTACAAATCGGCAGTCACGGCTGCTCGTCTTGAGTCTCGATAGCGGGAGTTAATACTGCCCGCAATTTCTCTGTAATCATTTTCATTATCAACCCAGTTCGCCAGAAGGCGACTGCGGCCATGCCATGTGCAAGCACGGCGAAGAGAGGGGGAGTTTGATATGTGTAGTACGTCCAGCATTGGCGCGTAGTGCCCCAGAGTTCTAGAAAGTATCCCAGACTTGCGCCTGCAAGGAAGACAAGGACAGCACGACGATGATACGTTGGCGTCAGGATCAACAAGATACAAAGCAGCAATGCCAGAATCGTATACGGCTTATTGAGAGTTGGGAAAACAAAAACCAGCATGAAGCCGAGGAAAGAAATGAAGATGATCCAATAGAGGATAGCGAATAGGGAATGAAGAACGGTGAATCGGGCAAAAGGGCGGGTTAATCTAGCTCTTTCAACCAGCCAGTTAAGCAATCTGGTGATGCGGTCAATTGATAATGTTGCGATCGGCCAGGCGGGAACGATCCAAAGCGGTGGTCGTTCGCCAGTGTAGTAGAACCACAGGTTCGTTTGTGTACCCCAGGCCTCGATGACGAGTCCGCCAATGGTTGCGACAAGAACGATGAGGCTGTCGGTGCGGAGATCG